>NZ_JAVTWB010000184.1:0-6403 GCF_032229525.1 Accumulibacter sp. | reverse complement strand
CTCAAAACAGCTGCTCAGAGACGGTGTCTGGGCGCTTGCGCGGCCGACCGCAAGTTCCTGGCCTTGCCTGTCGGCCAATTGTTTGAGAGATCTGCCCTGCAAACCGCGAGTCGCCTGGAGCAAAATTTCCGTTCGTTGCGCGGCGGAGCCTTTCGCTTCGTTCTGTATCCAGCTGATTTCGGAAGAGGTCGCGATTGGCGGCTTGCCGCGTTGACTGGTCCGCTCCCAATGCAAGATACAGCGGATGCGGCTCGACCAACGAATCGCCCTCGCCCTCGGCCTTCACGCGATAGCTCGACCAAGGATACTCGGACGGGTGCCCAACGAAGCCGGCGCGAACGGGGTTGAGTTCGATGTCGCGCTGGCAGCGCGAGGAGGTAGCGCTCTTCCTGGGTCAGACACAAGCGCAAGCGACCTTCCCAGAGAGTACCGGAACGGCGATAGCTTCGATTGACGTATTGCACGTAGCGCTGCCCCAGTGCTTTTATCAAGGCGCCAACGCTGTTTCCCGCTTCCGCCGAAACAGGCAGATGCACGTGATTGGTCATCAATACGCAGGCATCAATCCGAGAGCCGGTGTTCAGCGCATATTCCTTGAGCCAGTGAGGGTAGAAGCGGGAGTCCTCGTGCACAAAAAAAACAGCCGTCGTGGTTACAACCACGACGGCGGCAGAACCGAACAAAAAGGGTCAGGGTGATTTGCCAATTGAAATCACGCTGACCCTTTGGATAATCGGCCAAGGCGGCCTTCACTGTCGACCCGGCGCCATCGGCCAGCAGCGCGGCGAGACTGTTCGCCAGATCCTTTCTGCTGAAACCCCGGAACCTCAAGCTCTCGATCTTCTTTCTGGCTTTCCTGGCGCAGTTCGTACAGCCGAACGCCGCCTCACCGCTACCAGACCTGCGCGCTCTGAGCGCTGTCTTCATGGCCATGAGCTTTCTGATCTTTGTCGTCTCTGGGCTGCTTGCCAATGCTGTCCGCAAGGCGGTCATTGACTATCCGCCGGTTTAATCGTGGCTGCGGCGCGGCTTCGCAGCGGCTTTGGCCGGTCTCGGCGCCGACCTCGCGTTATCCGAAAGATAAACAGCCGTGCCTCGATACCAGCGACGTATCGCCCGACAAATCGGGCTCCTACGGAGGCAGGCGAGATAGTTGTTTGTAGGAGCCCGATTCATCTGGCGATAAAGCCTTGTCGCTCGCTGATCAGCCCAATGGTCGACGGTGACCATGCTGCTCTCCTGCGGCACGCCATGTGGAAGCTACGAATTCCAGCCGCCACACGCTTTACGCGCTTTCCGTCGAAAAAAACACGGGCTCCGGGGTCAGAAAAGAGCACGGTCTTTCTCCAGGTTTGAGTCGTTTATCGACGCGATCCAGGTAATCAGGGGCTGGCAAGGCGGCTACCCGGCCATCTGCGATTCCGGCGACTAGAGGTCAAGCGTCAGGGCCGCCGACCTTGCCCGCGAGACGCAAATGCACATCAGCCCGGCCCTCTCGCGCTCGCTGTCGCTGAGCGCACTGTCGCGGTGATCGGGAATGCCTGCCAGCACCTTGACCGCGCAGGTCCCGCAGCTACCGCTACGGCAGCCAGCCGCCGCAGCTATCCCCGCCGCATGCACGGCATCGAGAATGCTCTGTTGGGCCGCGACCTCGAGCGTGCGGCCGCTGCCGTGCAGCACCACCTGTATGGGCAGATCGTCGGGCCGCGCTGACACGTGGAAGCGCTCGCAGCGCAGCCGCTCGACAGCGACGCACTGTGTCGCGGCGGCGTCGCGCACGGCGTCAAGCAATCGCACCGGGCCGCAAACGTAGAACAACGCCTCGGCAGGCGCTGCGGCGATCACGCCCGGCACGTCCAGGCGTTGGCCGCGATCTCCGGCGTAGATGCGCAGCTGGGCGCCGAACTGTCGCTCGAGGCGATCCCGGTAGGCCATTTCTCGTGTCGAACGGCCGGCGTAGTGCAGCATGAACCGGGTTTTCCGGGCCTGCAATTGCAGCGCCATCGCCTTGATCGGCGTGATGCCGATGCCGCCGGCGATCAGTACCGCTGGCCGCTGGTCGTCGTGCAGCGCGAAGTCGTTGCCCGGCGGTTGGCAGAACAGCTGCCGACCAATCTGCCAGCTGGCATGGATGGCGACCGAGCCACCGCTCCCAGCATCCTCGCGCAGCACCGCAATCTCATAGGCGTCGCGTCGCGCCGGGTTGGAGCTGATCGAGTAGCGACGCGTTTCCTCGCCGCGGTTTGGCAAGTGCAGCGGCACGTCGATATGGGCGCCAGCGCCAATCTTCGGCAGGGCGGCCCCGTCAGGCGAACGCAGCTCGTAGGCGCGTACGCGCGGCGTCAGCTGTCGAATACCGGTGACGATCAATGCCAGCGAGCCACTACCCACACTAGCCAGCGCGCCCGGCACCGTTCCGCCGCCGTCGGGAACTTCACCCTGGTCACGCGCAAGTGGTGCGAGTGGTACCCGTCGTGCGACGCGTACCAGTTCCTGCTGCAGTTGCGCGATCTCGGCATGCAGCACCTGAGTACGCTGGCCGATCTCCGTTTCGGTAAAGCGCGGCGTGATGTGCCGCGGGCAGTTCCAATCGAAGGCCTCGACGCTGATCAGCACGGCGCGCTCGATACGCGCGCGATAGTTGCCATCCTCCAGGCGCGCGATCAGCGCCGCATCGTCGGCCTCGTCCACCAGCCGTGCGCGACCCCAGATCTTCAGGCGGCGGCGCTGCGCGTAGTCCATCAGAATCAGGGCGACGCGACCGTCGGCTTCGATGTTGCCCGCGCTGATGTATTGCACGTTGCCGCGAAAATCGGCGTAGCCGAGCGTGCGCTGATCCAGCACGCGCAGGAAGCCGGCTGGCCCGCCGCGAAATTGCACGTACGGCCAACCGTTCTCGCCAACGCTGGCCTGGTAGAAGCCATCGCGCGCGGCGATGAATTCGGCCTCGGTCGGGCCAAGCGTGTCGCCACGGTAGTCGACGTGGTCCAGGCGGGCATAGTTTTCCCGACTGCCCATACGCTTCTGGAAGGCGCGCACGCCGGGGGTGAAAGCGATTTCGCTGTAGGCACGAGCCATGATCGTCTCCTGTGAGAGGGGGAACAGCGCGAGCGCCGGCCCGCCAACAGGCGAACGGTCATAACAACATGTTGAGATACCCCAAACCATGAAAGTCATGACCGCCCCCCTCTTTCCCGGCCCTTCTCCCGCAGTGGGGAGAAGGGAGATTCGTGGGTCGCTTACGCGACTTTCACATTAATCGGCAGACGATCTTCTAGGCGGCGGCCCTGACCGGCTCGCGCAGCAAGTCGACCTTCGGGAAGTCGATCTCGACGCGTGTGGCTTTGCCCAGGATATTGGTGAAGAGGTTGATCGCCACCACCGAGATCACTTCGACGATCTCCGCGTCACTCAGCCCGCCGCTACGTGCGGCGGCGAATTCCGCGCTGGTGATCTCGCCCAGGTTGGCGTTAAGTGCCTGCGCAAAGGCGACGGTCACGGCTGCCTTGGTGTCCTGTGAGCTGCCCTGACGGTTGAGCACCATCTCGTCGTTCGAGAGGCCCGCGTGGCGTCCGATGGCGGTGTGCGCCGCGACGCAGTACTGGCAAGCGTTGCCCTCGGCAATGGCCAGTGCGATACGCTCCTGCGTCGCCTTGTCGATGCTCGCCTCGCCGAGCGCGCCGTAGAGCCCGAGGAAGCCTTGCAGCGCCTTGGGCGAGTTGGCCAGCACCCGGATGAAGTTGGGCGTGGTGCCGAGCTGCGCCTGGACGGCGTCGAGCAATTGGCGGGTTTCGCCGGAGGTGGTCTTCGGATCGATGACTTGAACGCGTGCCATGATGAATTTCCTTTCTTGATGGGTTGGGGTTCGGGCGTCGCTGCAGTCGCGACGATTGCCATCTTGATCACTTCGAAAGCACAGATAAATGGCGCGAAAGAGATTTGATTGCTGCAGATTGCGCAGTAATATTTGCCCTTATGGACATGCTCTCCGCGATGCGGGCGTTCGTGAAGATCGTCGATTCCGGCAGCCTGACCGCGGCTGCGGAGGTGCTGGCCGTCTCGCAGCCGTCGATGGTGCGCACCCTGGCAGCGCTCGAACGCGAAGTTGGGGTGAGGCTGTTGAACCGCACCACGCGACGCATGGCGCTGACCGACGAAGGCCGCGAATACTGCGCGCGTTGCCGCGCCATCCTGGCGGCAGTCGACGAAGCGCAGGCGAGTCTCAGCGCACGCCGGATCGAGCCGCGCGGGAATCTGCGGATCACCGCGTCGGTGCCCTTTGGCCGCCAGTTCGTGGCGCCGGTGGTCGTCGACTTCCTCGCCGAGCACCCGCAGATGCACCTCGAATTGTTGTTGCTGGACCGACTTACCGATCTGGTCGAGGAAGGGATCGATCTCGCGGTCCGGCTGGCGCCACTGCCTGATTCGTCGATGGTCGGCGTGCCAATCGGGAACACGCGCCGCCTGATCGTCGGCAGCGCGGCCTTGCTCGCGCGCCGCGGCGCGCCGAGCACACCTGGCGATCTGGCCGGCGAGCCTTGCGTCAGTTTCACCGGACTGGTATCGCCCGGTGAGTGGGAGATCCGCGACCACGACAAGACACTGCGGGTAGCCGTGAACAGCCTGCTGACCACCAACCAGATCGATGCCGCCGTGCAGGCCTGTGTGCTGGGGCTGGGCTGGGGACAGTTCTTTGACTACCACGTGCGCGAGGAACTGCGCGCCGGCACGCTGCTCGAGGTGCTGGCCAGCCATCACGCCCAGCGCACACCGGCGCACATCGTCTATCCGCAAGCCCGGCTACTCTCGCCGAACGTGCGCGCATTCATCGATTTCGCTGCACCGAAGCTGCGCCAGGGGTTGGCTGATGCGGGCTGATCCTCGGTCTTGCAGAAGTTGGTCGGCGGTGACCAAGGGCCGCGGCTGCGGCAAGGGCATCGCCGAGTCTCCCGTGCGGGATGGCCATGCGACGGGTTGGACTGTCGGAGTGACGGCAAGCCGGCCCGAGTCGATGGGCACCGCTCGACGCAGCGGCGCGGCCAATAGCCACACTGCCGCCAACGCATCCCAAGGCAGCGAACTCAGCCGCTCGCAGCGGGTTCCAGGCCTCGACCGGTCACTGAAATCAACCAAACACACGTCTGTCGGAAGTCCGGCAGGCGACGTTCACCCCGTTTAGCGGTACATTGCCTGATGGTAACTCGAGCCGTCGGCAAATTTGCCCAGGACCGCGGACAGGCGTTGCAGTGTCAGGGCCTTCGATCAGGGCTGTTGCCATGCGAATAGCCGTAAGCGGATTGCTATCGCTGCTGTCACCGTGGCAGCTACGGGCATATTCATTCCTGCTCGTGGCGATAGTCGGCGCCTGCGACCTCGCGACCGGCTATGAACTGTCCCTTTCGATCTTCTACACGATTCCCGTTGGCGTCGGCACATGGTACGTCGGTAGGCGCTTCGGCTTTCTTGTCTGTATCGTTTCGGCCATCAGCTGGCTCACGGTCGAGTATGCCGCGGACCACCAATTCAGCCATCCCGCCATACCGTTCTGGAATGCCACCGTCCGGCTTGGCTATTTCGTCATCATTGCTTATCTTCTCGATCGCCTCCGAGGCGCTCTCAATCTTCAGGAAATTCTTGCCCAGGAGGATGGCCTCACCGGCCTTTTGAACGCTCGCACCTTCAGACACAGATGCGACGCGATCTTCATGCTGGCCAACCGGCACGGCAGGCCGTTGGCTCTCGGCTATCTTGACCTGGATGGCTTCAAGGGCGTCAACGATAGCCACGGCCACGCTGTGGGCGATGAGGTTCTGAAAGCAGTCGCGAGCGCGCTGAGCAAACGACTGCGCGGCTCCGACCTTGGCAGCCGCCTCGGCGGTGACGAGTTCGCCGTGCTGCTTCCAGAAACCGACCTTGCCGGTGCCCAGGCGTTCTTTACCGAGTTGCATGAAAGTCTTGTCAAGCTTGCCAGTGCGAACGGCTGGCCCGTTGGCTTCAGCATCGGTGTAGCGCTGTTCCACTGTGCCATGGCGAATCCAGACGATGCGCTACGCTACGCTGACAAGCTGATGTACAAGGTCAAGAACTCGGGCAAGAACAACATCTTGTTCGAGGAATATGCCCGTGAATCTCGTTGCGGCCAAGCCATCACGCAAGGTGACACGGCACAGCGAACCCGGACAGCGCGGGGAAAAACCGGCGCGGCAGCACGACCACCAGACGGGTGACGACCACAACACGGCCGGCCAGAAGAGGCGGATGCGCGTCCGGAAACAACGGCAAGCACGAGGAGCAGGCGCACAGCCCGCACCGGCACGCGAGCCCCGGTGCTAGGCCGAACTTTGACTGGGCGATTGCAGTAAGTGTAGGATTGTTCTGCACTATTTCAATATCGGACGGCTGC
>NZ_JAVTWB010000183.1:0-6410 GCF_032229525.1 Accumulibacter sp. | reverse complement strand
CGCAGATGTCTGGCATGATTGCTCGGGTTCTTCGGTGTGCTCCAGATGCTTGTTCTGCAAAACTCCCCGCATCGGCATTCCTTATCGTTGTAGGGACAATACATTTGGCCCCATGCATGGGAGCCACCTTCCACAATACGCCAGCCTTTGCTCCGAGCATATTCAAGAGCGGCAGCAATTTCCTTTTTCGGGTGGGACATTGTGACGCTCTGTTGGGCTGCGTGGTGACGATAGGCGAAAGCGCGTAGGTTGTCAAGTGACAACTGTGGGCTTGGGGGCCAATCATTGGCGCACAAGAAATGCAGAAGCGAGAAATGCTTGCGATGACTGAACAAAAACCTCCTCATGTAGGGGAGCTTGTACCTATCTTGCCAGTGACGCCTCCTATCAGTTACCTGCCGTTCGGGGCGCGGCTTACTCTCGGCCTTCAGTAACGGCTGATGGCCGATGGTCAGCGAAACAAAAGGGGTCAGAGTAATTTGCAATTTGAAATCACGCTGACTCCTTTTGGCCTTCGGTACGCCCGCATCGTGGTAAGCGTGCAGCGCACCCACCTCTCCGCGTGCAGCTCAGGCAGGCAGTTTGATAGGCAACAACTCGTCGATGGGGCGGTTCGGCCAAGAGAGGAGTTTTTCCAGGGTGTCGGTGAGCCAGGCCATGGGCTCGATGCCGTTCAGGCAAGCGGTTTGCAGTAAGGACTGAATCACCGCCGCGCGTTTGCCGGCGGCTTCGGAACCCGCGAAGAGCCAGTCCTTTTTCCCCAGGCAAATTGGCCGGATCGCGTTCTCGACGGGGTTGTTGTCGATTGGGTAGACACCGTTTCCCGCATAGCGGGCCCGTTGCATCGGTCAACTCGGTGGCGCGTGCGTGAACGTCGGTGAAGAGTGCGTATCAGGCGTGGCGTTCGCCAACCTGTTCCTTCAGCGTCGCCGTCAGTTGCTCGATCATCGGCCAGCAGAAGATCGGCCTCTTCTCGACCCCGAAACCTGACCCGGAAACCTGAAAGCAGTCGGCGGCCTGGAGCTGCATGGTCCTGTTCGGACGATCAATCTGCGGTGTCAGCATGAACAACCTGAACTTGTTCACGTCCCTGCCGCTGATGGCTAGTTCATCCGTACGCCAATAGCGATCGATGAACGCCCCAAACAGGGTTCCATCGTCACAGGGGGCCAAGTCCAGCAACCCGGTCAGGAGATCCTCGTTGGCCCAGAACTCCAGACCCGGCGGGATGCACTCGCACCACATCCACGAGGGGGAGCGCTTTTCCAGCCACGCCTTCCTGACCGAGGCATGCGTGGCACAGGCGATGCGGTTCGCACCGTAGACCCACAGGTAGCCTTGGTCCACGCCGATCCCTCTGAAATTTCGCCACGGTGCCTGGATGAACTGTTCTTCCTGTGTCTGCTCTTCCGTCCAGCAGAGTCCGGTCTTGTCGAGGGCATCGCTGCGCGGGTTCCGGTACCGGACAAGAATGTCCATCGCTCCCGAACCCGTAGCCTGGCACCCGGCGTAGTACACCGCGCTGATTCCATTGAAGACACTTGGGTTGTTACCTTGATTCTCATCAGGGTCATCCGGGAACACTTTCGGCTGCTCCACGTAGCGAATCGACCCCAGTGTGCGGCCGTCCGCGATCGGGGCAGACCAGGCAAAGGCGGGTGCTTCGCCTTCTTTCAGTAGGTAGCCGCGGTATTCGCCCCCGTTCGCCGTCAGCATGTAAACCCCCCCGGGGAAATGCCTGGCGGCAGGAACGGCGTAGATGTCGTAGCACCCCTCGAGCGTGAGGCGGTGATGGTCGCTCGACAGCTGGCCCCAACCAGACCCGCCCGGCCACTTGCCTCTCAGCGCATAAGTCCGATGGTTCGGTCTGAACGGATGGTCCTTGTCGTACTTGTCCCGCCCGCCGCCGTTGAACCCACCCCAGACAGAGCCACCGTTTGCCGGCTCCAACGCCAAGAGCGTCATGTCCGGATGGATGACACCCCTTTGCCCTTCGTTCAACGTCACCGACAGGGCCCGAGTTTCCCCGCTGAGGTTGCGCCAATCGACATCCGAAGCGACAACCGAGTCGGTTGTGTAGACGCATCCACTTTCGATGTAGGTATAGCTGTAGCTGCCGCCAAGGTGCCAGAACGTCCCGCGCTTTCGCGCTACGTGCGTGGCCTGCTGCATGCGGTCCAGACACATCTCCAATCGAGATGGAAGGTAGACAAGCATGGCACCTGGCTTGACGTCCTCTTTGATCGATGGGTGAGCGACGGACAGGATGACGGCACGCAACAACTGGTTGAACACCTGGCAGGTTTTGTCGAGACATTCACCCCACTGTGGCAACGCCTGCTTGTCCTTCTGCAACAGCCATTGCCAGGTGTCGTCGATCGCCTTGATTTGCGGGCCACCGTCGAGATCGAGTGGTGTCCAGGCGGACGGGCCGTGATGTTCGAGGGTATCCGTAAAGATCCAAATTTGATCGGCGGCGGTACCCAGTTCACGCAAGAGTTGCTCGGCAAGGAATTTGTCGAGAACTTGCGTGATCTCGTCCTTCAGGTTCGGGCCCTTCGGCAGGAATTCGCCAAGGATCATCGAGATCATGCCGCTCAGCGCCGACACGAGAGGGCCGACCGGGCCCAGCATCGGCCCCGCGAGGGTCATGACACTCGAGAAAATATCCAGCGACGCGATGCTGATCGCGTAGGGGTCGCCGCTCTTTGCCGCCTTGATGGCGCCGATCACGCCCTTCGTCATCCCGGGCAGACCCTTGGCGAGGGCGTCCGAGTATTCCTTGAACAGCTTCTGATCTTTTTCGTTGCCCCTCTGCAGAGTCGTCAACTGCTCGATGATCTGCTCGTTCTGGCCATGCTGCAAAGCGTGCTGCTCTTCCAGCACTTTCAGTTGAACCGCAATATCTTCAAGTATCGGCATGTTGAGCTCTAAGGGATGTGAATGGGGAGCGGGCTCGCGGCACGCCGCAAAGGCGAAGTCCGAACCTTGCCATATTTGGTGTCGCCATTGGTCGCCAAGGCCAGGCGCGGAACATCTTGCTGCGCAAACGACGCGGCTGCGCCCAGTCAGATTTGAGACCTGACCCCTGAGCCGATCCAATGGCCGCCGGCAAGTTACGACTGCGCTGCTGCTCTGCCAACAGAGCGACAGCGGTACGGCAATCCTTGAAGCTCGCGCATGGCCCGGCAGTCTAGCAGCGCTGCCCGATATCTTTAAGCCAATTTTCCTGTGCGCCGTGCCAAGGCGTTGTTTTCCAGCGGGTGCGAATCCCGCCCGGCAACTTTCGCTCCGGCCGGTAGCGACTGGAGCCGTCGCCCAAAGGTATCGACGACCGTTTCTGCGCAGCGATCTGCGTGTCTTCGGTCAACCGGGTGCCGCCGGCGGAACTTCCCTTGCTCGAACGAATTGACGAGGCGATCGAAGCGACTGTGCAGGTCCTTCGACGCCAGCGCGTCGATCCGGTTGGCAGCCCCCGGGCCCGTGATCACCCCGGCCGCTGGAAGAACGTCACCTGGCGGAGGTTCCGAGCCTTGAAGGAGCAATAATGCTCGTGGCTCGAATTCCGCCATAACGAGAAGTTCACAGCAGCGAGTCGGCGTGATTTCCCGCCGGCCCTATGGCCGGTAAATTGCCTCACCCAGCCCTTGCTTCATGGCGCTCCAGCGTACGTCACAGCCTTGGCAGCCGATCGGCAAGAGCGGCTAGCCTTTCGGCGTGTAAATGATTTTCCAAGAGGCTTTCCCAGCGTTTCCGTAGCTCTCCAAGCTCACTTGGTAGCGCCAAGGCGTACGGTCCCCTGGGTTCCCGTTTAGGTAACCTTGACTCCTGAAATTAAAACATCCTGGGGCAGAATTATAGGTTTCGGCCGTCCAGTGGGCGTTTGCAACGTCGTCGCCCATCGCGATGTAAGGCTGCGGGTTCGGGTGCCAATCGAAACTTTCCATACGCGTCACCAAGTAAACACCGCTGCCGGAAATGGAATCGCTTAATTGTCCTTCTGGCGAGGGCTGCTCGAACATCCAAATACCTGTGGGAAATCCTTCATGTATCTGAGGTCGCGCGAGCCAAAATGTCCCTCGTTTCTTACTATCGTTCGACATATAGGCTGATCCGTTGTTGGCACCCCCGTCCAGGAACTTATAACTGCCCGCTCCCTGGGAAACCATTTGGCAAAGCCCGCTCTTTAGATCCATTGTTCTTGTCTCCCAGTTTTCATATTAAGGATGGCCATTGCAAGCTGTGCCGCA
Organism: Accumulibacter sp.; assembly: GCF_032229525.1. Lineage (GTDB taxonomy): Bacteria > Pseudomonadota > Gammaproteobacteria > Burkholderiales > Rhodocyclaceae > Accumulibacter. The sequence goes on along the minus strand of NZ_JAVTWB010000183.1, from coordinate 2,160 downwards.
GCCGCGCAGACGGGAGGTTAGCATGACCCGATGATCTGCGTTGAAACTGCACCAACGATGAGGGCACGCCCCTCGGCGGCGGCTTTCAGGAGCGGACTCCAAGCCACCCCAAGCCGCTGCGGTCAAGCGCTGTCGGTGGTGAATGCGGTGGTCAAGGCGTCGAGACCGATCAGGCCGCCGAAGCGATGATCGGGAACCCCGGTGCGCCATTTCAACAGCTCGGCGGCGGTGTTCAACGAGGGGCCGATGACCAGGGTGGCGGCCGATTCGCCCATGCGCTCGATTTCCGCCCGCGGCGTGCCACCAATGGTCAGCGGCGAGAACTCTGCGTCGATCAGGTGACCGTCGAGCGCATCGCCGATGTCCGGAACCACCACCGGGCGCAGGCCGAAGGCTTCGATCCACTCCTTGATGGCCTCGATGTCGCCCGCCGTGAGCATCGCCGAGGCGAGCACATTGACCTGCCGCGGGCGTTGCCCGACCTTGCGACTTTCCGGGACCAGTGTTTCGATCGGCGATGCGCGTCGAACAGTGGCGCGACGTGCCAGAACTCGCCGGCGATGTTGGATTCCGCGATCAGCTTGACGTCATGGGTGGTCAAGCCGTCGGCACGCACTGCGGCGGGCTCGGGTTCGCGAGTGCCGATCACGTACTTGAGCATCGCTTCACCGGCCAGGCGGTTGCCGAGGTTCTTGGTGCCGTAGAAGCCGGCGGCATCGTCCGGCACGACGGGTGTTCCCCAGCGCTCGCCGGCGGCCTTGCAGACCGCTTCGACGTCGTCGCCGATCAGCGCCGGAAGGCAGGTGTTGTAAACGAACACGGCGGCCGGCGCATAGCCGTCGATGGCCTGCTTGATGGCGTGCAACAGCCGCTTTTCACCACGCCCCATGACGACGTCGGTTTCCGACAGATCGGTCGTCATGCCGATGCGGTAGAGCTTGACGCCGGAGGAGCGGGCGCCGCGGTTGTCCCAGGACGATCCGGCGCAGGCAATCGGCCCGTGCACGATGTGGGCGACATCGGCGATCGGCAGCAGCGTGATCTGGGCGCCGTCGAAGGAACAGCCGCCGGCCGTGGCGCCAGGCTTGGGCCGGGCGCATCCGGATTTTTCCTTCTCGTTGTGGCTACAGGCCGGCTCGTCGAGCAGTGCCTGGATCTCGCTGGCTTTCATACGGTTCTCCAGGGTTCCAGTCACTACCGAGCAAGATGGATGCCAAGTCCATGGCGATGAATTTGCTGGGGTTTTTCCTCTCTCGAGGTGTCGCAAAGTCGACAATGTCGCCCACTGACGAGATCATTGGCGTGACCGTCGGCGAGCCCGCTGCCGATCTTGCGCCGCCGCGACGACCTGACGCGAACGCATTACCTCGAAGAAGCCGGGCGGCCGCGCGTCACCTCATCTGGAGGTCACCGCTGTCTACAGCAGCAGGCGCGCAACCCGGTGAACTGGTTTTCCCGGGGCGATGAGTGTTTGCCGGAGCGTCGCGGCGTGGCCGGCCAGTGCGATATCGGGTCGAGGGGTCGCGGGGGTCGAGCGGTCGAGAATTGCCCGGGACGGGAGGGTCCTGAGTGGGGGGCACGGGCGGACCAGACGGCAACAACCACCGGCTGGTTCGCCAGGGTGAGCGGTCAGTAGCCGGTGTAGGTCTCGATGGACGGGAACAGCGCGGCGTAGCGGCTGATCCACTCCCAGGCCGCGCTGTCGCCATCGAGTACCCGTCCTTCGACGCGCAGCACTTCCTGTCGATAGCGCTCGATATGCTGGACCTGCTCAACCATGCGTGTGGCAAATGCGCGATCGGTTTCCATGAGACGGCTCCCTTCTTGAGTGGGTGCAAGTCCACTCAGCAAGAAGCACGCCAATTCTGGTAAATTCCATGAAAACAGTTGCTTAAGATGCGCGGCCGACAAAGAGCAGGTAGGCCTGTAAGAAATATCGACACCAAGTGGTCACCGCGCGGCAGTTCTTGCCGGAGCGGCGTCGCTGACCACGGCCTGGCGCGCCGGGTTCCCGGCATGGGTCTGCCGCCCTATCCACGAGTAGGGGACGAGTGACCCCCGTCCCTGCCCGCATGCCTCACAACACCTTGACCTGCACCTTGCGTGGTTGCGCGTGCTCGGCTTTCGGGATCGACAGCTTGAGCACACCTTGACTGAACT
>NZ_JAVTWB010000182.1:39008-41494 GCF_032229525.1 Accumulibacter sp. | reverse complement strand
TCTCGCAATCGCGCCAGTGCCCGGCTCATCGCCGACGGGCTGAGCCGCAACCGTCGGGCAGCGCGCGCAACGCTGCCTTCGGCGAGCAACACATCAAGTGTGACCAGCAGGTTCAGATCGGGTGTCGCCATGCATTCCCCTTGGTACGGCCTCGTTGTGACATGGCGCCAAACGCACGAATAAAGTGCAAATGATGCGCCTTCCGCCATGCCAAGTGAAGGCGTATGTTTGTGACAGCTCCGATTCAGGGGTCGTCACGAAAGCGAGTTCACGATGAAGACCATCATTGCAGGACAAGATCAAGCGCTATTTCGAAGCGCGCAACCGGCACCTTCGGTGCGCTGGGCGCTGGCCAGCCTTTCGCTATCCGTGCTCCTGTCGTCACTCGGCACCAGCAGCGCCAATGTGGCTTTGCCAAACCTGGCAGAGGCATTCAATGCCTCCTTTCAGGAAGTCCAGTGGATCGTCCTCGCTTATCTTCTCGCCATCACCACCATGATCGTCAGCGTCGGACGGCTCGGTGATATTACCGGCCGCAAACGGCTGCTATTAGCCGGAATCTTCCTGTTTGTGGTGGCATCAAGCCTGTGCGGCGTCGCTCCCACGCTCTGGTTACTGATTGCTGCCCGTGCGCTACAGGGCCTGGGCGCAGCCATCATGATGGCACTGACCATGGCGTTTGTCGGTGAAACGGTTCCCAAGGCAAAGACCGGTAGCGTTATTGGGCTGCTCGGAACGATGTCCGCGATGGGTACCGCGCTCGGCCCGTCACTCGGTGGCATCCTGATCGCCGGACCCGGTTGGCGGGCAATCTTTTTGATCAACGTGCCGCTGGGCGTCCTGACTCTTCTTCTCGCACATCGCTATCTGCCGAGTGATCGAACAGCGCTGAAAACAAAGCGTCCCGCCTTCGACCATTTGGGCACGCTGCTGCTTGCATTGACACTCGCGGCATATGCGCTGGCCATGACCATCGGCAGCGCTGGTCCTGGCCCGTTCAACCTGGCTCTGCTGCTGGTGGTTGTCTTTGGCGTCGGTCTCTTCGTGCTTGCCGAGAGAAGGGCCGAGTCCCCGTTGATTCGATTGGCGATGTTCCGCAATCCGGTGCTGAGTTCGAGTCTCGCCACGAGCATGCTCGTGTCTACGGTGATGATGGCGACGCTGGTGGTCGGGCCGTTCTATCTTTCTCGTACCCTCGGGCTCGACGCCGCGCTTGTTGGACTTGTCTTGTCCGTCGGCCCGCTGGTTGCCGCGCTGACCGCCGTGCCAGCCGGGCGCATTGCCGACCGCTTTGGGCCACAACGCATGACCACCATCGGCCTCCTCGGAATGGCAGCGGGCGCCTTCACGCTGTCCATGCTGCCGACGATTTTCGGCGTCCCTGGCTACATCGCACCGATCGTCGTCATCACCTCCAGCTACGCGCTGTTCCAGACGGCCAACAACACCGCTGTCATGACGGATGTCAGCCCGGAGCAGCGCGGCGCCGTTTCCGGCATGCTCAACCTGTCACGCAATCTGGGACTGATCACCGGGGCGTCAGTCATGGGAGCGGTGTTCGCCCACGCATCGGCAGCGACCGACATCACTACGGCAGGCCCCGAAGCCGTTGCCCACGGTATGCGCACCACGTTCGCAGCCGCGGCGGCCATCCTCGCCGTCGCGCTCGCCATCGCGGCCGGAGGGTACCGCCGCACATTGCGCAATCAGAAACTTGCTCCGTAAGAGGCAAGTCGCCACCGATTCAACAAACGCAGGGCGTCGTAAATTGCAGGGAATTGGGCAGCTTGATGATCAGCAAGCTGCCAAAGCCGGTGCAAGCGTCATGTGGCAGAAAGCGGTCGGCGCGGTCACCACCCCGTATGGATCAGGATGCAGCCGATCAGTCGGTCTGCAGATCCTCGCCAGCCACAGCGATCCTCCTGGTGCCATGGAGGTGAGCGTGATTTCAAGTTGCAAATCACTCTAACCCCTTTGATACTGAAGGCCCGCGCTTCCGCCCGCTGCCATTGCGGCGGCCGATAAACGCCATCCGTTAAACGTCACACTTTGGATCGCCCGATGCACCTCGACAAGACACAACTTGGCGTTGCCAAGGGAATGGCTTCAGCCTTGCTTGCTGCAATTTTGGTTTTCGTTGCCGCCCAAGCAGCAACACCCACCATCAGCGAAAGCGTCGACCTGTGGCCTCGTCTGAAGATTGCCACGCTGTCGTCGCTGCTACCGGCACTGGCGCTGCTCTTCTGTATTGCCCGATTGGCCAGGCATCGCTTCTTTACTCCAGACGACATTAATGGCAGCGCCCAGACATCGGGCACACAAAGAGCCCAGATTTTGCAGTCCTTGCTGCAAAACACCCTTGAGCAGGGCAGTCTTGCGTTGCCGGTCTATGCTGCGGTGTCACTCCTTGCTCCCGCTCACTTGCTGGCGCTTGTTCCGGTCGCTGCGGCGATGTTCCTGGTTGGGCGCGTGCTTTTCTTCGTCGG
>NZ_JAVTWB010000182.1:35540-38908 GCF_032229525.1 Accumulibacter sp. | reverse complement strand
CAGCGCTTATCTGCGCCAGGCCGAACGAATGCTGACCATGCTGCTGATCGAGGTCGACGGCTGATCACCAGCCGGCGCGGCGGCTTCCTGGCGACCGGCAAGCGCCATGCCTGGTCGCTGCGAACGACTGGCGGCGATGCCATTGACCTCCTGACGGCAAGGACCTAGCATGGTCGGCCGGCGGCTTCCGGCGCTTACTCTTCCGGAGACGCCCATGGACGTGGCGACAAACGACGCAGACCAACGGGTCCGCCACTTCCGGCAGATCCTGATGTGGCCCCTGCAACTGATGCCGCTGGCCGAGGGCGGACCTTTCCAGAACCATAGTCAGTTGCTCGAGCGGACGGACGCTGATAACCCGTGGCGGGAACTGGCCGACGAGTTCAGCGGCGACCCCGAACAGTTTCACGAGCGCCATTACAGCGAGTTCGTGACTTTCCTGCCTTACGTCCAGCGCTTTCTCTACGGCGAAGGCGGGGGCCAGGAGGGGAGCCAGTCGCGCGACGGCGAATCGCCGATCCGCATCTTCCGTCGCCATGACGTGGCCAAAGTGCGCATGCACTACAAGGACCGCGACGAGCCGATCGATTTCGACATCGCGCACCTCGACCTCTATTTCTTCTACGACATCGAGGTGCTCATCCTGGTCGTCGAAATCTTCGCCGACGACCTCGAACTGCGGCAGGTGCACGACACCCTGTACCGCTTCGGGCGGGCCTATCCACCGTCCTGGGACGAGGATGGCAGCGGTAGTCACTGCCTCAAGCGCAGCGAATGGATCGCGCCGGACGGCCGGGTGCTGGCCGCTTCAGACTACGAGAAACGCAGCAAATACCTCTCTTTCGTCTCGCGCTTCCGCGCCCCGTGCATCTCCTCGCACTGGGAGTTCCTGCTCCGGCCACTGGTGCTGCACCACTCGGACGAGGAAGGTCTGGTCCGCTACCGGCAGATCGAGTATCACCGCATGCCGCTCCTCGCCTACCTGGCGATGGACGACCCGCGCGCGCTCAGCCGTGACGACTTTGCCCGCCTGGTGCTGGTCACCGGGCCGGGAAAGATTGGCGCGCCGGCCGCTTCCGAGCTGCCGCTTGACGATTTCGAAGCACGCTACTGCTATGACCGCTACTGGCACCCGCACGCCGAGCAGCCGGGGAGCCGCCAGTTCTCCTGCGGGCACGCGGTAGTGATGGTCGGCAGCGCCCGCGACGCCTATTTCAGCGGCCTGGAAAACGGTCTGCTCGGGCAGTTTCGGCACCAGTTCTTCCTGCTTGCCTTGATCCCGCACTTTCATAAGGCCGCCTTGCTGATGCTCTCCGACCGCCTGGTAACGGCACTCAATCACCTCCAGATCGGCCAGCCCGAATCGGTCAAGGAATTCAAGCGCGCCATTCGGCAGATCCTCGAAGTCTTCCTGCGCTTCACCCATCGCTACTGGTTCTACGAGATTTCCGACCAGGCACAGGCCCGCTCCCTATTCAAGCTGACCAGAGAACACCTCGGCACCGAGCGCCTGTATACCGAATTGCGCGAGGAAATCCAGGACATGAGCCAGTACCTCGACAGCGACAGTCTGCGCCGGCAGTCCAATACGGTCGTCCGCCTGACCGTGGTGACCACCGCCGGGCTGATCGCGACGATCACCACCGGCGTCCTCGGAATGAACCTGCTCGACGCCACGCACGAGCCCTTCGCCGACCGACTGGCGCTGTTTGCGCTGGTCGCCGTGCCGTCGGCGCTGCTTACCGGTTTCGCCATCGCCAAGTCGAAGGCGCTCTCGGCTTTTCTCGAAGCGCTGTCCGACGAACGTCTCTCGCCGCGCGCCAAACTCGCCACGCTGACTGCCGTCTGGCGACGGCCACGCCCACCCGACGGCGGCTGAGCGGCGGCTTTTGTTGGCGGCGGCGCAAAACCGCACAAATCTGACCACAATGTCTGGCGACGATGAGCGCCGGTTCAGCGACAACAATCAGTGTCCGGTGCTTGCTGTGAAGCAGGCGTTCGGACACCGGCGCCCTTCGTCGTCTCCTCGGCCACTGCGGTCATTGGGAGCATGTGCCTTGAACGTCGGCTGTACGCCGCATTGCCGCCGTTCGACGGGGTCGCGGAAAAGAATTCAGCAACCGTGGTCAGTCCCCGGTTCTTCCGCAGCGCCATCTTCCTGCGGCTGCGGTCAACCGGTTGTACTGTCACAGATCCCGATTGCGCGTCGAAGCTGGTTTCGATCTTCGAGCAGCACCAGTTGGCGAACCTGACAGTTTGGGCGTGATGTTTCCCCGCCCAGCGGCGTAGGGCCTGGGGCATGGCGCCCCAATAGCCTTTCGGCCAAACACATCAGCGTCGACACCCATTGACCAGGAACGCCACGAGTTCAGCCTGCCGACAGCATCGTGTCTTGCCAAAGACATTCTTCAACTGGCAGCGCGCGGTTTCGTAGCTGATACCGCGAGTCGCCGCGGCGTCGTCCAAAGTCATTCCCTGGGCGAGCAAACTGGCGAGCAGCGCCTCGCAGCGGGTCAGACCATAGAGCTGATCCAGAACCCTCGGTTCAAGCGCGCACCGGGATGACGGATCGCGAATGAAGAGGATCGTGGCCGGAGTGCTGGTCAGGCCGTACATGCCGCTACCGGGCGGCAGCGGGTGCGCGAAGCAGGCATAGGCGCGCTTTCCCGATGGACGCGCGACAGGATGAACGCAAACAGCCGGAGCACCATCGACCGGCGCGAAAAGCCCTGCGATGAATGCCTGGATGCGAGCCGTCTCGCGAGATGTCGCCCCGACAAGCAAGCCATTTCGCATCGCCAATCCATCTCCTTCTGCCAACAGACGTTCCGCAGCTTCGTTGGCAAAGAAAATTCTTGACTCCCGGTAGATCAGGAGTACCGCGGTGGCAAGCGCGTTGAAAGTGGCGTACGACAGCTCCTGCGTGCGGTGGTGCGCTCCCAGAATGCGCCAGGTGTTGAATGCCGCCCGCACGTGCGGAAGCAGTCTTGCCAGCAGATCCTGCTGCTGCGCGTCGAAGCCATCTTCGTGCATCGGCTTGAAGATGCTGAAGAGCAGCCCGCCCGCCACCGCGGGGCTGTCCGACGGGTGCACGACGCCACACACCAGGCGACCGACCTCGATCTGCTTGAGAAAGTCGCCATAGAACTCGCTACGCCGCATCGAAACGGGATCGATCAGTTCTTCGTCGGTAATCAAGCGCCCATCTATGCGGTACAAATTTGGCCGGGAATGGCGCCACACGTCCTTGGAGCAGTAGTGCGTCGCATACGTTTCCATGTGATGCGGCAGGATCGCCCGCGACGCCCCTCACAACCCCAGAAAGCTTCGAGGGCAACGGGGTCAGTGCTAACGAGGGCAACGGCGAG
>NZ_JAVTWB010000182.1:32469-35440 GCF_032229525.1 Accumulibacter sp. | reverse complement strand
ACAACGGGGTCAGTGCTAACATTCCAACATTTCAAAAAAGTGACTGGAGTGATCAGAATGATTTGTAAAGTGAACTCACCCCTTTGACCGTGATCGTGGCCTTTTGGGAAGGCTTGGTCCATGTCGAGGGTAGCGTCAGTGGCCTCGCCTACCTGGAGATGACCGGCTACGCCGGCCACTGGAAACTATAGCGACGCGCTGACGCCGTTTGGGCCAGACGTCCAGCCAAGCGCGCGATGAAAAGCACCCGCCCGGCCAGCGTGTGCCGCCCCTCAGAAACCCAGAAAGCTTCGCATCAGCTTGAGCATGCCGGCTTTCGGCTGCGACGCGGGGCGATCAGCCTGGGCGTCAAGGAACTGATTGTGGAATTCGTCCATCTGCGCTTCACGGCGGGCGAGAATTTCGGCGATCGCCTCGGCGATTTCCGGTCGCGAGCGGATGACCTCTTCCAGCGTCGCCTGGTCCAGCCGATAGCAAACGACATCGGTCTTGGCGGTAATCGTGGCTCGGCGCGCCTCCCCGGTCAGTACGCCTTTCTCGCCGAAGGTGCCGCCGGCGTGGATGGTGCGAAAAAGTTGCCGCGGATGTTCGGGCAAATCCATCCACACCTCGGCTTCGCCCACCGCCAGCAGATAGAGCCACTGCGGCGCGTCGCCCTGCTGGAAAATGACATCGCCGCGGGCAAAGGGCGCATGGGCCAGACGTTCGCTGATTGTCCGCAACTCGTCATCCTGCAGGCCGGCAAACAGCTCGACTTTGCGCAAGTCGGCGATCCGGCGCTCGATTTCGCGGCGGTGCACCGATTCGCGATACCGGTCGTTCTCCTTGGTGACATGCAGCGCCTGTTCGGGGACCGCCAGCTGCATCCCCGCACGCTGCAGGGCGGCGAAAATGTGCACGCGCACCGCCGAATCGGTTGGATCGTCGGGCTGTGGATCAAGTGCCCAGTAGCGAAGCGCGTAGTGACCGTAGCCCGGCCCAAAGTCCATCAGCACGCAAGTCGCCAGCGGTTCCCGCAACACGTTCGGAATCTCGGCTCCGTTGATCGCCTTCTCGACTTTCTGGATCACGGCAGCCGGCGCTGACGCGTAGGTGACGTTGAACCACACCCAGCGCCGCCAAGGCCACATCGCCACGTCGGCGCGACCGAAGAGCGTGAACTTCCCCTTCATCAGCTGACTATTGGGGACGACGATCACTTCGCCATTGCGCGTCCGGATGGTGGTCTGCCGCCAGCGCGTCTGGAGTACCCGGCCGCTAATCTCGTCGAGCTTGATCCAGTCGCCGGCGCGTAGCGAGTTGTCGAGTTGCAGCGCAACACCGGAAAGAAGGTTGCCGAGCGTATCCTGCATGGCAAACGCAAGCACGGCGGTGAGCACCGCCGAGGTGGTCAGCAGGCTGGACGGATCGAGCCCGACCAGATGCAGCCGCGCCAATATAAAAGCGGCGTAGACGATCAGGATAATGATGTCCTCGGCGATGCGCGCCACAATGATCCCCAGGCGTTGCAGGATCACCCGGAAAATGAACAGGGCGACGAGGCGAAACATCGCCATCCCCGAGCCAATAACGAAGATCTCGTGCACCATCACCGCGACACGCGCGTAGTCGAGGGCCTGGAGCAGCGCGCCGAGAATCTGCCCGGCAAGGCAGACGACGAACAAGGCCACGGTATTCGCGACGCGCCGGCGTTCCTTGGGCAACAGCCGCAGCAACAGCAGCGCTAAGATGGAGACCACGAAGATGATGTACTTGGTCTCCGGAAGCCAGAAATGTGCCAGCATCTCGTTCATGATTCGCTGCATCGCTTGCCCCTCCTCAAGTCAGCAACAGGCACCGAGACGCGCCACCAAAGACGTCTGCGCTCAGACCAGCCCGTCGAACAACTGCACCTTGACCCCTTTGACTTGTTGATCGACCGCTCCTAGCCGGTTTCTGCCTCATGACAAGACGTACTTTCTCATATGAAATGTGGTCAAGTGGAGCACTAATCCTCAAGCTTTCGCTTTAAACGATTTTTTCGGGTAAATGTCGAATCGGCTGGATTTGCCTTCGAGCACATAGCCGGGCGGTTTGCCAGCAATGGCCGCCGCTTTGCGCGGTCGTTTGACGACCACCCGATGCGAGGCCAGTGCCAGTGCCACTTCAAGCAGCGCCGGCGCATCGCCGTCATCGCCAGCCAGCGGACGAAACAACCGCATCTCCTTCTTCACCAGCGAACTCTTGTCGCGAACCGGGAACATCGGATCGAGATAAATGACCTGAGGCGGTTCGCATTCCCACGTTCGCAATACATCGATGGCATTGCCGCCAATCAACCGCATTCGAGCGACTATGGGTCCCACCTCTCGATCGGCCTGCGCCCGCTGCAGACCGTCCTCAAGCAACGCGGAAATCAATGGTTGTCGTTCGATCAGGGTCAGCGCACAACCCAGCCTGGCCAGTACAAACGCATCACGCCCCAACCCGGCCGTGGCATCCACCACCACCGGACGGACCCCCGACTGTATTCCTACCGCCTTGGCGATCATCTGTCCGTTACCGCCTCCGTAAAGGCGTCGATGTGCAACGGCTCCCGAAACGAAATCCACCCGTAGCGGTCCTGCCGCGTTTTGGCCGAGTTCGACCAGTTGCAAACCTTCCCGCCCCACCTGCAGGGCAAACTCTGCCTCAGCCTCCAACGGCAACCCGAGTCGTTCAGCCCATAACGCTGCCGCCGGATCGAAGGCGGGATCAAGCGACTCCATCCGGACAGTTGTTTTAGCGAGTAGTCCGTTCATCATCGACAGAGCCAATGCAAAGGGCGGCCCGGATTACTCAAGGAGTCGATTTCATCACCTCACCGTGCTGTGTTTCAAACCACTCCGTGAGGAAACTCGTCATCGCCTGTACTCTGGCCGACAGGTGTCGTCGGGTCGGATAGACGACATGAATCGGCAGGCGCCGGGTGGCCCAGTCGGGCAGCAGGCGG
>NZ_JAVTWB010000182.1:26431-32369 GCF_032229525.1 Accumulibacter sp. | reverse complement strand
CAGCAGGCGGCGCTCAGACCAGCCCGTCGAACAATTGCACCCTGACCGTATCGCCGACGGCGACTGGGCCACGATGGTGTTCAAGAACGATGAAGCAGTTGGCGTCCGACATCGAACGCAGGATGCCGGAACCCTGGGCGCCGGCCGGGAGAACGCTCCATTGCCCGTCCACCTGACTGAGGATGCCGCGCTGGAACTCCGTACGACCGGGCGCTTTTTTCATCGCCGCCGTGCTCGTTGCCGCTAGCAGCGGCACCACGGGAAGCGGGTCGGCGCCCATCAGCGCGTGCAGCGCGTCGCGGACGAACTGGTAGAAAGCGGCCATCACCGCTACCGGGTTGCCGGGCAGGCCGAACAGCCAGGCCCCTCCACCGGTTTCCCCGCCGTCGCCGATCCGGCCGAAGGCCATCGGACGGCCGGGTTTCATGGCAATCTTCCAGAACAACACTTCGCCGAGTTGCGCCATCAGTGCCTTGACGAAGTCGGCCTCGCCCACCGACACTCCGCCGCTGGTGATGACCACGTCGGCCGCCGCAGCGGCGTCGCGAAACGCCGCTTCGAGGCTGGCCGGATCGTCGCGGACGACCCCCATGTCGAGGACCTCGCAACCCATGCGTCGGAGCATGCCAAAGAGGGTGTAGCGATTGCTGTCGTAGACCTCGCCGTCGGCCAGCGCGGTGCCGATCGAGCATAGCTCGTCCCCGGTGGAGAAGAAGGCGACGCGCAGACGACGGTAGACGCTGACCTCGGCACAGCCCAGTGAAGCCATCAGCCCGAGTTCCGCCGGGCGGATCAGCCGCCCGGCAGCGAGCGCCGGCTGGCCGGCGGCCAGATCCTCGCCGGCCAGCCGGATGTTCTGGCCAGGGCGCTGACCGGGCGGAACGACGATGCTCTCGCCATCGACGCCAACGACCTCCTGAATCACCACCGTATCGGTTCCTGCTGGCGGCAGGGCGCCGGTCATGATGCGCACGCATTCGCCGGCAGCGATGGGGCCGGCAAACGCCTTGCCGGCCAGCGCCGTGCCGACCACACGCAGTCGCGTCTCACCGCTGGCGGACAAGTCGGCATGGCGCAGGGCGTAACCGTCCATCGCCGAGTTGTCGTGCGCCGGGACGTTGAACGGGGCGATCACGTCAACCGCCAGCACGCGGCCAAGCGCGCTGCGCAGCGCCAGGCGCTCCCGGGCATGCAAAGGGGTGAGCTGGCCGAGGATGAAGGCCCGCGCCTGATCAACCGACAGGGCGTCGGGGTCGAAATCGTCGAGACAGCTGAAATGGGCAGAGAGACTCATGGCGACGTGCCTTGCGGGTGGGTTGGTGGAGCGAATACGCGCGCTGGCTTGCGCCGGGGGTGCCGGGTGGACAGCCGTGGCGAGCGATCAGCCACCGGTCATCGACATGAAGCGCACCACCTGCGGTGCGTCCATCTGGCTGGTGAAGTCGTGGCCCTTGGCCTTGATTCCCATGCTGTGCACAATCGCCGCGCGCAGCGGGCCGTCGTCGCTCGGGTGCGCGCGCAGCAAGGGCAGCAGCTGGCTGGCGTCGTTGTTGCCCAGGCAGGGATAGAGTTCGCCGCGAGCGGTAATGCGCACGCGGTTGCAGCTGTCGCAGAAGTTGTGGCTGTGCGGCGAGATGAAGCCGACCCGCGTCGCGGTGCCGGGAATCCGCCAGTAGCGTGCCGGTCCACCGCTGCTTTCGGTGGACGGCAGCAGGACGAAGCGCTGCTCCAGCAGGGCCATCGCTTCCTCGCTGCTGAAGTAGGTGGACTGGCGCCCGTGACCGATCTCGCCGAGCGGCATTTCCTCGATGAAGGAGATGTCGATAGCGCGGTCGACGGCGAACTGCACCAGGTCGACCAGCTCGTCGTCGTTGCTGCCGCGCATCATCACCGTATTGAGCTTGAGACGCTGGAACCCGGCTGCCTGCGCCGCATCCAACCCGCGCAGGACACTGGCCAGATCGCCGACCCGGGTGATCGCCCGGAAGCGGTCGGCGCGCAAGGTGTCGAGGCTGATGTTGATGCGCTTGACGCCGGCGGTGCGCAAACCGGGGGCGAAGCGGTCGAGCTGTGAGCCGTTGGTGGTGATCACCAGCTCCTTCAAACCGCCCAGGCCGGCAATCTCTTCGAGCAGCCAGAGGACGTTCTTGCGTACCAGCGGCTCACCACCGGTGACCCGCACCTTGGTCACCCCGAGATCGACAAAGGTGCTGGCGATGCGCAGGCATTCTTCGAGCGTCAGCACCTGTGCTCGCGGCAGGAAAGTCATCTCCTCGGCCATGCAGTAGCTGCAGCGGAAGTCGCAACGGTCGGTAATCGACAGGCGGATGTAGGTCACGTGCCGGCCGTACTTGTCGACCAGCGTTCCGTCGGCATGCCGCGAAGTTGCCGGCGAAGTCGGCGGGCGGAAGCCGGCCAGTGAATCTGGAACGGCTTCCGGTGACAGCGAGTCATTGCGCATGGGAGGGGTTCCCCGGAGCCTGCCGGTAGCGAAGAGAAAACGAGGGCGGTTCGCTGGGAATTATAGCGAACTTTGCCTCGCCTCGCCCCGCACGGCCAAGCGCGGCTGGCCACCAAACGTGGCCAGCCGGCAAGCTTCGACAGAGACGGTAAGGATCGAACCTCTCGGAGAAACCCCTTGCTTCAGCCCGGGCTGGAACTGCCTGCCCGGTCAGTCGTCACCGTTCATGAAGCCCAGCAGATGCAGCAGGCTGGTGAAGAGATTGAAGATGGAGACGAACAGCGTCACCGTCGCCATCACGTAGTTGGTTTCGCCACCGTGGATGATATTCGACGTCTCATAGAGGATCAGGCCCGACATCAGCAGCACGAAGGCCGCGGAGACGGTCAGCGACAGCGCCGGGATCTCGAAGAAGATCGCCGCCAGCCCGGCCAGGAAAGCGAGCACCACGCCGACGAAGAGAAAGCCGCCCATGAAGCTGAAGTCCTTGCGCGTGGTCAGCGCGTAGCCCGACAAGCCGAGGAAGATCGCGGCGGTACCGGCCATGGCCATCATCACTGTCTGGCCGCCGTTGGGCAGGCCGAGATAGTGGCCGACGATCGGCCCCAGGGTGTAACCCATGAAGCCGGTCAAGGCGAACACCGAGAGCAGGCCCCAGCCACTGTCCCTGAGCTTCGAGGTGAGGAACAGCAGGCCGAAGTAGCCGACCAGCGTGACGATCAGGCCCGGATGCGGCAGTTTCAGCGCCACCGAGACGCCAGCCGTGAGGCCCGAGAACAGCAGGGTCATCGACAACAGCATGTAGGTATTGCGAATCACCTTGTTCGAGGCCAACACCGATTCGGTGTTGGCGTGACCAAGGGTAGTGGTCGATAAAGACTTGACGGTATTCATTCTGGACTCCCGTAAGGTTAAGGTTTCAAAGCTACTTGAGCGCCGGGGTGGCGACGCCGGTTGGCGCTTCGCTGGCGGCAAGCTCCGGCTGTGTAGTGCGCAGGCTGGCGTGTTGATGTTCCCGTTGCCGCGCCAACCGGCGAGCCAGGGTCCGCCCGGCACGATCGACGGCGCGATCGACGGCGATAGTCAGGTCAGCCTGGACATCGTCGATCACGACGTCCGCCATGCCGACAACTTTGACCCGGATACGGCAGCGCTTGTCAGCGCCACCGCGCGGCCCATTGATATCGGAAAGAAGGACGGAAATGCCGCCGACCTGGTAGTGGGCCCAGTCGAGCGCGAAACGCAAACGCCGCTCGACGTGCTCGCGTAGGCCCGCGGTGAGATCAAAGCCTCTGGCCTGGGTAACGATCTGCATACAACTTCTCCGCTCGAGCTGAAGGCGCAGTCTAGTAGACTGCAAGACATCCGACAAATCGCATATAGTGTTTATATAGTTCTGGTTTTATTGCTCATAGGCCCCTCATGAACACACTCAACTACAAGCATCTGCGTTATTTCTGGATGGTCGCCAAGTGCGGATCGATCGCTCGCGCCTGCGAACAGCTGTATTTGACCCCGCAGGCGATCAGCGGCCAGTTGCGCGAGCTGGAGGAAATGCTCGGGGTTGACCTCTTCCGCCGCGCCGGCCGCGGCCTGGAACTCACCGATGCCGGTCGGCGCATCCTGAGCTACGCCGAGGAGATTTTCGCCATCGGCGACGAACTGCTCGAGGTGGCGCGTGACCAGACGGCGAAAAAAAGCCTGCCACTGGCGGTGGGCATCGCCGACTCGGTGCCCAAGTCGGTTGCCCATCGGCTGATCGCGCCAGCCCTGCAGCTACCGGAAACGGTGCGGCTGGTCTGTCGTGAAGGGCGCCTGACCGGCTTGCTTGCGGACCTGGCGGTGCATCGCCTCGACATGGTGATCGCCGACCGACCGATGCCGACTAATCTGAATGTACGCGGCTACAGCCACCTGCTTGGCGAGAGCGATCTGACCGTTTTTGGCACACCCGAGTTGCTGAACACCCTCAAAGGGGCCTTCCCGATGCTGCTCCAGGGCGCTCCCTTTCTCATGCCGGGCGACGACGTCGCCATTCGCCCGCGGCTCGAGCAATGGTTTGAAAGCAAGCGGCTGCACCCACGCATTGTCGGCGAGTTCGACGACAGCGCCCTGCTGAAGTCGTTCGGGCAGGCCGGAGCCGGACTGTTCGTGGCGCCGACGGCAATCGCCGCATACATCGGCGATCAGTATGGGGTGCGTGCCGTCGGCCGGATCGACTCGATCGCCGAACAACTTTTCGCCATCACTACCGAGCGCCGCTTGAGCCATCCCGCCATCGTCGCCATCACCCAGGTGGGGCGCGACGAGGTCTTCGGCAACGCGACCGAGCCCCCGCCAGCGATCAGGACAAGCGATCACGGCCAGACGCAGGCGGCAGCAGCAACGCGCTCGCGCGGCCGCCCGAGATCGACGAAGAAAGCGCCCTGATCAGCGCCGACAGCCAAGTCGATGCCTCACCTCGTCCTCTTTTCGGAGACTGCATACAGTTCGGTTTTCTGGAAGTTAAACAGCAAATATTTCTGCTTTTCTGCGGGTCTTCGCAGGTCTATTGTTGGCCCCTTCGATCCGTTAATTGCAGGAGATCTCGATGAAAACATTCTCGCTGTTGGCAGCCATTCTGGCTCTCGGCTTGACCCTGGCCACCGCCGATGCGGAGGCCGCCGGCAAGCGTTTCGGCGCGGGCAAGTCTTCGGGCATGCAGCGCCAGGCCACGCCGCCCTCTTCGGCCGCCGCGCCGAGCGCCACCAAGGGTCAGCCGGCGGCAGCCGGAGCCGCGCAAGCGCAGCCCAAGCGCTCGTGGATGGGCCCTCTCGCCGGTCTCGCGGCCGGCCTCGGCCTGGCCGCACTGGCCTCCCACCTGGGTTTTGGCGAGGAGCTCGCTTCGATGCTGATGATCGGGCTGCTGGTGATGGCCGTGATGGTGGTTATTGGCATCGTCATGCGTCGCCGGGCCGCCGCGCGGGAGTCGGCGATGGGTGGCGCTGGCGGTCTGCAATACGCCGCGGCCGGTGCCGGCAGTGCGCCAGCGCAGCAGCGTGTCGATCAATTGCTGGCGCCGCCTTCCGCTTCCGGCAGTGCATCAGCGCAGCAGCGCGTCGATCCATTCCTGACGCCGGCTTCCGGTTCCGCTCCACCGGCGAGCACCAGCGGCCACATCCCGGCCGACTTCGACGTTGCCGGCTTCGTGCGCAACGCCAAAGTGAGCTTCATTCGACTGCAGGCGGCCAACGATGCCGGGAACCTTGACGATATCCGTGAATTCACCACCCCCGAGATGTTTGCCGAGATCCGCATGAACATCGCCGAGCGCGGCGACGCCACGCAGGAAACCGATGTCGTGACCATTGACGCCGAGGTGATCGAGGTCGCCGAGGAGGAAACCCGCTACGTGGTCAGCGTGCGTTTCAACGGCCTGGTCCGGGAAGACAAGGACGCAGCCGCGGAACCGGTCGACGAGGTATGGCATCTCGTCAA
>NZ_JAVTWB010000182.1:22062-26331 GCF_032229525.1 Accumulibacter sp. | reverse complement strand
GGATGGCGGCGAGCGCTTCGGCAAATCCTGCCAGGCTCGCCAGGCGTGCGAGATCGGCCGGCCGATCGACGTCCCACAGGGTCGGCAGTTCGACCCAACGCAAGCCACGCAACCGCAAGCACTCCCGCGTTTGCGCCATGACCCGATCGGTTCCCCAGTCGATACCCTCGAACAGCTGCTGCTGCGGGCGACGCAGGCCCACCAGGACGTAGCCGCCGTCGTCGGCCGGAATGAATACCGCATCAATCCCGCCCTGGCGCTCATCGAGCAGAGCCTCTGCAGCAGCCTCGAGATGCGCCGCCTGCAGCGCCGGACAATCGGTGCCGATCAGCAACAGCGGGCCAGTCTGTGCCGAGAAAGCATGCGCCATGCGTGCCCCAAGGTCGTTTCCGGACTGCCCGCACAGATCGACGCCGCAGCGGCGCTGCACGGCGCGAAAAAAGCGGTGGCTGCCATCCGGCGCCGCCCAGAGGGTGACGCTGCCGGTCGAAGCGCTCTGTGCCACCGCCAACGCGTGCAGCGTCAAGCGGCGTTGCAGCCGTGCGGCGCCGGCCGCACCGAGGGCGGGGATCAGGCGGGTTTTGGCCGCGCCCGCCAGCGGCGCCCGCGCGAAAACGGCGATAGCCACCCGCTCAGCGCGGCCCGGGAGCATAGCCATAGCGAGCCGCCAATTGCTGCGGATCGACACCAAAATAGTAGCTCGCCCGCAGACGCCACATCAGCAGGATCGTACGCAGGACGCCATGCTTCTCCCAGCGTCGGCCCGAGGTGATCACTCGATCGCGCAGGCAAGCCGGCCGGGCGATCCGCTTGAGTCGTTTCGACAGCGCGATGTCCTCCATCAGCGGTAACTCCGGAAAGCCGCCAACGGCCAGAAACACATCGCGGCGAACGAAAATTGCCTGGTCGCCGGTGGCGATACCGGTCAGCCGCGAGCGCCAGTTCATCATCCGTTCAACGACCCGTAGCAGCGGGTGACGCCCGTCGATGCGCACGTCGAAGCGCCCCCAGGACGCGCCGCCCGCCACCGCACTGCGGATCTGCTCATCGACCGCCGCCGGCAGCCTGGTGTCGGCGTGCACAAAGAGCAGTACCTGACCCTGACTCGCACTGGCGCCAGCGTTCATCTGCAGCGCCCGACCCCGCGCTGATTCAATCAGCAGATCGGCCAGCGGCCGCGCCTGTTCCACGGTGTCGTCAATGCTCCCCCCATCGACCACCAGGAGTTCCGTGCCGCGCTTCTGTAGACCCTGCAACGTCGCCAGCTGAGCGGCGATCGTCATCGCTTCATTGAGCACCGGCAGAATCAGCGACAGAAAGGGGCGTTCGGCCGGGAACTTCACAGTCACCCTGGCGATCTGGAAGCAGGGCGTCGGCGCGCTCGCGGGTGCTCCCGCCGGCATTGCCTGGTCGCCGTGCACGCCCTCGCTGGCGCAAGTTGCGGGACCTGTGTGCGCTGGAGCCGTCCGCGTGCCTTAGGGCACCCTGTGCATTGCCGTCTACTCGGCCCGATCTTTCGCCGAGGGCTCCGCGACGAATAGCTGGCAAGCATCATGGAGAAAACTCAATTGTTTCCTGAAATTCGAACAACCCTGGCAGATCGCCAGATGCAAGCGCAATTGTACGCGTTCGCTGACCTTCAGCTGTCGGTCGCGCTCTTCCGAGAGCAGTTCGGTAACCTCCCGGCAGCTCAACATGGGTGGTCTCCAGGGCGACGTAACTCATTGCGCGCGGCACTGTAGCTCGCAACGCAATAGGGAACGAGAAAATTGACGGCCACCTGAAACCATGAAAGAGGCAAACCATCGAGCAGCCGCCCCCCCTGGTTGAGCGCGTTCAGGACGCTCCCGACCAGCAGCGCCAGCTTGGCCGCGGAGACCACGATCGAGCGCTTGCGTGCTGTGCGCAACAGCCTTGCCCACTCGTTGCTTGCGGGCTGGGAGAAGATCTCCTTCAAAAAACTCATGACCATGCTCCTGTTTGCCCGACAGCGGCTTGCGGCATCGAACCCGCGCCCTCTTCACCCGACGGCCGCGTTCACCGAATCGTCCCGACGACAGCACGCAGCCGGGACTTTCTGATCAGTCGCGTGAGATCGGCAATGCTTACAAGATCGCTCTACCGAGAAGGACATGCGCCCGACGATGGACACCGCGTCAAGAAGAGCGCACCTGCACAGCCATCGTTCGGGTAATATTCGCCACTTTATGACGTGACCGTTGCCAAAGCTCGCGATGTCAGATACACAGTTTGAAAATGCCGGAGCGCCGATCGCCGACCCGCTCCCCGTACTATCGGCGACGGACCTGGTCGAGGACGCCTTCGGACGGTCGCTGGTACTGAGCATCGGCCAGGCACGCCAGACGTTTCGCTGGATCGAAGCAGGACGATTCCTGATGGGCTCGCCGACCGAAGAGGCCGAGCGTGGCAGCACGGAAGTACAGCACGAAGTGACCCTGCGCAGCGGTTTCTGGCTCGCAGACACCGCCTGCACGCAAGCCTTCTGGCTGGCGGTGTGGCCGGTCAATCCGAGCCATTTCCCGGACCATGGCGACAATCCGGTCGAAAACGTCAGTTGGCACGACGCGCTGGGTTTCATCGCCGAGTTGAACCGGCGGCTGCCAGGCTTGCACGCGCAACTACCGAGCGAGGCGGAGTGGGAGTACGCCTGTCGAGCCGGAACAACGACAGCGTTTTCCTTCGGTGAGACGATCACTCCCGAGCAGGCCAACTACCATGGCAACTACCCGTGCGCGGAAGCTGACACCAGCCTGTATCGCCAGCGCACGGTGCCGGTCCGCTCGTTGCCGCCGAACCCCTGGGGCCTGTACGAAATGCACGGCAACGTTTGGGAGTGGTGCTCTGACTGGTACGCCGCCTACCCGGCGGGAGCACAGATCGACCCCCGCGGTCCGAGCCATGGGAAACAACGGGTACTGCGCGGCGGTACCTGGAGCGACCCCAGCCGCTACGCGCGTTCAGCCAACCGCAGCCGCATCGAACCGCCCTACCGACCGCGCAGCAGCGGCTTCCGGATCGCTCTGGCTCACCGCTGACCGCCGCCTGACCCACTGCGAGGCGGACTTCGGGAGACGCCAGCGACACCGGCGGCCCAGCGACCTGGTGCCCGACTTGGTGCCGAGTCAGCGTTTAACTCAGTGGCAACTCATGCGGTCGCAGATCGAAAACCAGGACTTCGCTGCCCCGCCCGGCCGCGATTTCGATCGTTGTTTCCTGTCGCAGCCGAGCACCATCGCCGAGCTGCAGACGCCGTCCATTGACCTCGACCGAACCCCGAGCAATCTGCACATAAGCATGGCGATTCGCCCCCAGGTTCAGCGTCGCACGCTCGCCGCCATCGAAAAGACCGGCGTAGACACGTGCGTCCTGGCACAGCGACAGCGAGCCGTCAGTGCCGTCGGGCGAGATGATCAGTCGCAAGCGTCCGCGTTTCTCTGCCGCCGCGAAATGCGCCTGCTGATAGCGCGGCGCGACGCCAAAACGGTCGGGAACGATCCACACCTGCAGCAGGTGAACGATTTCGGCTGGCGAAGGGTTGGACTCGCTGTGGCGGACACCTGTACCGGCGCTCATCACCTGCACCTCGCCCGGACGAATCAGCGAGCCGTTGCCCATCGAATCGCGGTGCTCCAGTGTGCCATCCAGGACGTAGGTGAAGATCTCCATGTCCTGGTGCCCGTGCATGGCGAAGCCCTGCCCGGGTTGAACGCGGTCGTCATTGATCACCCGCAGGTCCGAGAAACCCATCTGCCCGGGATTGTGGTAGGCGCCGAAAGAGAAGCTGTGGCGAGACGCGAGCCAGCCGAAGTCCACGCTTCCGCGTTCGTCGGCAGGAAGAATTTCCAGCATCGGTCAACTCCTTTCGATCAGCATCGATCCGCGTTCGTGTTCACCGGAGGCCTGGCACCGGGGCTCTGACGTTTGGCCGAAAGGACAAGGCCTCGACGCCCACGCCCCGGTCAGAAGAGGTCTTTCCCCTGAGCGTAAGCGGCAATGAGAAAGCCGTTAAGCGTGCCGTTCTGGTATAGAGCAGGGTTTTGCATCATCCGTTCGATCCGCCCCGGATATTTCACCGCGGGATGCTGGCGAGGGATGCCGTTATTGACCTGGTCGTCCGAAAGCGAGCCGGATTGACGGTCTGCAGCGATGAGCGCGCTGACAGCGGATCACGGTCCTGGAGCGTTCCCACCCGCCTGGCGCAGCGGAGAAGCTTGATCGCCCGGTATTCGGGTAGCTTGGGTAGCTTGG
>NZ_JAVTWB010000182.1:0-21962 GCF_032229525.1 Accumulibacter sp. | reverse complement strand
CTGGCGCAGCGGAGAAGCTTGATCGCCCGGTATTCGGGTAGCTTGGGTAGCTTGGAGATGCGACTGCTTGCGAGGCCGATCAGCGCGTACCGTTGTGCTGTGCTGACGGCTCCTGCTCGGTACTTGCACTGGAATCATCGACAAGGCGTTGCTCGATACTTTCGATCAGCCCGTTGGCGGCATCTTCGACCATGTCAAGCACCAGGTCGAAGCCATGCCCGAGACCGTAATAGGGATCCGGCACCTCGTCGTCATCGAAGTTCTTCGCATAGCTCATGAACAGCCCCAGGCGGTCATGCTTGTCAGGGGGACAGATGCGTTGCAGCACTGAGAGGTTGTTGTGGTCCATGGCCAGAATCATGTCGAAGTAGTCCACATCCTGTGCGGCCACCTTGCGTGCCCGCATATCGGACAGATCGTAGCTGCGACTGGCCGCAGCACGCTGCGTGCGCTGATCCGGCGCCTCGCCGACATGATAGCCGTGCGTGCCGGCTGAATCGACCTCGACTCTGCCCTCCAGGTTCTTCCGGCGCAGCAGGTGTCGAACGACTCCCTCGGCCGTCGGCGAACGGCAGATATTTCCCATGCAAACAAATAAAACCTTGATCACCTTGCATCTTCCAGATACGTTTTTTCTCGGCCCTGTTCAAACTGTCCGGCGTCGGCACCACAGGTTTATCGTGCCGATTCCGCTCACCGCAGCATGGCAACAACGCAAGGCCCTTGCCCCTGATTGAACCACGGTAGGCGGGCCGTGCTGCTGCCCTGCAGCCCTGCGTGCAGCCACGGCCGGCGAGGCCTTCATCATCCGTCGAAAAGCCCGTCAGCGCAACCTGGCGCCTCCGATTGGGCGGCTTCAGCGGCAATGAGCCGCTGTTGTCCGGGGAGCGTGCCGAGGCCATTCCGGCACGGCGACGAGTGGCCGACCGCAGCGCGCCGACCCTGCCAGGCGGAGCCGGCGCAGCCCGCGCTCGCGGTTGCCGATCAGCGGCCCCCGGATGGCCTCTTCGTCTTTACCGCGGCGGCCACCTTCCCCGCAGACCGAGGCCTGGCCGGGCTTCCGCTTGCGGGTTTCGCCTTGTCGGTCGTCTTGCGCTCCCGTCGCTTCTCCCGCGGCGCCTGTTTGTCGGCAAAGGGGTTGCTGGAAACGTTGAACTGTATGCGCAACGGGGTTCCCTGCAATTTGAACACCTCGCGGAAGAGATGCTCCAGGTAGCGACGATACGATTCCGGGATCTTGTCGAGCGCGTTGCCGTGGATGACGATCAGTGGCGGATTTCGCCCACCCTGGTGGGCATAGCGCAGTTTCGGTCTGAACAGGCCGTTGCGTGGCGGCGCTTGCCTGGCTACCGCGTCGATCAGCGTGCGCGTCAACTGGGGGGTGGACAAATTAATGGTAGCGGCCTTGTAGGCAGCATCGACCGAGTGGAACAGCGGCTCCAGTCCCTGCCCCTGCAGCGCCGAGACGTAGTGGAAGCGGGCGAAATCGATAAACGTGAGTTGATTGTCGAGAGCCCCCTTGATCTGCTCGCGAACGTAGGAATCAAGCCCGTCCCATTTGTTCACTGCCACCACCAGCGCGCGCCCCGATTCGCGAATGAAAGCGGCAATATGGGCGTCCTGATCGCCGATCTCCTGGCGGGCATCGAGCACCAGAATGACCACCTGCGCCTCCTCGATCGCTTGCAAGGTCTTGATCACCGAGAATTTCTCGATGGTCTCGAAGACCTTGCCACGGCGTCGCAGCCCGGCGGTGTCGACCAGGGTGTACTTCCGGCCAGCCCGCTCGAAATCGACGTCAATGGCGTCCCGTGTCGTTCCCGGCTGATCGAAAGCAATGACGCGATCTTCACCGAGCAGCGCATTGATCATCGTGCTCTTGCCGACGTTGGGCCGGCCAACGATGGCCACTCGGATGCTGTCTCCCTCGGCTGGCTCGCCGTCGCCCGGCTCGGGATAGCCTTCGAGCGCCAGTTCGATCAGGACACGCACGCCCTCGCCGTGGGCCGCCGAAATCGCCACCGGTTCGCCCAAGCCAAGTTCATGGAAATCGGCGACGACCAGGCCGTGCTGCATTCCTTCGGATTTATTGACCGCCACCAGGACCGGGCGGTTGGCGTGGCGCAGGCGGTTGGCGATTTCCTTGTCCAGCGCAGAGACACCGCTGCGGCCATCGACCACCAGGATCACGACGTCGGCTTCGTCGATCGCCTGCTGCGCCTGACGTGCCATCTGGTACATGATGCCGTCTTTGGCAAGCGGTTCAAAGCCGCCGGTATCGATCACCAGATAGGGTTTGCTGCCGAGTCTTCCGTGACCGTAGTGACGATCTCGCGTCAGGCCCGGGATATCGGCGACCAGTGCGTCGCGAGTTCTGGTCAGTCGGTTGAACAGCGTCGACTTGCCGACGTTGGGACGCCCGACGAGAACGATGCTCGGCTTCATTCTTGCGTGAGCCCGTAGCGAGCGGCCGGCGCAGCGCCGCGCCACCCGCCTGACGAACGGCATGGGGAGCCAGAACGCGGCCCACCATCAGGCCCTGGCCCGGCGCAGGAGCGATCTGCCGACATTTCGCGAATCATTGGGCTTCGATCGCGAAGACGCCGCCATTACGGGTCTGTACCAGGAAGTTACTGCCCAGTCGCTGCGGTGGCGCGAGCACGGGGCTACCGTCGGTGCTCACCCGAGCAGCGAAGGATCCGTCGCTACGACTCAGCAGGTGCACCACCCCCTGCGCATCGCCGACGGCAACCAGATCGCCGCTTGCCAGCGGTGCGGTAAGTCGCCGCAGGAAAAGTTTGTCCTGCTTCCAGGCGCTGGCGCCAGTGGTTCGATCGAGCGCGTGGACCGCGCCCTGGTCGTCCGAGACATAAACGTGGCGGCTATCGATCGACAAACCCGCGGCACTCGAGATTTCACGCCCCCAGGCCAGGGTCCCCGAGCCCAGGTCGAAACAGGAAACGCGCCCCTGAAAGGCGACCGCGCAGATCATTCGCCCATCAATCACCGGAACGCTGCTGATATCCGCGATGCGGTCGAGTTCGGTGGCGCCTTTCGGCAAGGCAACGGTCCCTTCCCACAGCGGCGCTCCATTGTCGGCGTTCACGGCAATCAGTTTGCCACCAGGAAAACCGACGAAAACATACTTATCGACCACTAGCGGAGCGGCGGTCACGCGCACCGACAACGCCGGCGTCGGGCGTTGATAGATCCATTTACGGGTGCCGTCTCTAACGTCGTAGGCTGCAACGTGATGATCACCGCTGCGGACGACGACCAGCCCGCCGCTCACGGCCGGCGGTGCCAGGATCTCGCTGCTTGCCTTGGCCTGCCACAGCAGTGTGCCGTCGGCGGTGGCGAAGACCAGTAGATCACCCTTGGCCGTACCTACAGCAAGCGCTCGCTCGTCCGCCCCGACGCCGCCAGAGAGCGGTTGCTCGGCCTTGATTCGCCAGACTGGTCGGCCGTCGTCCAGACGAGCGATCGTGCCATCCCGAGCCGCCACGTACACCGACGACCCGACGACGGCGGGAACGAAAGTATACGGATCGCCCTTGCCAACGCTTTCCTGCCAGACCACACGCGCCTGAGCCGTTGCCTGGATCGGCTGCAGTTCGGCCATTTTTGGCCCACTGCTGGCAAACGGATTCAGCGACTCGAAGGTCGAACAGCCGGCCAGCAACACCGACAGCAGTGCCGCGGTGAGGACCTTGTTCATCAGCTGCTCTCCCCCAGCGCGTCAAGCTTCAAGCGCAGGATCTCACGGTAAGCCGCATTGACCTGCGTAGCCTGCAGCGTATTCTTGCCCTGGCCGGTCTTGTCGCCATCGTCCAACTTGGCCAGCGCTGCCAGGTAGGCGCCCTTGGCCTCGGCTTTCTTCCCCTGCGCGCTGAAGACGTCACCCCGACTGCCCAGAAAACGAACAGCGAAAGCAGGACCGACATCGCCATCGAGTTGCTTCAGCGCCTCGTCGTAGGCTTTGTCGTCGACCAGCAAGGCCGCCAGGCGTAGACGCGCCAGATCGCGCAGTCCATCCTTACCGTTGTCGACGACCCAGAGCAACTGCAGCTTTGCCGTTTTCGCGTCACCCGCGTCGAACATCACCTTGGCCGCTGACAAGGCCCCCAGAGGCGCATAGGCGGTGCCACCGAATTTCTCGAGCAGTTCGCCACTCGCGGTCTTGACACGCTGCGAGTCCTTGTCGACGACCGCCCGCTGCAGCACGCCGTAGACTGCCGACGCCTTGCCCGCCTGACTGCCTTGATAGTAGGTCCAGCCTTGCCAGCCAAGCACACCGATGGCCGCCGCGGTGACGACGCCAGTCACCAGATTGCCATATTGCTTCCACCACGCCTTTACCTCGGCGATCTGTTCCTGTTCCTCAAGGTCGTAGGTAGCCATTACGATTCGTCCCAATCCAGAATAAAACTCATGATTTCGTCCGCGACACCATCGACGCTGACCCGCTTCTGTTCGTTTACTTGCTCCCCGGTCGAGCGCAGGGGCTTGAGAGTCACTTCGCCAGCGCTTGCCTCGTCATCGCCGATGATCACCGCGAACGCGGCGCCCGAGGCGTCGGCCTTCTTCATCTGTGCTTTGAAGCTGCCGCCACCGCAATGGAAAAGCACATCGATGCCCTGGTCACGCAGGCCTTCGGCTACGCGTGCCGCCAGACGCGAAGCCGCACTGCCCTGGTGGACCAGATAGACGTCGACCGCCGGCGCCTTGGCCTCGCCACCCGACTCGCGAATCAGCGCGATCAGCCGCTCGACGCCCATCGCAAAACCACACGCCGGCGCCGGCTTGCCGCCCAGCTGCTGCACCAGGCCATCGTAACGACCGCCAGCGCAAACGGTGCCCTGCGCACCAAGGCGATCGGTGACCCACTCGAAAACCGTCAGGTTGTAGTAATCGAGTCCGCGCACCAGGCGCGGATTGATCTCGAACGGCTGACCGGCATCGCGCAGCACCTGTTGCACACCTTCGAAGTGCGCCATCGACTCGGCACCCAGATGATCGATCAGTTTCGGCGCGCCGAGAATCAGTTCCTGCAACGCCGGGTTCTTGCTATCGAGGATCCGCAGCGGATTGCTGTGCAGGCGTCGCCTGGCGTCTTCGTCGAGCCGGTCGCTGTGCGCCTCGAAATAGGTAATCAGGTCGGCACGATGACTGGCCCGCTCCGTGGACTGCCCCAAAGTGTTGAGCTGCAGGCTGATGCCGTCAACACCAAGGTCCCTCCACAGGCGAGCGCCCATCAGGATCTGTTCGGCGTCGATGTCCGGGCCGATAAAGCCAAGCGATTCGACACCCACCTGGTGGAACTGGCGATAGCGCCCTTTCTGAGGGCGCTCGTGCCGGAACATCTGCCCCATGTAGTACAGCCTCTGCGGCTGTTGCGCAATCAGGTTGTGCTGGATCACCGCCCGCACGCAGCCAGCAGTGCCCTCGGGACGCAGCGTCAGCGGCTCGCCATTGAGACTGTCGACAAACGAGTACATCTCTTTCTCGACAATGTCGGTCACTTCGCCGATGGCGCGCTTGAACAAGGGCGTCGGCTCGACGATCGGCAGGCGCAGTGGACGGTAGCCGTAGCTCTTGAGCCACGAACGAATGGTCTCCTCGAACAGGTCCCAGAATTCGGCCTCGTCGGGCAGGACGTCGTTCATTCCGCGAACGGACTGGATCTTCGGCGCGCTCATTGAGCCGCACCCTTCCTCTGATAGCTGCGCGCGACGTAGGCATCAACGATGGCGGTGAACTCCTCGGCGATATGCTCGCCGCGCAGCGTGACGGTCTTGGCACCATCCTCGAACACCGGCGCGGCCGGCGTTTCGCCAGTGCCCGGCAGGCTGATGCCGATGTTGGCATGCTTGCTCTCGCCCGGCCCATTGACCACACAGCCCATCACGGCCAGCGTCATGTTCTCGACACCGTCATACTCGCTACGCCACTGCGGCATCCGCTCGCGGACATGGTCCTGAATCGACTGCGCCAGTTCCTGAAACAAGGTGCTGGTCGTCCGGCCGCAACCGGGACAGGCAACCACCATCGGGGTGAAGGCACGCAAACCCATGGTCTGCAGCATCTCCTGCGCGACGATCACCTCTTGCGTCCGCTTGCCGCCAGGTTCCGGGGTCAGCGAGACGCGGATGGTATCGCCGATGCCTTCCTGCAACAGGACTGCCATTGCCGCCGTCGACGCGACGATTCCCTTGGAACCCATGCCGGCCTCGGTCAGACCGAGGTGTAGCGGGTAATCACAACGGCGCGACAGATCGCGATAAATGGCAATCAGATCCTGCACGCCGGACACCTTGCACGAGAGGATGATGCGGTCCCCCGGCAAACCGATCTCTTCGGCGCGGGCGGCCGACTCGAGCGCTGAAGCGACCATCGCTTCGCGCATCACCTCGACCGCATCCCGTGGCTCGGCACGGCGCGCGTTCTGGTCCATGATGCGCGCCAGCAGATCCTGATCAAGACTCCCCCAGTTCACGCCGATGCGTACCGGCTTGTCGTAGCGGCAGGCGATCTCGATCATCTGCGCAAACTGTTCGTCGCGCTTTCGGCCATGGCCGACGTTGCCCGGATTGATCCGGTATTTGGCCAGCACTCGAGCGCATTCCGGGTGTTCGGTGAGCAGGCGGTGGCCGTTGTAGTGAAAGTCGCCAATCAGCGGCACGTCGACGCCCATTCGGTCGAGCTGCGCGCGAATTGCCGCTACCGCTGCGGCCGCTTCCGGCGTGTTGACGGTGATTCGCACCAGCTCCGAACCGGCACCTGCCAGTTCTGCACACTGGATCGCTGTCCGGATGACGTCTACGGTGTCGGTGTTGGTCATCGACTGGACGACCACTGGCGACTCGCCGCCGACGGTAACTTTACCCACGGTCACCGCGCGCGTTCGCCGCCGTCCTGTGGCGGGCAGGAGATTGCTCATAGCGCCTCCACCCACTGGCGCGCCCTCATTTGACCGTGAGGCGCGCCACGCCCTTGGTGATGTGCTCGTCGAGATCGATCTTCTTGCCCTGGTACTCGGCCGTCACGTAGCGAGCGTTGCCCAGCACCAGGGAAAAAGGGGGCTTCCCGGTGATTTCCTGTTGACTATTCGCCGCTTTGACACCCGACGTGACAACCTCGCCACTGCCATCACGTACCTCGATCCAGGCAGCCTGGGCAAACCTTAGTGTCAGGCCACCGCCCGCGGCTTTTGCTGGCGACGGTGAATCCGGCAGCGCTCCCGGCTGAGCCGCCAGTGGTACTGCCGGACTGGCGACGTTCGCCAGCTTCTCGGGCAGCGCGGCTGGACTCGGCAGGGCCGGCGACAACGGACCCGCTGCGGCAGGCAGCGCCGGGCTCGTTGTGCCAGTTCCTGCCGTCGACTCGACGGCGACTGCAGGCGACGATGCGACGATCGCTGGCGCCGGCTCATGTGCAGCCTTGGACGGGTCGACGGAAACTGGTGAAGAAGTGCTGGCGCCGGTCAACTCGGCCAGCTGTTTCTCCCAGAAGTCCGCGGGAAAATAGAAGTACGCCAGCAAAGCCAATACCAGCAGCAGCAATCCGCCGATTACAGCAAGGTAGTCACGCCGCTCCGCCGGGCTTCCGCCCCGCGGCAGGCTGGCGCTGGTTCCGGCAGACGCCTCGAGTTGCAGTGTTTGTTGCAAGCGCGCCGAATCGAGGCCGCGCATCAAGGCGTCCGCGTCGAGACCGAGCAGGCGTGCGTAATTGCGAACGAAGCCCCGGATCATGGTATTGCCGGGCAATGACGACCAGTCCTCGCTCTCCAGCGCTGCCACCTGCCTGGGGCCGAGCTTCAGAGACTGCGCTGCCTCGGCCAGAGTGATGTTCCTGGCCTCGCGAGCAACGCGCAATTGTTGCCCGACGCCAGCCGTCTCCGACCGCAGCCCCTGGGCAATCGCAGCCTCTGCGCCGGCACGATGCTCCCCCGGCGAATCCTGCTCTGCAGAATGTGAGAAAAGCGTTGGTTCACTCATTCGAAGTTGCCTTTCAGCAGTTCCTGGGCCTCCGGCGAAAGCGGGAATTTTTGCCTCAATTGGGCGCTATAGCGGCCTTCCGCCAGACGATTACCCAGCTTGCGCTCGACTCGCACCAACAGCCACAACGCTTCGGCACTTGGCGCGACCTTGCGCACCAGCGCGTTAAGGTCCTGGCTTGCACGCTCCAGTTCGCCACGTCGGTAGTTGATGTCAGCGAGCTGCAGCAACGCCTGTGGGTTGTTCGGCACGATCCGCAAACTATGTTCGATCAACCCCTCGGCGGTGGCCAGGTCGCCGAGCTTGATGTAACAGGCCCCCGCGTTCAGATAGGCTCTTTCGGGAGTATCGTACAAGGCGTTTTGCATCGCTTGCTGCAAGTACGGGAGTGCCTCCTTCTCTCTGCCGACCTGGCAAAGGAACCAGCCGTAATTGTTGTTCAGTTCGGGGTCCTTGCCGTCGATACTCAAGGCGCGCTGAAAGTCGCGGTCGGCGAGATCCATCTCGCGGATGTTGTAGAGCACCAGTCCGCGGATGCCATAAGCCTTTGCATAATCCGGGTCAATGACGACGGCCATCGTCAGCTCTTCCAGGGCCACACTGTAGTTCGTGTTCTGCAGGTACAGTGAGCCCAGATCGGTATGCAGTTTGGCACGCGTGCGGTTATCACGAGGCGGTGTCGGCCGCCGCGAATCGACCTCCTCCTCGGCCGGCTTTGGCGCGCTGGCCGAAGAGAACATCCCCGACGAGCAGGCACTGACGCCGAGCAAGACAATCAAGCCCAGCAAGGCTTTCCTCATCTGCAAGCCTCTTGACGATCCAGGTGGAGAGTAATGCTTCTGCGCCCCGTGCGCTGCGTTCTGTCGAGCACCTGTCCCGCCAGCTGACCACACGCAGCATCGATGTCGTCACCGCGCGTCTTGCGGGTGGTGGTAACGACCCCAGCCGCCATCAGAATTTCGGCAAACCGCCGAATACGCAGGGCCGGCGATCGGCGATAAGGCGAACCCGGAAAGGGGTTGAACGGGATCAGGTTGAATTTGCACGGCACATCCCGGGTCAGCGACAGCAACTCGCGCGCCTGGGCGTCCGCGTCGTTGACGCCGTCGAGCATGACGTACTCGAAAGTCACGAAATCGCGGGGTGCTTTCTCGAGATAGCGCTGACAAGCCGGCATCAGCTCACGCAAGGGGTATTTCCGGTTGATCGGCACCAGTTCATTGCGCAGCCCGTCGTTCGGCGCGTGCAGGGAAACCGCCAGCGCCACCGGGCACTCGTCGCGCAGGCGATCCATTGCCGGCACCAAACCCGAAGTCGACACGGTCACCCGGCGACGCGACAGGCCATAGGCGTTGTCGTCAAGCATCAGCCGCAGTGCCAGAACGGTATTGTCGAGGTTGGCCAGAGGCTCTCCCATGCCCATCAGGACGACGTTGCTGATCACCCGCTCGACGCGCATATCCGCACCCCCCGGATAAGCATCCAGAGCGTGCCTGGCCTGCCACAACTGGCCAATAATCTCCGCCACGGTCAGGTTGCGGTTGAAACCCTGCTTGCCAGTCGAACAGAAGGAACAATCGAGGGCACAACCGGCCTGCGTCGAGATGCACAGGGTTCCCCGGTCATCCTCGGGGATGAACACCGCCTCGACGGCATTGCCAGCCCCGACATCGAAGAGGAACTTGCGCGTCCCATCGTCAGAGAGCGCATCCGCGACAACCTTCGGCGGCAGCACTGCCGCCACGGCCTTGAGTTTCTCGCGCAGACTTCTCGCAATGTCGGTCATCGCATCGAAATCACTCTCCCCGAAACGATGCATCCAGCGCAGAACCTGTCTGGCACGAAAAGGCTTCTCGCCGTGGCCAGCAAAAAAGGCCGTCAAGCTGGCGGCATCGAGATCGAGCAGATTGATGGTCATGGAACCCGAGGAGCTTTGGGCCTAGCGGCCCGAGTAGACGGTCATTGCCGGGAAGAAGAAAGCGATCTCGGCCTTCGCCGTATCTTCGCCATCGGAACCGTGTACGGCGTTGGCGTCGATCGACTCGGCGAAGTCGGCGCGGATCGTTCCCGCCTCGGCCTTCTTCGGATCGGTGGCGCCCATCAGGTCGCGGTTCTTGGCAATTGCACTCTCACCTTCAAGCACCTGCACCATCACCGGGCCAGAAATCATGAACGAGACCAGATCCTTGAAAAACGGACGCTCTTTATGCACGGCGTAGAAGGCGCCGGCTTCCTGCGGCGACAACCAGGCCATCTTGGAGGCGATCACTTTGAGGCCGTTGGTCTCAAAACGGGAATAGATTTTGCCAATCACATTCTTGGCAACGGCGTCCGGCTTGATGATGGAAAGCGTGCGTTCGATAGCCATGCGGTATTCTCCAAACGAAAAGGGTCAAGAAAAACAACGACAAATCATATCGCTAGAAACACAACCTCATATTATACCAAGACTCGAGCACAAATCCGAAACGAGCCGACCGCGAAAACTGGCCAATCGCATGGAAAGCCAAAGGCCGTTCTCGGCTGCGCGCGGAAACAGTCGTTGCACACGCCAGGACTGACGCGGAGGCCGTTCGCAGCCACTGTATTTGCCCGGTTTTTTGGTGCTGGGGCGCCTCATGGCGACGAAAATCGCCACTTGGCTGGCGAGAGTTATCGCCCGCCGAAGCGTTCGCGAACCATCCCGATCAGCACGTGGCTGACCGCTCGAAGCATCGGTTGGTGGCGGTGCTGGCGACGGCTTTCCGCCGAGGAATCGGCGCTGTGTTGCCGGCATTTTCCCAACGGTGCGTGCTTGCCGTCGATGGCCAGGCCAGTCGGTACCGTCGACCATGGCCTCTTCATCGGCAGGAGGCGGTGCGATGCGGCCACCCTCCTGCGCTCGCCGGAGACGTGAAGCGATGCCTTGAGGGCTGCGACCATCGGCCGCAACCCTGGACCCGCAAGGCCCACGATTGCTGGCTTTGCGGGCCATCACCGTCTTTCCGCGTTCTTGACGTGAATCAAATCAAAGGCAGGCCAAGTGCAGGTATTCTTCCGCCAATTGTGCCCCAAAAGCCCAATGAATTCGCCGTTATCGGCAAATGCCAAGCGCCACAAGCGCCAATCAGTGATGGAGGATACACCCATGGTCGACGACAAGGATGACGACATTCCGTTCATGCAGAAGCTGCTGGACAACCACTTTCTGCTGTTGTTTCTCGGTGTGGCGTCCCCCGGGCTGCTCTACATCCTGTGGGGCATCATCGACATCATGAACACGCCGGTCGCCAAGTAAGCCAGCCAGTCACCTCAGGGAGAAAGAAATATGAGTGCAATTCTGCCGCCGTCAGATCGGCTCTGGTGGAAGCAACCCATCGACAAGGTCGAATGGGCGTGGATCGGGATCGCCTTCGTCTGGGGGATGATCATGTTCGCCATGATGATCTACTGGCACATATACGGTAAGCAGAACCTCTCCAACGAGGCCTACAAGACCACCCCCGAACTGTTCGCCGCCAAGGCCGAGAAGTTCATTGCCGAGAACACCATCCGTACCGAAACCGACCAGGACATCCCGGTGGTCAAGGTGCCGGCCGGTGGCGACGGCTACCTGATTGCCCGTCTCTGGGCCTGGTACCCGATCCTCGAGCTTGAGGAGGGCCAGACCTACAAGATCCACCTCTCGTCAATGGACTACCTGCACGGCTTCTCACTGCAGCCCGTGAACATCAACATTGAGGTGATCCCCGGCTATGAGCACGTGGTCAAGATGACGCCGACCAAGAAAGGCACCTACGCCATCGTCTGCAACGAATACTGCGGCATCGGCCACCACTCGATGCTTGGCCGTATCTACGTGAAATAAGGGGAGTAAATAGATGGCAACTACCTACCGCACCTGTCCGATCTCCGGAATGCAGTTTGAGGACCAGGCCGAGAAACTGATGCGCTGGAACGCCGTTGCCGGCGTTCTCTGGCTGCTTGTTGGCGGCGTCACTGCCCTGCTGGTGATTCTTACCCGCTGGCCGGCGATCAAGCTGCTGCCGGCTGACCAGTTCTACCTGATTCTCACCGCCCACGGCATCGACATGCTGATCCTGTGGATCCTGTTCTTCGAAATGGCCGTTCTCTACTTTGCGTCATCAACCCTGCTGCGGTGCCGCATAGCGACACCGAAGATCGCCTGGCTCGGTTTCTGGCTGATGGTCGTCGGCGGCATCATCACCAACGTCGCCATTTTCCAGGGTGAATCGAGCGTCATGTTCACCTCCTACGTGCCGATGCAGGCGAAACCGCACTTCTACCTGGGCATCATCCTGGTCGCCGTCGGTGCACTGCTCGGCACCTGCGTCTTCTTTGGCACGCTGGTCGTCGCCAAGAAAGACAAGACCTATCAGGGTTCGCTGCCGCTGGTGACCTTCGGCGCGCTGACCGCGGCGATCATCGCCACTTTCACCATCCTGTCCGGCGCCGGCATCCTGATCCCGACCTTCTTCTGGTCGATGGGCTGGATCAAGGAAATCGACGCGCAGTTGTACCGCATGGTGTGGTGGGGCCTGGGACACTCGTCGCAGCAGATCAACGTTGCCGCGCACGTCTCGGTCTGGTATCTGACCGCCGCCGTGCTCTTCAATGCCAAACCGCTGTCCGAGAAAGTCTCGCGCTTTGCCTTCCTGCTCTACATTCTCTTCCTGCAACTGGCCAGTGCGCACCACCTGCTGTCCGACCCGGGTATGAGCGCCGAGTGGAAAGTGCTCAACACCTCGTACTTCATGTACTTCGCGGTGATGGCGTCGATGATCCACGGTTTCACGGTCCCCGGTGCAATCGAAGCCGCGCAGCGGCGCAAGGGTTTCACCAACGGCATGTTCGAATGGCTGCGCAAGGCGCCATGGGGCAACCCGGTGTTCTCGGGCATGTTCATCTCGCTGGTCAGCTTCGGCTTCCTCGGCGGTATCTCCGGTGTCGTCCTCGGTACCGAGCAGATCAACATGCTGATGCACAACACCTTCTACGTCCCGGGCCACTTCCACACCACGGTTGTCAGCGGCACGACACTGGCTTTCATGTCGATCACCTTCCTGCTGGTTCCGGTGCTCTTCCGGCGCGAGCTGATCCTGCCGAAACTGTGCCAGATCCAGCCCTACCTGTACGGCATCAGCATGGGCGTTCTCGGCCTGGTGATGATGGGCGCGGGTACGCTGGGCGTTTCCCGCCGGCACTGGGACATGGCCTTCTCGGGTGCACCGTTCCAGTATGAATGGCCGGGTGCTGCCTACCTGATGATGGGCCTGACCGGTATCTTCGGGGTGCTCGCGGTCATTGGCGGTGGTCTGTGGATCCTGCTCATCGTCGGTTCGCTGCTGTTCGGCAAGAAACTCGACGGCGGCAAGGTCTCCGACAAGCCGACGCCGATCCCCGTCGAAACGCAAGCGGCCTCGGCTGTCGCGCATGGCAGCGACCACCAGCCGGTCCCCGGCACCGTTGTCCTGGCTCTGTTGCTGTTCGTGACCTTCGTCCTCTACTACTTCGTCAACTGGAAGTACCTGTCCGAAGTCTGGCTGCTCAGCTGATCGAGCTTCCCCCCACGCCAAATGGCGCGGGGGCCTGCCTCAATCGGGCCTGGAGCAATCGGCTCCAGGCTCGATTCAAGCAGGTCTGCCCCCCTCGTCTCACTACACAGCCGCGCCACCAAAACTCATGCAATCGATGCTCCCACCGAACAGCACTTCCCGCTTTCCCTTCCGTGCCATTCTGGGCGTTTTCAAATTGCGTATCGGCGTCGTCATCACCTTTACCGCCCTCGCCGGACTGGCGGTCGGTTCCGGGCCCAGCCTGAGCCCGCTGCAATTGCTGGTGCTGACGCTATCGGTACTGGTCTCGTCGGCCAGTGCCGGCGCCTTCAATCAGTATTACGAGCACGACAGCGACCACCTCATGGCGCGTACCAGCAAGCGCCCGTTCGTCACCGGCGAACTGCGCCACGGGCCGGTCTGGCTGCTGGTCATTGGCGCGCTGATGGTACTCTCGGTGGGTGCCGCCTGGATTGCGCTCAATGCCTGGTCGGCGCTTTTCGTCTTCCTTGGCGCTTTCTTCTACGCCATCGTCTACACCGTCTGGCTGAAGCGCCGCACCTGGCTGAACATCGTCTTCGGCGGCCTGGCCGGTAGCTGGGCCGTCCTCGCTGGCGCGACGGCCGCCGACCCACAACTCGGCGCCGTACCACTGGCGCTGGCACTGGTACTTTTCCTGTGGACACCCCCGCACTTCTGGAGTCTGGCCATCGCTTTCCGTGACGACTATGCCGCCGCCGGCGTGCCGATGCTGCCGGTGGTCGTTGGCGACCAGCAGGCGGCGAAAACCATCTTCTACAGTACCCTGGCGCTGGTTGCCGCCTCCCTTGTACCGCTGGCTTTCGGACTCGGCGCGATTTACTTCGTCGGCGCCGCCACCGGTGGCTTCCTGTTCATCCACAAAGCCTGGCTGCTGACCCGCGACACCAATCGTAAATCGGCGATGGTCTGCTTCCATGCTTCATTGATCCAGTTGACACTGGTGCTGCTGGCCGCCATCGTGGACCGTCAATTCGCATTCTGACGTTCTGATCCACCACTGGCATGTATCGATGATTGGTCGTTGTCTTGGCGCCCTGCTGGCGTCGATTCTCTTTCTCGCAGCCCCCTCCTTCGCCGCCGACCAAGCGGCGGCCGACCAACCCAAGCTCACCGCTCGCCCGCAGGGAGTACTGCGTGGCGACCTGACGCTGACCGCGCTCGACGAGAAAGCCGCTTTCGCCTTCTCGCAAGCCGCCATCGGCAGAACTTTGGGCGACTTCGTGCTGCTCGACCGCGACGGAAATCCGGTCGAGTTGTCGCGTTATCGCGGCAAGCCACTGCTGGTCAACTTCATCTATACCGCCTGTTTCCAGGTCTGCCCGACGACCACCCGCAACCTGCAGAAGGCGCTCGAAAACACCGTCAGCGTAATGGGCGCCGATCGCTTCAACATCGTCAGCATCGGCTTCAACCAGCCCTTCGACTCGCCGGCGGCCTTGAAGGATTTCTCCCGGCAGTACGGCATCGACCTCCCCAACTGGAATTTTCTCAGCCCGGCGACGGCGATCGTCGACGACCTGACGGCCCATTTCGGCTTCCGCTTCATCGCCACCGCGGCCGGCTTCGACCACCTCAACCAGGTGACGATGGTCAACGCCGAGGGCAAGATCGTCCGCCAGGTCTATGGCGAGAAATTCACCGCCGAAGACCTCGCCGAACCGCTCAAGCTGCTGATCACCGGTTCGGCGATCCCGCCGGAAGTCGGTGCGCTGCAGGAGATCATGCAACGTGTGCGCATCATCTGCTCGGTCTACGACCCGCAGACCGGGCGCTATCGCACCGACTACTCGCTGTACTTCATGTTCGCCGGCTTCCTGACCTTCGTCTGTTTCATGATCTACCTGTCGATCAACTTCTGGAGAAATCGGCGCCGCGAGGCACCCAAGGCACGTTGATCGGGCAAGCGACCGCTGCGCGCTCCAGAACCATCGACCATGAAAGCCGCTCTGCGCTTGCCAGCGCCATTCCCCGGAGCACGCCTTGACCGCTGTCGTCCTCGTCCGACCCGAAATTCCGCCGAACACCGGCAATGTCATCCGACTGTGCGCCAACACCGGTTGCGAACTGCACCTCGTCGAACCGCTCGGCTTTCGCTGGGAAGACCGCTCGCTGAAGCGAGCGGGCCTTGATTATCACGAGTTCGCGCGCGTTTTCCGGCACCCCGACTGGAACGCCTGCAAGCAGGCGCTGGCCGGGCGGCGCCGCTTCGCGATCACCACACGCGGCGGACGGCGCTTCGACCAGCCGGCTTTTGCCGCCGACGACGTCTTCGTTTTTGGCCAGGAAACCAGCGGCCTCCCGGCCGAGGTGATGGCCGAGTTTGCCGAAGAGCAGCGCCTGCGGCTGCCAATGCTGCCCGGACAACGCAGCCTGAATCTCTCCAATGCCGTCGCGGTGATGGTCTTCGAGGCCTGGCGGCAACTGGGTTTTGCCGAGGGCGTCTAGCCGGCCAGCGGCTGCGCGTGTAGCATGCCACACCGCCAGGCCACGACAGCGGCCAACGCGCCCCCGGCCTCTCTGGCCCTGGCAGGGCTTGTTTCGGATTTGACGCGTGTCAAGTCGCCGGCAGCGCCTCAGCAATATAATAAACGGCTAATAGTTATGACCAACAACGCTTCAGGGGCCCCAGGCACGTGAGCTTCCACGCAGCACTACGCAACGGCACGAAGAGCGTTTTTCTGCGCGTCGAAGAAGCCTTCGATACCCCTTTCTCGGGCCAGGACAACCCCCTGCGCCATCTTGGCGCGATGGGTCTCTATCTGCTGTGGATCGTCGTCGGCAGCGGACTCTACCTGTATACCGTTCTCGACACCGGCATCGACGCCGTCTACAACTCGATCGGCTATCTCTCGCACGAGCAGTGGTATCTCGGCGGCATCCTGCGCAGCCTGCATCGCTACGCTTCCGACGGCTTCATGCTGGTGATGCTGCTGCACCTGGTTCGCGAATGGTCCTACGGCCGCTATTACGGCTTCCGCCTTTACTCGTGGATGACCGGTATCCCGCTGATCTGGCTGGCCTATATCGCGGGCATCGGCGGCTACTGGATCGTCTGGGACCAACTCGCACAGGTGTCGGCCACCGCCACCACCGAACTGCTTGACTGGCTACCGATCTTCAGCGAGCCATCGGCACGTAATTTCCTGTCGCCGAGCGCAATCAGCGACCGCTTCTTCACCGTCCTGATTTTCATCCATCTCGGCGTCCCACTGTTGCTGATCCTCGGCCTGTGGGCACACGTTCATCGCATTGCCCACGTCGATTACCTGCCGACGCGGCGCGTGATGCTGGCCACCGCAGCCGCCTTGACGCTGCTCGCGCTGTTCAGACCCGCGCTCAGCAACCCGCCGGCCGATCTGGCCAGCGTTCCCGGGGCACTGGCTTTCGACTGGTTCATTCTGTTCATTCATCCGCTCACCGACCTCAGCTCGCCGGCGATCGTCTGGTCGCTGCTCTTCGGACTGACGGCACTGCTCTTCGCGCTGCCGCTGTTGCCGCACGCCAAGGCGCAGCCGATCGCGGTGGTCGACCCGGCCAACTGCACCGGCTGCGACCGCTGCCACGTCGACTGCCCCTACGCGGCGATCTCGATGGCGCCGCACCCGGACCGACCCGGCTTCAAGCTCGCCGTCGTCGACGCCGACCTCTGCGCCAGTTGTGGCATCTGCGCCGGCTCGTGCCCATCATCGACCCCCTTCCGCCGTCGCCAGACGCTGATCACCGGCATCGACATGCCGCAACTGCCGGTCAACGCCCTGCGCCAGCAGCTCGAACGGGCGCTGGCGCAACTCGCCGGCCGCACGCGCATCGTCGTCTTTTCCTGCGCACGCGGTGCCGAGGCGGCGACCCTGGCCGCCGCCGACACCGCGGTCATCGACCTGATCTGCACCGGCATGCTGCCGCCTGCATTCATCGAATATGCGCTGCGCGGCGGTGCCGATGGCGTGGTGATCGCTGCCTGCCGCGGCGGCGGCTGCGATTTCCGCCTCGGCGAGCGCTGGACCAGCGACCGCCTGCTCGGCGATCGCGAACCGCACCTGCGCCACAGCGTACCGCCCTCGCGCCTGCAACTGCTGCTAACCTCGGCGAGCGACCAGCGCGCGTTGGCCACAGCAGTGGCCGAATTCAGAACCCGGATCGAAACCCTTGGGGTTGCGAACGATCGACTTCCACCCTACCTGCGGAGTGCTTCACATCATGCTTAAACCCGCCGCCATCGTCGGCCAGGTGATTCTCTACGGCGCCTTTGCCGCTTTCATCGGCTACTTTGCTACCTCGCCGACCTATCACCAGATTCCCGACGACGTCGCGCTGATCAAGCTGTCGATCAGCCACCTCGGCGACCGCGAGTGTCGAAAGCGGACACCCGAAGAGCTGGCCAAGCTGCCGCCGAACATGCGCGCGCCGATGGATTGTCCACGCGAACGCTCCGACATCAACCTGGAAGTGGACCTCGACGGCCAGCCGGCCTTGCGCACCGTGATGCACCCCACCGGCCTCTACAAGGACGGCGTGTCGACAGTGTACAAACGCTTCGAGGTCAAGGCCGGCACACACCGGCTGGCGGTCAGGATGAACGACAACCTGATCAAGCCCGGCTTCAACTTCGTCAAGGAAGCGGAAGTCACCCTCGCGCCACGGCAGGTGATGGTGATCGACTTCAACCCCGACCGCGGCGGCCTGTTTTTCAAATGATCACCGTCGCCAGCGTCCCCGGACAATATGGCCGGCGCAAATCCCGGCCAACAGCCACGCACGCCTCACCAATCTCCTGAGCTGACATCAAAATGGTCAAAATCATCCAACAAGTCATGCGCTGGCTGTTCATGCGTATCGAGAACGTGTTCAACATCGCTTTCGGCGACAAGATGAACCCCTTCTACCACCTCGGCACGATCAGCTTCTGGCAGTTCTGGTTGCTGCTCGGCTCGGGTCTCTACCTCTACATCTTTGCCGACACCGGCGTTCATGACGCTTTCGAGTCGGTCGAGAGAATCACGCACAACCAATGGTGGCTGGGCGGCATCCTGCGCAGCGTGCACCGCTACGCCACCGACGGCATGATCCTGACCATGCTGCTGCACATGCTGCGGCACTTCGCCTACGACCGCTATCGCGGCTTCCGCTCGTTTTCCTGGCTCACCGGCGTCGCCCTGCTGTGGCTGATCTACATTGCCGGCGTCAACGGTTTCATGCTCGTCTGGGACAAGCTGGCGCAGTTCGTGGTCATCGCCACCGCCGAGTGGTTCGACATTCTGCCGATGTTCAACGGCACGCTGATCCGCAACTTCCTGACCCTCGAAAGCGTCAACAGCCGCCTGTTCACGCTGCTCGCTTTCATGCACATCGGCGTCCCCCTGATCATCGCCATCATCATGTGGGTGCACGTCCAGCGCATCCCGCGGGCGCACATCAATCCGCCACGCCCGATCGCCATCGCCGTGACGCTGATGTTCATCGCCCTGTCCCTGGTCAAGCCGATCCTCAGCCAGGGCGGCGAAGCAGATATGTCGGTGGTGCCAACCGGCATCGCCTTCGACTGGTTCGAGTTGCCGGTACTGGCACTGGTTTACGTCACCAACCCGCTGCATCTGTGGTTCTGGGTACTCGGCCTCACCGGCCTGCTCTTCCTGATCCCCTGGCTGCCACCGAAGCGGCTCGGATCGGCCAAGGCAGTGACCTCGATCACCTTCCAGCCCGATCACAAATCGGTCAGCGCCCGCTTCGGCGAAACCCTGCTCGACGCCGGCCTGCGCCAGGACATCAACCTGCCCTACGAATGCCGTAACGGCGGCTGTGGCGTCTGCAAATGCACCGTTCTGCAAGGCAAGGTCGACCCCGGCCTGTACCAGCCGAGCGCGCTCTCCGACGCCGAACTGGCGCAGGGCAAGGTGCTGTCGTGCTGCGCCACCGCGCTCGAGGACGTGGTCATCGAGTATCAGGCCAGCACTGCCGCCAGCGCCATCCAGGAATACACCGCCCGCGTCGTCAAGATGGAGAAGCTCACCTACGACGTGATGCGCGTCCTGCTCAAGCTTCCCGAAGGGCAGCAGATCAAGTTCAAGGCCGGCCAGTACATCAACATCATCCTCGAAGACGGCCAGCGACGCGCCTTCTCCTTCGCCAACCCGCCGCACGAACCCGAGTTCGTCGAACTGCAGATCCGTCTGATGACCGGCGGCAAGTTCACCACGCACGTCTTCGAGCAGATGAAGGAAGGCGACGAAGTCCGCTTCGAAGGCCCGATCGGCGACTTCAGCCTGCGCGAATCCGAGCGCCCGATCGTCTTCGTCGCCGGCGCCACCGGCTTCGCACCGGTCAAGAGCATGGTCGAGGACGCCTTCAAGCGCGGCCTCAAGCGCCAGATCCACCTTTACTGGGGTGTCAAGACCCTGCAAGACCTCTACCTGCCCGAACTACCGACCCGCTGGGCGCAGGAACACGACAACTTCCACTTCATCCCGGTGCTCTCCGAGCCCGAGTCGGAAGCCACCTGGACCGGCCGCACCGGCCTGGTGCACGAAGCCATCCTCGAAGACTTCCCCGAGCTCAAGGAACACGAAATCTACGCCTGCGGCTCGGTACGCATGGTCGAAGCCATCTTCCCCTTCCTCAAACAGCACGGCGCCGAAGACGGCGCGTGTTTCTCCGATGCCTTCAGCGTCTCGGCGAGGTCGATGGCCTTCCAGCCGCGACAGGGGTCGTAGCCGTCCGTTCGCCTGTCGCATGCATGGTCGTGCACAGAGAGACGAAGGAACCGCAGCCCGGGTGGGTCACACCACCACGGCTACGCCCCTCCTCGCTGGCGTAAACTGACCACGCAGCCGGCCCAACAAGCCCCTCGCCCCTCGCGGGAGAGGGGTTGGGGAGAGGGGAAAAACAGCGACTCGAACCCGCACCGACGCCAAACAATTCGCTGCGTAAACAGCGCAATATCGAATGCCAGCCCGGTGCTCGCCCAGGCCCTGATGGCCGCGGCAGGGCACAGCCCCCTCTCCCCCAGCCCCTCTCCCACAAGGGGCGAGGGGAGCAGCGCTTGGACCGTCCAACACCGGTCGGCATCCGTCACGTCACCAGGAGAAGCCCATGATCACCGTCATCGTCGAATTCAAGCTGCCGCAGACCTTGTCCAGAGAGCAGGCCCAGGCCACCTTCCACAGTACGGCGGCAAAATACCAGGACATGCCGGGCCTGATCCGCAAGTACTACTTTCTTTCCGAAGACGGCAAGCGCGCCGGCGGCATCTATCTCTGGAATTCACGTGCCGATGCGGAGCGCGTGTACACGGAAGAATGGAAAGCCTTCGTGCGCGGCAAATACGCCAGCGAGCCGTCGCTGACCACCCTCGAATGCCCGCTGGTGGTCGACAACCTCACGCACGAAATCATTGCCGGCTAAGCGGCCCGAATCGGCACCAGGCCGGCGCGCCAACCACAAGAGAAAGGAAGTAAAGATGTCCAGCAAGGCTTTCCAGGACTGTTATCCGGATGATTTCGCGCATTGTTACGGATGCGGCAGGAACAACGAACAGGGGCATCATTTGAAGAGCCACTGGGATGGCGAGACGACCGTGGCACGCTTTACACCGCAGCCGTACCACACCGGCGGCGTACCCGGAAACGTCTACGGCGGCCTCATCGCCTCCCTGCTCGATTGTCATGGCGCGGCTTCTGCTGCCGCCGCCGCGTGCAAAGCGCAAGGTCGCGAAATGGGCACCGCGCCGCACCTGCGTTACGTTACCGCCTCGCTGAAAGTCGATTTCCTCCGCCCGACGCCGATCGACGGCGAACTGGAAGTCCGGGGCGAAATCGTCGAAGTCAAGCCGCGCAAGGTCACCGTCGAACTGTCCCTGAGCGCCCATGGCGACGTTTGCGCGCGCGGACACATGATCGCCGTGCAACTACCGGATTCCGCGGCAAGAAAGCAATAGGCAGACGGCAACGACCGCGCGGGCCATGGCGCCGCGGGGGAAGTCTCCCCCGGCACCCCCGGCGCTCCAATCGTCAGGAGCCGCACCCAGATCATGCGGACGTACCATGAGCGCCACCGGCACTGTGTCGCCAGCACCACCAACACTGCGCTGGAGCCTGCTGCCCACACGCGCAGCGCCAATAGCCCCTCGCCCCTCGCGGGAGAGGGGTTGGGGAGAGGGGGAGACAGGCAATGCT
This sequence comes from Accumulibacter sp., assembly GCF_032229525.1. Lineage (GTDB taxonomy): Bacteria > Pseudomonadota > Gammaproteobacteria > Burkholderiales > Rhodocyclaceae > Accumulibacter. The sequence continues at coordinate 200 of NZ_JAVTWB010000182.1, read as the reverse complement.
CGACAACCAGAAACTCGTCAAATCCCTGCGCCAGAACATGACCGAAGCCGAGATTCTCTTCTGCCGCCACCTGCGAGCGCATCGCCTGCGCGGCGATGAATTCCGACGACAGCAAGCGATTGGCCCGTACGTCGCCGATTTCGTCCATTTCGGCGCGCGCGTTGTCGTTGAAGCGGACGGCGGGCAACACCATGAATCGC
>NZ_JAVTWB010000181.1:0-6533 GCF_032229525.1 Accumulibacter sp. | reverse complement strand
GCGAGGAAATCGCTTGCGCTTGCTCGCCATGATGCCCAGACCGAATCGATGCTCGACACACAGCAGAGCTATCCGTCCCCGGCCGCTGATGGTTCGACGATGATAGACTTCGCTCCGACACAACCCAACCCAAGGGCGTCAAGGGCGTCAAGGGCGGCAACTGAATCCAGACGATGCCCAACACGGGATTCTTCCCGATGCGGCCCCTGTATCGTCCGCTCGAACCATTGTTCACGCAGCAGTGGCGGCCGAGCGAGCTTGAGCTGCTCAAGTGATTACTCCGTTCGGCTTTGCACACCAGGAGAGAAAATTGATGGCAGCACGCAAACAAACGCAAGTAGGTAGCCGCCTGCTGGCGACGCTGGCCGGCACCGCTTTCGCCGTCGGTACGGCGCTGGCCCAGTCGCCGGCGATTCCACCGTCGCTGATCACCCCGGACAAGCTCGAGACGAGCATCGGCACGCTCGACTTCAAGGACGGCGCGCCGAGTCAGGCCACTGCCGCCAGGGTCTACGACCATCTCGACCTGATGCACGGCGTCGAGGCCTTCGTCAACGCCTACCAGGGTGCGTCGGTGGCGGCCTCGTTCAAGGGCTTCAAGGACGCCGGCGTGCCGGATAACACCGCCATCATCTGGTCGGAATTGATGGACGCGAAGTCGCTGTTCCTCACCGCCAATGCCGACACCATCTACTTCTGGATCAACCTCGACGCGAGCGCCGGCCCGCTGGTGGTTGAAACGCCGCCGCTGTCGCTGGGCATCATCGACGATGCCTGGTTTCACTGGGTGACCGATTTCGGCCTGCCCGGACCGGACCGTGGCGAAGGCGGCAAGTACCTGCTGGTGCCGCCGGGCTACAAGGGCGAGTTGCCGCAGACCGGCTATTCGGTACACCACATGCGCACCTACCGCGCGATGCTGCTGGGCCGCTCGTTCCTGGAGAACAACGATCCGAAACCTGCGGTAGCGACGATCAAGAAGACACTGAAGGTTTACCCTTACGTGCCGGGAGGCTACGGCACCAGCATCGCCTCGGCGCTGGAAGGAAAGGCCGAGCTGCTGCGCACGCCACAGGGCAAGCTGGAGTGGAGCTTCCTGCGGCCGCAGCCGCCGGTGCAGTTCACCGAAGGCACCGGCAAGGTGATGTCGACCATCCCGCCCAGCGATTACAGCTACTTCGAGTTGATCAACGAGGTGGTGCAGCGCGAGCCGGCCGAGTCGCTCGACCCGGAGATCCTGGGTTCGCTGGCAGCGATCGGCATCGTCAAGGGCAAGCCCTTCAACCCCGATGCGCGCATGAAGAAGATCCTGGTCGACGCCGCAGCCATCGGCTCGGCCAGCGGACGGGTACTGAACTGGGCCGGGCGGCCATCGGCGGGCTGGTACTACTACGCCGATTCGGCGTGGACGAACATGCTGTTCGCCGGCGGCTACAACTTCGAAACACCGCCGCCCGAGGTCAGCGCCACCGGCAAGATCACGGTCAACCCGCCGACCGGTGCGCGCACCTTGAACTCGCGCACGGCGATGTTCTTCTACGCCACCGGCATCACGCCGGCGATGATCATGCGGCTGACCGGCATCGGTTCGCAGTACCTGGGGGCCTTCGTCGATTCGAAGGGTGAGTACCTCGACGGCGCGAAGACCTACAAATTGACACTGCCGGCGGGCATCCCGGCCGAGAAGTTCTGGTCGATCACGCTGTACGACAACCAGAGCCGCTCGATGCTCGACACGCCGCAGCGTTATCCGCGTGCCGGCAGCCAGAGCTACCCCACGCCCGCCGCCGAAGCCAGTGCCGACGGTTCAACCACCGTCTATTTCGGCCCGAGCAAACCTGACGGCGTGAAGGACGGCAACTGGGTCCAGACCGACCCGAAGAAGGGCTGGAACACGCTGCTGCGCCTTTACAGTCCGCTCGAGCCGTTCTTCACCAAGAGCTGGCGGCCGAGCGAGATCGAGCTGGTCAAGTGATCACGCCGTTGGACTTGGCACACAAGGAGAGTGAACTGATGGCACGACGCAAACAAACGCAAGTATGTAGCCGCCTGCTGGCGACGCTGGCCGGCACCGCTTTCGCCGTCGGTACGGCGCTGGCCCAGTCGCCCGCGATTCCGCCGTCGCTCATTACGCCCGACAAGGTCGAGACGCGCATCGGCACGCTCGATTTCAAGGACGGCGCGCCGAGCAAGGCGACTCTTGACAAGATCTACGACAACCTGGACTTCACGCACGCCACCAGTGCATTCCTGAACACCCTATCGGGCGTCAGTATCCACTCGGCTCGAAAAGGCCTGCTGAGCGTCGGCGTCAAGGACAACGAAGTCATCGTCTTCTCGCAGTTGATGGATGCCAAGTCGCTTTTCCTGACGGCCAACGCCGACACGGTTTACGCCATCGGCGTCCTGGACCTCAGCAAAGGGCCGATGGTGCTCGAAGTGCCACCCAAGTTTCTCGGCACCATTGACGACTACTGGTTCCGTTGGGTCATCGACCTTGGCCTGCCCGGCAGCGATCGCGGCGAAGGCGGCAAGTACCTGGTGCTGCCTCCCGGTTACGACGGTCCCTTGCCGGACGGCGGCTTTGCCGTCGCCCGCGCTCGGACGACGCGGGTCTTGTGGTTCGGGCGCATGTTTCTCGAGGACAACAAGCCGAAGCCCGCCGCCGATGCGATCAAGAAATACACCAGGATTTATCCTTACCAGGCCGGCGGTGTAGGCACACCGATCGCCGAGTTCCTGGCCGGCAAGGCCAAGCTGGGGCCGGTCACGCCACCGCCGCCGACCGTCTTCCACGACGGTAGCGGCAAGGTCATGAATACCATTCCGCCGAACGACTTCAGCTACTTCGAATTCCTCAACGAGGTCGTGCAGCAGGAGCCGGCGACCTCGCTCGACCCCGAGTTGATGGGGCCGATTGCGGCGATAGGCATCGTCAAGGGCAAACCCTTCGCCCCGGATGCGCGAATGAAGAAGATCATGACCGAGGCGGTCGCACTGGCCAACGCCACCGCGCGTAGCCTGTTCATGAGTCCCCGCGATCCGAGCTGGTATCACTACCCCGACTCGGGCTGGGTGAACATGCTGTTCGCGAGCGGCTATGAGTTCGAGACGCCGATTCCGGAAATCACGCGCGAAGGTGTCAAGCCCTTCCCGCCCACCGGCTACCGCCAATTGGACGCGCGCACGGCCTTCTTCTACGGCGTCACCGGGATTACGCCGGCGATGGCCATGCGCCTGACACACGTCGGTTCGCAGTACGTCTGGACCATGGTGGACGCGGAGAAGAACTACCTCGACGGCGGCAAAACCTACAAGGTGACGCTGCCCAAGGGCATTCCCGCCGAGAAGTTCTGGTCCTTCACGCTTTACGACACCATGACACGCTCGATGCTCGACACGCCGCAGCACTACCCGCGTGCGGGCAGCCAGAGCTACCCGTCGCCGGCCGCCGAGGCGGGCGCCGATGGTTCGACGATCATTTACTTCGCCCCGAAGCAACCTGCGGGCGTCAAGCGCGGCAACTGGATCCAGACCCTGCCCGGCAAGGGCTTCATCGCCATGCTGCGCCTGTACAGCCCGCTCGAGCCGTTCTTCACCCAGACCTGGCGGCCGAGCGAGGTTGAGCTGGTTCGGTAAGCGCCTGGCTTGGCCGCTTCAATCGAGCGGAAGCCGTCGAAACCGCTCGCTGGAGAGACACAGATGGAACATCACCGCTGAATGTCATTGCCCATGCGGCAAGCTGAAGGGGAAGCCAGGACGCTGTGCGTGCGCAGCGTCCTGGCGATCCTCGCCACGAGTGCCGTCGTCTCTCCCACCAACAGCCTCGCCGATGAAGGCGGCGTACCGTTCTGGTTCTCGGGCCAATACGCAAGCCTTGCCGCGGTCCCGGCCACGCCGGGCTGGTCGCTGCCGATGCAGGGCTACTACTACAGCGGCGACGCTGCCGGCAGCAAATCGTTCTCTCGCGGCGACAGCATCACGCTCGGACTCAAGTCGTGGACCGGGCTGCTGCTCGCCCAGCCGACCTATGCGCCAGAGGCGAAAGTGCTCGGCGGCCAGTTGGCGCTCGGACTCGGATTTGGCTACGGGAAGGACACCACGGTAGCGGACCTGTCCGTGTCTCCGCGCGACATCGCGTCAGGCAAGAGCGATTCGCTGTCGGGCTTCACCGACCTCTATCCGGTGGCCAGCCTGGCCTGGAATCACGGGGTGCACAACTGGATGAGCTACGTCACCGGCGACCTCCCGGTCGGCGCCTACGACAGCAAACGACTCGCCAACCTCGGTATCGGCCACGCGGCGATAGACGCTGGCGGCGGCTACACCTATCTTGATCAGCACAGCGGCGTCGAGTTCTCGGCGGTGGCGGGCGTCACCTACAACTGGCAGAACCCGGCCACCCATTACCGGAACGGCGTCGACTCCCACCTCGACTGGGCCGCTTCGCAGTTCCTTTCCGCCAACTGGCAACTCGGTCTGGCCGGCTACGTCTACTATCAACTCAGCGCCGACAGCGGCTCGGGCGCCAGGCTAGGCCCCTTCAAATCGAACGTCGCCGCAATCGGGCCGGAACTGGGCTATGCCTTTACCATCGGAGGCCTGCCCGCCTACGCCAATCTGCGTGGCTACCGGGAATTTGCGGCGACGAACCGGCTACAGGGCAAGGCGCTGTTTGCCACGCTGGTGATCCCGCTCGGTCCGCGAAAGCACTAGGCCGCGGCGGTAAGCGATGACGCCCGTGAATGCCCAGGTCCGTTGCGGCCGGGACGGTCGATTACGGCGACCGGCCGATTGCGCGACGCCGACCGCGGCTTCTTCTGCCGCCGCCAGGCGCCCACCCAGCCGAAGTTCTTGAACGACAGCAAGGTCAGCCCAAGTGACGCGAGTATACTCGTGCGCCAGCTGACGTTCACGGGGGGAGAAGCGGGGCCACCCGCCACTGCGACGGCCCTCGCTTGGCGCATTTCGCGACCAACGAGCACGCGTGGACGAGGCGGCGATTGTCCGCGTGAGTTCATCCAGATGCGGTAGTTTCAGCCGGGGAGTGGTCCAAGGTGGCCGACGCAACAAGGATCGAAAAAACCATAACGGCGCTTCCGCCAGGAGCCTCGCAAGCCCTCGGCACGCGGGTTGACAACCCGAGCACGCTGCCACCTGCGGGCGATGGCGCCGCGGCCGTCCCACCGCCGCTGCCGCAAGCCATCGAGCGGCTGTCGCAGGACGTACAGGCGATTCCGCAAGCCGTGAAGAAAGCGCCCGGCGAACTCGCCGAGATCCCCCGGACGGTCGCTACGAAGCTACCAGGCGAACTGAGGCCGGTGGAAGCCTACCTCGAAGCGAAGCTGCCGGTGATCGACGCGCTGCCGCTACCGGACTTCTTCTTTGGCGGCGGTGTTCTGGTCGCTGTCGTCATCCTGCAGGCGATCGGCCTGCGCCTGCTCACCGGCCACTTCGACAAACGCGCGCAGCACATCCAGCAGCGCCCGGCGTGGTGGAGCGTCGACGTGCTGCTTGGCTTCACCGTCTTCAGGATGCTCGGTCTGCACCTGATGTCGATCGTTCTCTGGTCGGCAGCGCTGGTCTACAGCGGGATCATTCCACAATGGGCCGCCGCTGCACGTTTCGCCGCGCTGTCGTACACCACCCTCGGCAGCCACCGCGAGCTGTCGGATGAGTGGTACATGCTGTCACCGATCATCGCCATTTCCGGGATGTTCACCTTTGCCTGGACAGCCAGCGTCCTGGTGAGCATAGTTGGCCGTTGCAACGAGCTTCGCGGCATCGTCCGGGACGCCCGGCGGGCAAAGCGCGGGGCGGCTACCCGGTCCACCAGGCCCACCACAGGTCCGGGCGAGGCGACTGCCGCTGCAGGCGCCGAGGAGCGCACGCCTGGTAGCTGATTCAGTGATTACGGTCGCTGCGTTCGAGGCCGGAGAGCGCAACTGAGAGTCAGGCTTCCGGCTCGTCGTCCATGACGACGTTGGTGTAAACGTCCTGAACGTCATCGAGGCTGTCGAGAGCATCGATCAGTTTCTGCATGCGCAGCGCTTCGTCGCCGGTAAACTGGGTCTCGTTCTCCGCCTTCATCGTCACGCCACCGTACTCGGACGTGAAGCCGGCAGCTTCCAGCGCATCCTTGACCGCCATGTAGTCGTTCGGCGCGGTGAGCACCTCCGCCGAGCCGTCGTCGTGGCTCAGCACGTCGTCGGCGCCGGCCTCGATTGCGGCGTCCATCAGCGCCGCTTCGTCGGTGCCTGGAGCGAACAGCAGCTGGCCGCAGTGCTGGAACTGAAAAGCGACGCAGCCGTCGGTGCCGAGGTTGCCGCCGTACTTGTTGAAGGCGTGCCGGACATCGGCGACGGTGCGCGTCTTGTTGTCGGTCAGGCAATCGACGATCACCGCCGCGCCGCCGATGCCGTAGCCCTCATAGCGAATCTCGACGTAGTCGACGCCTTCCAGTTCGCCGGTCCCCTTTTTGATCGCGTTGTCGATCTTGTCCTTGGGCATGTTGACGCCCTTGGCCTTGTCGA
>NZ_JAVTWB010000180.1:0-6538 GCF_032229525.1 Accumulibacter sp. | reverse complement strand
CCCTCTCCCCAACCCCTCTCCCACAAGGGGCGAGGGGCTAGAACCGATCGCTGGCGAGGGTCAACCGGGTGTCACGATGCTCCGCGTCCATCAGGGGTCGCAACAGTTCGCTCGCTTGCTGGAGGATATCCATGGCTGGTGACGGGTGAGGTAGAGGTAGCGCGGCTTCTTCCCGCGTACGTGGCATGCAGTTGATCTTGGCGGAAAACCCTGGTCGACGTGAGGGGTGCCGGCAGCGACCCTGGCGCTCCTGCGTAGCGTCATGTGTCCTCGCCCATGGCGAGCCAGCGCTGCTTTCCCCTGCCTGAGCCGTTCGCTGCCAAAGCGCTTTCGTCTTTTTGACTGGCCGGGTGTAGAGTGGCGGAGTCACGAACCATGCGTGGCAAGGGCTCGAGCTGCCTGAGCCGACTTGTCGCAGGGAGGCGGCATGCACCTCATCTTTCGCTGTCTGGCCATCATCTGGCTGCTTCTGCCGCTTGGCGCGAGCGCTGCGGATGCGGCCTCCGGGCTGGCATTCAGCGCCGAAGAGCGAGCCTGGCTGGCCGAGCACCCGGTCATCCGGATGGGCATCGACGCTGGCTACGGCCCCTACACCTTCCTCGACGAAAGCGGTCAGGTGCGCGGCGTCGCGGTCGACTTCATGGCCGAGATCGAAGCCCGCCTGGGCATCCGTTTCGAATTCGTCTCCGACCTCAGCTGGCCGCAACTCATGGCAGCGGTGCGCGAGCGCCGGCTGGACGCGGTGGCGACGGTGGCGCACCTGCCCGAACGCGATGCCTTTCTCGCCTTCTCCGCCCCCTATCTGACCACTCCGCTGGTGATCGTCACCCGCAGCGACACGCCGCAACTGCACTCGCTGAGAGACCTCGAACCCCTGCGCCTGGCGCTGGTAGAGGGCTATTCGTCGAGCCGCAAGGTGATCGACGAGTACCCGAAGCTGCGTCCCCGGCTGGTGGCCACACCGCTCGACGGCCTGCGCGCGGTGGCGTCGGGCGCCGCCGACGCCTACGTCGGCGTGATCGGCGTGAACATCTTTCTCGCGGCGCAAAACGGCATCACCAACCTCAAGGTCAATGCCGCCTTCGACATGGCGGAAAACAATCAGTGCTTCGGCGTGCGCAAGGATTGGCCGCAACTGGCACAACTGCTGGACAAGGCGTTCGCCGCCATCCCCGCCCAACGCCGGAACGCGATCTTCCAGCGCTGGCTGCCGCAGCAGGCCGACGAGATCGTGCGCCTGAGCGAGCCGCGGCTGATTGCCCGGCTGTTTCCCTGGTCGCTGGGCGCCCTGGCGCTGGCAGTGAGCGCCTATCTGCTGATCCTTTTCTGGAATGTCCAGCTCAAGCGCGAGCTGGCCCGGCGCCAGCATGAACTGGCGGACAGCAACGCGCGCCTCAAGGCCTCCGTCGCCCTTGCCCACCTCGGTCACTGGGAATTCAGGGTCGCCGACCAACATATCCAGTGGGCGGACGAAACCTACCGCATCTTCGGTCTCGAACCGCAATCGGTGCAGATGACCTACGACCAGCTGATCGCTCTGGTGCACCCCGACGACCGCGAGCGCCACGAGGCCTATCTGAAACGAATGCTGGCCAGCCGGCCGGGCGAGGACCTCGGCGAGCTCAGGTATCGCCTGCTGCGTTCCGATGGCAGCGTGCGCGAGGTCAGCGTCCGGGTCGACATCGAACACGACCAGAGCGGCCGGGCCAGGCGCCTGTTCGGCGCCATCCAGGACATCAGCGAGCGCGTCGACAAGGCCGCCGAACTGGAACGCATCCACAGCGTACTGGAGGCGCTGGTGGAAGGCTCTTCCGACGCCATTTTCGTCAAGGACGAACAAGGGCGCTACATCGTCGGCAACCGCGCCCTGGCGGAGCTGGTGGGCAGGCCGCAGGCCGAAGTGCTTGGCACCGACGATTTCGCCCTCTTCCCGTCGACGGTGGCCGAGCGCTTTCGAGCCGACGACCAGCGCATCATGGCGCGGGGCAAAGTCGAGAGCTACGAGGAAACCGTCGTCATCGCCTCCTCCGGCGAGATCGTCGCCACTGCCGGCAAGAGCATGGCCTTTTTGACGACCAAGGGGCCGCTGATCATTCACGGCGAAGTGCGCGGCGTTTTCGGCATCGCCCGCGATGTGTCGCTGCTCAAGGCCGCTCAGACCGACCTGGCGCATGCCCGCGACGAACTCGAGGAGCGGGTCGAGGAACGCACCCGCCAGCTCGCCGAGCTGAACAAGGAACTGGAAAGCTTTGCCTATGCCGTCGCCCACGACCTCAAGGCGCCACTGCGGGGCATGGCCGGCTACTGCCACATGCTCGCCGAGGACTATGGTGAACAAATCGACGCCGGCGGACGGCAATTCATCGCCCACATCGCCCACGGCGTGGCGCAGATGAGTGAGTTGATCGACGGCCTGCTGTCCTATGCCCGCATGGAGCGACGCGACCTGCACTGCGTGGCGGTGGATGTGCGTCCGCTGGTGGACAAGGCGCTGGCCGATCTGCAGGGCGAGGTCGACAGGCAGGGCGCGAAAGTGAGTATCGACTTCGACCATCTGGTCGCTCATGCCGACCCGGACGGTCTGCTGGTGGTGCTGCGCAACCTGATCGACAATGCCCTCAAGTTCAGTTGCGACGGGCAGCCGCCGTTGATCGGGATCAGCGGGCAACGCAGCGGCAATCAGGTCAAGCTGGCCATCACCGATAACGGCATCGGCTTCGATATGCGCTTCCATGACCGGATTTTCGAAATCTTTCAGCGCCTGCAGCGCAGCGAGTCCTACCCCGGTACCGGTGTCGGGCTGGCGCTGGTCAGGAAAGCGATGCAGCGCATGGCTGGGCGAGTATGGGCCGAGAGCACGCCCGGCCGGGGCACGGTGTTCTTTCTGGAGCTTTCCGACGACAAGCCAAGCGCTGGCGAAGGCTGACACGTCAGCCTGAGAGATCGTGCAGCAACTACCGGAGGCGGTTCTATCGGCGACGCCGAACACCTCGGCGCCAATCACCCGCCGCGCGTGCGCTTGCTTTTCTGTTTGCTGTTCCTATCGACCTTGTTTGTTGTACTCTGTGCTCCGTTTTCGCCAAGCTGGCCCGGCACAAAGGAGCGGCGACGGGGGCGAAGCCTTGTCTTGCCGCATCCGATATTTATCCACAGGAGGTGTCATGCGATTTCTAGCCAGGTTGTTGAGTGCCGTCATACCGCTAACGCTGCTGATTGGGGGAGCGGCCGAGGCGCGCGAATGGAAGGCGATCCAGGAGTCCGGGACGATCAAGGCGGCTACCGAAGGCGCCTTCCAGCCGTTCAATTACTATGAAGGTTCCAAACTCACCGGCTTCGAAGTCGAGCTGGCCGAGGCCATCGCCAAGAAACTGGGCCTGAAGCTGGAATGGAGCGTGGTGCCTTTCGATGCCCAGATTGCTGCGCTCAAGCAGGATCGCTTCGATTTCGCGATTGCCTCGCACGGCTATACGGAAGAGCGGGCCAAGTCGGTCGATTTCGCCAAGCCGCACTACTGCACCGGCGGCCAGATCGCCGCCTACAAGGACGGGCCGCTGACCGTCGCCGCGCTGAACGGCAAGTCGGTCGGCGTGCAACTGGCGACCACCTACGCTGGTGCTGCCAAGAAGATCAAGGGCGTCAAGGACATCAAGACCTACAAGGGTGACCCGGAGGCGTTTTCGGCGCTACGCGCGAAGAAGGTCGATGCCTGGATCTCGGACAAGTTCACGGTCAAGGGAACGCTCGACCAGAACCCGGACGCCGGCATCGTCGGTGGCGAACTGGTCTTCGTCGAAAAGGTCTCGATGATCCTGCGCAAAGGCAACAAGGAACTTGCCGAGAAGCTCAACCAGGCGCTGGCTGATGTGATGAAGGACGGCAGCTACAAGGTCCTGTCGGAAAAATACTTCAAGGAAGACGTTTCCTGCCGACCCTGAGCTGAGTAAGGCCGCATGAACTGGACCAGGAAAAACCCCGGATGGACGATGTTTGCCGCGATGATCGGGCTGCTCGTCTTTCTCTGGGGGATGGCGATCCCGCTCTCGGCGGCGCCGGCGCCAGTCGGCCCGGCGGCGCAGCAGTTCGCCGACGGAGCGCGGATCACCGTCTGGCTGACCCTGATCGCCGGCTCCGTCGGGGTGGTGATCGGTGTCCTGGCCGGTCTGGGCAAGGTATCGAAATTCTGGCCGCTGCGCCTGCTCTGCGACACCTACGTGTGGCTGATCCGCGGTACCCCGTTGCTGCTGCAGATTCTGTTCGTCTGGCTGGCGGCGCCCGAGCTGATGCCCGAGGGCGTCATCCTTTCCGACTTCGCCTGTGCGGCGATCGCCCTGTCGCTGAATATCGGCGCCTATAACACCGAATGCGTTCGCGCCGGCATCCTGGCCGTACCGCATGGCCAGGTGGAAGCGGCGCGCGCCCTCGGGCTGAGCCCGCTGCAGACCTTCATGGACGTCGTCCTGCCGCAGAGCATGCGCGTCGCGCTGCCGGCGCTGGCCAACAACCTGGCATCGCTGGTCAAGGATTCGTCGCTGGCCTACGCGATCAGCGTCGTCGAGCTGACCATGATCGGCTACCGGGTGCAGGCGCAGAGCTATCAGCCGATCCCGGTCTTCCTGACCATCGGCGCCATCTACCTGATCCTGACCACCGCTTTCACGACGCTCACCGCGGCGCTGGAAGCCAAGCTCGACGTCGGACAAAAGCGCTAGGGGGCGCATGGACACCACCGCCACTCCAGCCACTCAACCCACTCCGGCGACGCTGCGACCGATCATCGAAACGCGTGCCATCGGCAAGCGCTTCGGTGCCTTCGTCGCCCTGAAGGATGTTTCGGCGACTTTCTACGAGGGACAGGTGACGGCGATCGTCGGCCCGTCCGGTTCCGGGAAATCAACCTTCCTGCGCACGCTCAATCGTCTCGAAGCCCACGACTCAGGCGAGATCGTCATCGATGGCATCATTCTCAACGACGACGTCAAGAACCTCGACGCCATCCGTCGCGAGGTCGGGATGGTCTTCCAGAGCTTCAATCTCTTCTCGCACCTGACTATCCTGCGCAACGTCGCGCTGGCGCCGATGCGCGTCAGAAAGATGAGCAAGGCCGAGGCCGAGGCCAAGGCGCACAAATTGCTCGAACGGGTCGGCTTGAGCAACCAGGCGGACAAGTATCCGGTGCAGCTCTCCGGCGGTCAGCAACAGCGGGTGGCGATCGCGCGGGCGCTGGCGATGGACCCGAAAGTGCTGCTGTTCGACGAGCCGACTTCGGCACTGGACCCGGAAATGGTCAACGAAGTGCTGGCGGTGATGCGCGAACTGGCGCACAGCGGCATCACCATGCTGGCGGTGACACACGAGATGGGCTTCGCGCGCGAGGTCGCCGATCGGCTGATTTTTTTCGACGAAGGCGCGATTCTCGAAGACACCACCCCGGAGATCTTTTTCTCGAACCCGGGCCATGCACGCGCGCAAGCCTTTCTGTCGCAGGTTCGTCACGGCTGAGCGGCTTAGCCCGCGCTTCCCCGCTCTCTGCTGTTCCCTATTGCACTCGCCGCGCCAGCGCCTGCCTGCCAGCCGCGGCCAGCGGCGCGATCTGGACGACAACGATGCAGACCAGGATCAGCGCGCAACCGGCAATGCCGTTGGCGCTCAGGCGATCACCCATCAGCAGGAAGCCGAAGAGGGCTGCGAAGACGGTCTCGGCGGAGAGAATGATCGCCGTGTCGGCCGCTTGCGCATAGCGCTGCGCGACCACCTGTGAGGTGTAACCGATACCCACCGACACCAGGCCCGCGTAGGCAATCGGCAGCGCCGCGCGCGCCAGCCCGGCGCCGGTGATGGTTTCGCTCGCCACGGCCCCGAGCAGGCTGATCGCGCCGCAGACCAGGAACTGGCCGCAGGCGACCAGGAAGGGGGCGTGCAGGCGCTCGGCGATGCGCCCGACGTAGATCACATGCAGCGCCCAGAACAGGCTGCTGGCTATCACCCACAGGTCACCGACGACCGGCTCGAAGCCCTGCGCACCGGCGAGCAGCCAGGTTCCGGCCAGGCAGCCGATCGACGTCGGCCACACCGACCAGTGCGCACGCGTCCTGAGCAGCAACCACGACAACAGCGGCACCAGTGGCACGTAGAGCGCGGTGAGAAAGCCGGCGTTGGTCACCGTCGTGCTGACGATGCCAATCTGCTGCAAGGCGGCGCCGAGCATCAGCAAGACGCCAAGTACGGCGATGGCCAGGGCGTCCGCCGGCACCGGTTGCACCTTGCGCGACGACAGCAGGCGCCACTCGCGCCAGGCCAGCGGGGCCACGATGGCGGCGCCGAGCAGGAAGCGAATGCCGGTGAAGCTCAGCGGTCCGACACCGGCCATCCCCTCGGCCTGGGCGACGAAAGCCGAACCCCAGATCAGCGCGACGGCAAGCAACAGGAAATTGGCCTGCAAGCGACTCAAGAGGACGGGTCCGTAAGAAAAGGCGGCAAGTTTAATGTGAAAGTCGCGTACGCGACTCACGAATCTCCCTTCTCCCCCGCGCGGGAGAAG
>NZ_JAVTWB010000179.1:40750-42127 GCF_032229525.1 Accumulibacter sp. | reverse complement strand
GAGTCCGAGGTGTTGGCGCTGATGACGATGAATGGTGCCGGGTTGGTCATCGTCTTCCCAGTGGGAATGGGCGACCACTGCTCCGGGATGCCCTCTTCGCCGTAAGCGAGCCGGAGGTCGAAGCTGGCGACGTTGGTCGCGGCGGTGTTGCTCTGCAGGAGACTTGCCGAACTGTTCTGCAAACCTGCGTCGGTGATTGCTTGTGCTGTTTGGTCAATATAAGGCGTAGTCCGCTTGCCCGTTTCGGCAGGGTTAATTCATTGGTGCGGCCCATCCCAGTATTCCGCAACGCCGGTCTTGGGTGTTCCGCCATTGACAAGGTCGCAGATATCGCCAATGACTTTGCGTTGCCACCCGGCCTTCATCGCAGCCCTAGTCATCGCCAAGACCTCGGCGCTCATAAAACACTTTGCCCACCCGATCGATGTGCGCCTTCAGTCCGTCGTGTTCGAGACTGTCGTAATGCGTCACATCAAACTGGTACGGCGTCGGCAGTTGATCGAGTGCTGCGCGCAGGTGCGCGGTGCAGTCGACGGGGCTGCTGAAGGCGATGTCGATGTCCGATCCACGCTGGAAAGTGCCCTTGGCGCGTGAGCCGTAGATGCTGGCCCAGTGGATTTCGGGGTGGCCGCGCAGACAAGCGATGATGGCGGCCAGGGTCTGCGTTGGCAGACCGAAGCGGAGCTCGTTCATGCGGCGAGTCGTTCGCTCAGGTAGGCGTGCAACTGCGCCAGTGCCGCCATATAGTGCTGAGAAATGTGGGCAATGGCTTTGCGGGCGCGGGCCTCGTCGTAAATATGGGCCATCAGGTTGCGCTCTTCCAGCATGTCGATCCAGCACTGACCGTCGGCGATGATGTCGGAGGAGAATGCCTGTTTGATGATTTCGCGTGGCAGCTTTTCGTCGATGCCGTTGAAGCTGAGGAAATCCTTCATCGTTTTCCAGGAGAGCTCGAACGTCATTTCAAAGGCCTTGATCAGCGCCATCTGAAACAGTTTGTTTTCAGGAGCTTCTGCGTTTGCCGCCACAGCTTCCTGCAGGTTGCGGTAGGCCGACTGCAGGTTTTCAAAGCGTTGCTTCCAGCGAATATCCGCATTCATTGATTCGTCCCTCCCAGCAATTCGCGAATGCTCTCCAGCACCTTCGCGCTTTCGGCACCGAGCGCCGCGATCTCGTCCATGATGGCCTGCGGGCTGCGGTGGATCACTTCCTCGCCCCCGTTCGGGTTCTTCACCGACAGATTACCTGAGGAACAGCAGCCAGGAGGCCTGCTCGGTGTAGTCGAGTTCGGTGGTGCAACCGGCTTCGTTGTGCAGGTCGTTGTCGATATTCCTGAGGGCTTGCTCGAACATGGGGGGCGGTGATTCCGGGTTGGCG
>NZ_JAVTWB010000179.1:0-40650 GCF_032229525.1 Accumulibacter sp. | reverse complement strand
GTCGATATTCCTGAGGGCTTGCTCGAACATGGGGGGCGGTGATTCCGGGTTGGCGGAGAGGTTGATGTTCATCGACCGTGCTTTGCTCAATAGGTCCGCGTTGATGCTGAGGGTGGTCGTCTTTTTGCGTGCGTGCGTATCGTGGGCGGCTTGCATGAAGGGCATCCTGGTGGTGACGATGCGCAGAGCCTATGCGCATCATGGTGCGCAAGGCAAGGGGTCTGAGCGACGCCGCTAACCACCTCAGGCCGAACAGCCGCCGCTCTGGCCAACCTCGTGAAGTCGCTCAGACGTTGAACAGAAAATTCAGCACGTCGCCGTCCTTGACGACGTATTCCTTGCCCTCGGCGCGCATCTTGCCGGCTTCCTTGGCCCCTTGCTCCCCCTTGTAGGTGATGAAGTCGGCGAGGGCGATGGTCTGGGCGCGGATGAAGCCGCGTTCGAAGTCGGTGTGGATGACGCCGGCGGCTTGCGGTGCGGTATCGCCGACGTGGATGGTCCACGCGCGGACTTCCTTGACGCCGGCGGTGAAGTAGGTCTGCAGGCCGAGCAACTGGTAGCCGACGCGGATCAGGCGGTTCAGACCGGGCTCTTCGAGTCCGAGGTCGGCGAGGAAGGCGTCTCGATCCTCATCGTCGAGATCGGCCAGTTCGGCTTCAATCTTGGCACAGAGGGCGACCACCGGCGCGCCTTCCTTGGCGGCATGGGCGCGCAGGTGGTCGAGATGCGGGTTGTTCTCGAAACCGTCTTCGAGCACGTTGCCGACGTACATCGTCGGTTTGATGGTCAGCAGGCAGAGCGGCTTGAGCAGCTCTTTTTCGTCGGCGGAAAGGGCCAGCGTACGCGCCGGATTGCCTTCGTTGAGATGCGGCAGCAGGCGTTCGAGCACGACAACCAGATGCTGTGCTTCCTTGTCCCCCGACCGGGCCTTCTTGCTCTCGCGGTTGAGCGTGCGCTCGACGGCGGCCAGATCGGCGAGCGCCAGCTCGGTCATGATCGTTTCGATGTCCGACAGCGGGTCGACGCGACCAGAGACATGGACGACGTTTTCGTCTTCGAAGCAGCGCACGACATTGACGATGGCGTCGGTCTCGCGGATGTTGGCCAGGAACTGGTTGCCCAGGCCCTCCCCCTTCGAGGCGCCCGCGACCAGCCCGGCGATATCGACGAACTCGACGATCGCCGGCTGCACGCGCTGCGGCTTGACAATGGCGGTCAGCTGGGCGAGGCGTGGATCCGGCACTTCAACGATGCCCACATTGGGCTCGATGGTGCAGAAAGGGTAGTTTTCGGCGGCGATGCCCGCTTTGGTCAGGGCATTGAAGAGGGTCGATTTGCCGACGTTGGGCAGGCCGACGATTCCGCATTTGAGGCTCATGCTCGGATTCCTATGGTGAGACGGTCTTGACGTGCAGTTGCCGTTGCGCTGCGCCGTAGTCGCCGGCGGCCAGCTCCGGCCAGGCCAGCAGGCAGCGGTCGAGGGCGCGGTCGATCAGCTCCTGCTCTTCACGCCGGGGTGCTTTGAGGACGTAGTTGATGACTTCGGCGCGTTCGCCGGGATGACCGATGCCCAGTCGCAGCCGCCAGAAATCCGGCGTTGCCAGGCGCGCCTGGATATCCTTGAGGCCGTTGTGGCCGCCGTTGCCGCCGCCCCGCTTGAGGCGGATGCTGCCCGGTTCGAGGTCGAGGTCGTCATGCACCACCAGTGTCTCGTCGCCGGTGATCCTGTAGAAACGGGCCAGCGCGGCGACTGCCTGGCCGGACAGGTTCATGAAGGTCATCGGTTGCAACAGCCACAGCTCTCCGTGCCGGGCGACCCGGCCAAAAAACTTTCCCTGCGGCGCCAGTGGCGTGTGCAGGCGAGCGGCCAGCTGGTCGACAAACCAGAAGCCGACGTTGTGCCGGTTATCCTCGTATTGGCCGCCAGGGTTGCCGAGGCCGACAATCAGACGGGGTGGGAGCATGACATTGATTGCACCGGTAAAAGAAAAGGCCGCCGCGGGCACTCGGTGCCGGACGGCGGCCTGGGTCTGGCTGGGCGCCTGGGCTCTGGCCTATTCGGCCTTGTCGTCCTTGTCTGCCTCGGCCGCCACTTCAGCGCCGGCCTCTTCTTCGCCTTCGACCTCCTCCTCAGCAACCTTGGGAGCGATGATCGAGACGACGACCTGGTCGTCACCGGAAACCACCGGCGTGACCTTGTCCGGGAAGACGAGTTCGGAAATGTGGATCGAGTCGCCCATCGCGAGTGCCTGGAGGTCCACTTCGATGAACGCCGGCAGGTCTTGCGGCAGGCAGCTCACTTCGATGTCGTTGATCGCCGTGGCGACTGCGCCGCCCTCGAGCTTGACGCCGGGGGCGATATCGCCGTTCAGGAAGTGCAGCGGGATGCGCTGGTGGATGGCGTGGGTGGCGTCTACCCGCAGGAAGTCGCAGTGCAGGACCAGCGGCTTCCAGGGGTGCAGCTGGGCGTCACGCAGCAAGGCTTGCTGGCGTTTGCCATCGAGCTTGAGCGTCAGAACCGACGAGCGAAAGCCTTCCTTGCGCAGGTTGAGCAGGATTTCGTTGTGGTCGATGTCGATCATCAGCGGATCGGCCGTGCCACCGTAGACGATGGCCGGGACCCTGTTTTCGCGGCGCAGGCGGCGGCTCGCTCCGGACCCCTGCAAAGTGCGCTTGCGCGCTTCAATTTCATACTTCATGGACAACTCCTGGTTGAAACACAAACCCCGCCCGCGACCAGGCGAGGGGTTGGAAATCCTTCAGACGGCGCTCGCCGTCTTATTCGATGAACAACGAGGACACCGAATCCTCGTTGCTGATTCGACGAATCGTTTCGGCCATGATCTCGGCAACCGACAGCTGCCGGATACGTGGTGAGTTCCGGGCGTCTTCGCGCAGGGGTATGGTGTCCGTCACCACCAGCTCGTCGAGATCGGAAGCATTGATGCGCTCGACCGCCTTGCCCGAGAGTACCGGGTGCACGCAGTAGGCGACGACATGGCGGGCGCCGTCTTCCTTGAGCGCGGTAGCCGCCTTGCACAAGGTTCCGGCGGTATCGACCAAGTCGTCCATGATTACACAGGTCCGACCCTGGACCTCGCCGATGATGTTCATCACCTCGGAAACATTGGCTTTCGGCCGCCGCTTGTCGATGATTGCCAGATCGCATTCGAGACGTTTGGCCAGCGCCCGCGCGCGGACGACACCGCCAACGTCGGGGGAGACCACCATCAGATGGTCGAAGTCCTTCTTCCAGACGTCGCCGAGCATGATCGGCAGCGAATAGATGTTGTCGACCGGGATGTTGAAGAAGCCCTGAATCTGCTCGGTGTGCAGATCCATGGTCAATACCCGGTGCACGCCTGCTGCGGTCAGCAGATCCGCAACCAGCTTGGCAGCGATAGGTACCCGCGCCGATCGCACACGGCGATCCTGGCGGGCGTAGCCAAAATACGGGATGGCCGCGGTGATCCTGGCCGCTGAGGCGCGCTTGAGCGCATCGGCCATGACCAGCAGTTCCATCAGGTTCTCGTTGGTCGGCGCGCAGGTCGATTGCAGGATGAAGACGTCCATGCCACGCACGTGTTCCTGGATTTCGACGCTGATCTCGCCGTCAGAAAAGCGGGCGACCTGCGCGCGCCCCAGCGAGATGTTGAGGCGCTTGACGACCTCGGCGGCCAACGCGGGGTTGGCGTTGCCGGTGAATACCATCAGGCTGTCGTAGGCCATGGTGTACTTCCAGAGGCGCCCGATCAGCAGCGCCGTATATAAAGCAATACGGGCAGGTAAGGTAGCCTGCCCGCCTCGCCAGAAATGGAATGGCTGGGGAAGAAGGATTCGAACCTTCGAATGCCGGAATCAAAATCCGGTGCCTTGACCAACTTGGCGACTCCCCAGCTGTCGCTCGCATCGCCTAGCTGGCGAACGAGGCGCGCATTATACCGAGGATTCGTCAGGAAAAGAAGCGTAGGGACAATAAATCTGTTGTTGGTATCTGCGAAATCAGCTTGCCAGCGCCAGCAGCGGATGATCATCGAGACCTGCAGCTACCCAGCCACGAAAGCCTTCGGGAAGCTGCGCCAGGGCGCGATCCGCCTGCTCGCGTCCTGCGAATTCGGCAAAAACACAGGCGCCGGAACCCGTCATCCGGGCCGGCGAACAAGCCGACAGGCAGGCAAGGTGCTCGGCAATCGCCGGGAAGCGGGCGGCTGCCACGGCCTCGAGGTCGTTGCCGCCGAACCCCGGATACCATTGCCGGGCGCTGATCGGAACAGCGTCGCGCTTGAGTTCCGGGGCGCCGAAAACGCTTGCCGTGGCGACCTGCACCGGTGGTTCGAGAACCACGTACCAGCTGGGGGCAAGATTGACGGCTTGCAACGTTTCGCCAATGCCCTCGGCAAACGCGTTGCGTCC
This sequence comes from Accumulibacter sp., assembly GCF_032229525.1. Classification (GTDB taxonomy): domain Bacteria; phylum Pseudomonadota; class Gammaproteobacteria; order Burkholderiales; family Rhodocyclaceae; genus Accumulibacter. The sequence continues at coordinate 36,237 of NZ_JAVTWB010000179.1, read as the reverse complement.
GAAAATGAACACCGGTACGTCGGCGCCCAGTTCGAGGCCGATTTCCTGTAGCCGCTGGCGAGGCAAGTTGAGTTGCCAGAGATGATTGAGCGCCAACAGGACGGTAGCGGCATCGGAGCTGCCACCGCCCAGGCCACCGCCCATGGGCAGGCGTTTCTCGATGCTGATGTCGACGCCCTGCCGGCAGGCGCTCACCGCCTGCAACAGGCGGGCGGCGCGCACGGTCAGGTCGCTGTCAGGCGGCACTCCCGGCAGTGGTGTCGCCAGGCGCACCGCGCCATCGGCGCGCTGGGAAAAGCGCAGGCTGTCGCTGTGGCCGAGAAAACGGAAAACGGTTTGCAGCAAGTGGTAGCCGTCGGCGCGCCGGCCGACGACATGCAGGAAGAGGTTGAGCTTGGCCGGCGCGGGATAGGCGCTGTGCCAATTCCAGCGCTGGTGCAGGCTCATCGCGCCGCACTCTCCGCCGGCAGCGGTAGCCACTGTTCGATGCGCAAGCGCAGTTCGAAGACGCTGTCGCGCTCGACGAAGAGGCGGCCGGGCAGGGCTTGCGGATCGTCACTGTCGTATTCGTAGTCGATGCGCCAGGCTGCGTGACGCAGGCGTAACGGACGCCCAAGCGCGTCGACCGTCAGCAGACCGCCGTCCGGGTTCCTGCCCCGTACCCAGTCGGTCAATTGGCGCAATGGCAAGGCGTAGCCGAGGACTGACTGCAGCAGTTGATCGACATTTTCTGCGCTGTGGGTGTCGCCGTCGCTGCCGGTGAGGCGAGCGCCGCTGGCGTCGCTGACGATCTCGGCCATGCCTTGTCCCAGTGGCGAGGAGAGCAGCAGTTCGTCGCTGGCCTCGGCATGACGCCAGTTCAGCCGGCCGATGGTGCTCTTGTCTTCCTGGCGCAAGGAAAAGCGGCCGGTCAGCGCAAAGGTCTGAAGTTGGTCACGCTGCAGGGCGGCCGGGGCGATGGCGGAGGGCTGCAGGGCGGCACAGCCACCCAGTCCCGACAGGAGACAAAGAAGTGCCAGGGGCCGCATCGCCCGCGTCAATACGAGAACGGCGCTCGTTTGGCCAAGCTGCCAATTCAGGGCGAGAACCTCTTCAGCGCCTCCTGGAGCTCCTTGTTTTCCGGATGTTTTTTCAGCGCTTCGCGCAAACTGCCTTGCGCTTCGTCCTTGCGCTCCATTGACCACAACACCTCCGCGATGTGCACCGCGATTTCCGGGTCCTGGCGCTGGGCGTAAGCGCGCTGGAGGTGGGTCATGGCGCCCTCAAGATCACCCTGTCGGTAGAGCACCCAACCCATGCTGTCGAGGATGAAGGGGTCATTGGGCGCCAGCTTCAATGCCTGTTCGATCAACTGACGAGCCTCGGGCAGTCGCGTGTTGCGATCGGCATAGGAGTAGCCGAGGGCATTGTAGGCCTGGGCGCTATCCGGTTGCAGCTCGATCAGCTTGCGCAGGCGGCTTTCCATTAGTTCCGTGCGCTCGAGTTTCTCGGCCAGCAGCGCAGACTCGTAAAGCAACTCGGGCTGGTCGGTTTGCTCTTCCAGTGCCGTTTCCAGCAAGGCGAGCGCCGCCTCGGTCTGCTTGGCGTCGCGCAGTAGTGCCGCTTCGGCGATCAGCATCTGAATGCTCAGCTGCGGATTGGTGGCAGCGGCCTGGTGCAATTGGGCTCTCGCATCATCGAGTTTGCCCTGCCGCAAGAGGATGCCGGCACTGCGAATCTGCGCCGGGAGAAAGTGCTCGCCCAGGCCAACCTGCCGATAGTAGGCCAGTGCTTCGTCGCTGTTCTGGCGTTCCTCGGCAAGCTGGCCAAGATAGTAATAGGGCGCGCTCTTGTCGGGAAAATCCAGCGTCACCAGATGTTTGAGCTGCGCCTCGGCAAGCGTCCGGTCGTTTTCCTGGAGTGCGAGGATGGCCACGGGAAAGACAACGTCCGGGTGGTTCGGGTAGGCGAGCAGTAGTTGCTCGAACAGAACCTTGGCTTCCGCGTAGCGCTTTTCACCCACCAGGGCCCGTGCCAGATGGAGCTGGGCGTCGCGCGCGTTCGGATATTTTTCGACGAACTCCTGCAGCGTGGCGATCGCCTCGGTGGGCGATTCTCGAGCCTGTAGCTGGGCCTGCAGCAGGGCGCCGATTTCCCAATCCGGGCGTAACACCCGGGCTCGCCGCGCTTCGGCCTCGGCGCGCTCGTGCTCGTTCGCGGCGTTGGCCGCCACGGCGACGGCATAATGGGCTTCGGCAAGGTCCGGGAAGGGCGCGGTGACCTTGACGATCAGCTGAAGAACCGACTGCCGATTGGGGCTGCGGGCAAACATCCGGTTCAAGGCCAGGAGGTTCGCCGGCAGTGCGTCCTTGTCTGCCTGAAGCATGCTGATCAACTGCGGGGCAAGATCGTCCAGCTGGTTGGACATGACCATCACGCCGACCAGCACCTGCTGTGCACGTTTCGACTCGGGCTCGATCTGTACCCACAAGCGCGCGAGCTGCAGCACGCGGTCGAAACGGCGCGCGTACCCGGCCACTTCTATCGCTCGCTCGAGGACTGCCGGATCGCGGGTGCGCACGGCCAGATCGGCGTAGGCCTGGCTGGCAAAGTCGGTCCTGCCTCGCTGCAAGGCAACCTCGGCGAGCAGGACCTGATAGACCACTTGCCCGGTCAGTTCCTTACTGTCCGTAGCGTCCGGGTGCGGCACCACCGGCAGCAGCGCACTACGCTTTGGTGCGCGCTTGGCCGGCTTGGCCGGTTTTTCCTGCTTGCCAGGCGTCGGCTCTCCGGCCGCCAGCGCGGGCGTGCCGAGCACAAGCGCCAGGGCGGCGCAGAGGAGGGTGCTTTTGATCGCTTTCATGATTTCCTTGCGTGCTGCACACAGTTGCAAGAGCTGACGGGGAGAGTTTGCGCCATAATTCTTGCTGCGCATGTTATGGACTTTTCACGGTAGCAGCAATGCCAGAACTGCCGGAAGTTGAAGTGAGCCGCCAGGGATTGCTCCCTTATCTGCCCGGGCAATCGATTGTTGGCGCCATCGTGCGCACGCCGAGGCTGCGGCACGAGATCCCTGTCGGGCTCGATTTGCGGCTTGCCGGTTTGCGCGTCGACGCGATTGTGCGGCGCGGCAAGTATCTGCTCTTCGATTGCGCGAGCGCCCGCGGTGGCGGTTGGCTGCTGCTCCATCTCGGCATGTCGGGCAGTCTGCGCCTGGTGCCGCGGGATACTCCCGCACAGAAACATGACCACGTTGACCTGCTGTTCAGGCGTACCGTTCTGCGCCTGCGCGATCCCCGTCGCTTCGGCGCGCTGCTCTGGCACGAAGGCCCGCATGTTGAAGAGCATCCGGCGCTCGCCGCGCTCGGGATTGAACCGCTCTCTGACGGTTTCAACGGGGACTGGCTGCATGCCGCCACCCGCGGGCGGCGGATGCCAATCAAGCCGTTGTTGATGGACAGTCACCTGGTGGTCGGAATCGGCAACATCTATGCCGCCGAGAGCCTTTTTCGCGCCGGTATTTCGCCCCTGCGCGCCGCCTGCCGGATCAGCCAGGAACGCTACCGCGTGTTGGCGGGCGCCATCCGCGCAACGCTCGAGGCGGCGATCGCCGCCGGCGGTAGCACTGTGCGCGACTATGTGCACAGTGACGGGGGCGCTGGCTGTTTCCAGCTTTCCTGCGTTGTATATGACCGTCGCGGCGAACCTTGTACGACTTGCTCACGGCCGGTGCGCGTGGTCCGTCAGGGCGGTCGATCGACTTTCTATTGCCCCGCTTGTCAGCGTTAATTGCCGGGTAGCAGGACCCCGGACCCATGTCACTGATTGCTCTGGACTTTGTGATAGAGTAAAAACTCGTCCCTTGCGCTGGAACTGGTCATGACGCTTGCTCAACACTTGGCTGCCTATAGCGAATGGCGCACCGAGCTCTCCGGAAGCCTCGAGAAGTTCGGTCTCTGGCTGATCAAGAACGAACTTGCCGACGCCCAGACCACCCGGCGGCTCGCCCTGCTGCTCGAAAAGCTGCGTGAAGATCGCCTGAACGTAGCATTTGTCGCCGAGTTCTCGCGCGGCAAGTCGGAACTGATCAACGCCATCTTCTTCGCCGAGTACGGCAACCGCATTCTGCCTTCGACACCGGGTCGCACGACCATGTGCCCGACCGAGCTGGTGTTCGATCCGGCCAAGCCTCCGGCCATCGAGTTGCTGCCGATCGGTAGCCGCGAGTCCACCGTCAGTATCAGGGAGTACAAGGGCTTTCCCGACGAGTGGACTGTGGTCCCGCTCGATATCGCTTCCGCCGAGGCGATGCAGGACGCGCTTCGCCATGTCAGTGACGTTACCCGGGTTGACCGCGAGACGGCCGAAAAGCTCGGCTTCACGATCAGCGACGACGACTCGGCGCTGTTTCGTGTCGACGAAGAAGGGACCGTCGAGATCCCGCGCTGGCGCCACGCGATGATCAATTTTCCGCATCCTTTGCTGGAGCAGGGACTGGTCATTCTCGACACCCCGGGACTGAACGCAATCGGTACCGAACCGGAGCTGACCCTGTCACTGCTTCCCAACGCGCATGCGGTGCTCTTCATTTTGGCTGCCGACACCGGCGTCACGCAGTCCGATCTGACCGTCTGGCGCGACCACATTGGCACACCGGGTGGCCGCAAGAAAGGCCGTATCGTCGTTTTGAACAAGATCGACAGCCTGTGGGACGAACTCAAGTCAGCGCAGGAAATCGACGCGGAGATTGCCAGCCAGGTGGGTACCTGCGCGTGGACACTTGACTTGCCGGAGACTCAAATCTTCCCGGTCTCAGCCCAGAAAGCACTGGTTGGCAAGATCAACGACGATGCCGCCTTGCTCAAGCGCAGCCGCTTGCCCGAGCTTGAGTATGCGCTTTCCGAAGAGTTGATTCCCGCCAAGCAGGAAATCGTTCGCGACAATACCGACAGCGAGTTTGCCGATTGTCATCTGCGTGCGCGCCGCCTGCTTGAGTCGCGTCTCGCCGGTCTGCGCGAACAGGTCTCGGAACTCACCGAACTGCGCGGCAAGAACAAAGGCGTTGTCGAGTACATGATGGGCAAGGTGCGTGTCGAGAAGGAGGAGTTTGAAGCCGGGCTGCAGCGCTACTACGCTGTACGCAGTGTCTTCTCGCGCCTGAGCAACAATCTTTTCGCCCATCTCGGACTTGATTCGCTGCGCCTGCTGACCAGCACGACGCGCGAGACGATGGTCAACGCGACGTTTTCCACGACCTTATCGGGCGCGATGAAGCATTTCTTTGATGTTTCGCGCGACAACCTCTCTCGCTCCAGGGGCGAGATCGCCGAGATTCTCGGCATGATGGAGGTGATCTACAAGAAGTTCATCATTGAACACGGCCTCAAGCTCGGCACGCCAGCACCGTTCTCGTTGAAGCGCTACGAGAGGGAAATCAATCGTCTCGATCATTGGTGCAGCGCCCACATCAACAGCGCTTTACAGTTGTTGACACACGAAAAGTCCCAGGTAACCCACCGCTTCTTCGAGGAGGTGGCGGTCCAGGTGCGCAAAACTTTCGAGTACGCCAATCGTGACGCCGAGTCATGGCTGAAATCGATCATGGCACCGCTGGAAGTTCAGATCCGCGAGCATCAGATTCACCTGAAGCGCCGACTCGAAAGCATCAAGCGGATCCACCAGGCAACCGACACGCTGGAGGAGCGCATCGAGGATCTGACCCACGTCGACAACAATCTCGTTTTGCAACTGCGGGAACTCGACGAGATCGGCCAGGATCTCTACGGCGTTCTGCAACAGACGGTAGCTCGCCAGGGAATACGCTGCGCGGCGTGAACGGCACGCGGCCCCGGCGGGCCGGGTTCCAGCCTTGCCCCCACCGTCGAACCAACAGGGTGTGCTCTGGTGTCGGTTTTCTTTACAGATGCCACTCGCATCAGTCGCCAGAAGGCGATATTCTGTAATAGTCGTAAACGCAAATGTCTGAATAGTAAGTCGTTGTCTCCGGATGGGTATGGTATGGCACGTTGTTTGCTTTAGTGCGCGCAGGAGTGACGCACAAGCCCTTGCATTGGCCAAGGGCATAAGCGAACTCTGGCTAACCAAAAGCGCTGCTTAGTGCTCAACCCCAATCGTAGAGGAATAGTCATGCAACGATCCTTGCTGCGTCCGCAGCTTCCCGCAGCCAAACAACTCGCAGTGATCCTGGCCAGCCTGGGAATGCTGATCGCCTTGCCGGCGGCGGCGACCGTCGTCGATGGCCTCAGTGCCCAGGGCACGGCACAGGTTACCGGCAATTCTGCTGTCGTCGTCGGCCCGGTGACCACTTTGCCGTACGCCTCTATCGATGCAAACGACAGCAACGGGACGTCGAGCAGCAGTGCTTCAGCCTGGGGCCACGCAAACGGTCCCTACCGTGCCGGCGCCGAAGGCACCGGAGCGTTTGACAGCACCGGTCACTTCATTCGCTCGTGGAGCATCACCAATGACAGCGGAGTCGCACAACACTACGCGTTCAACTTTTTCATTTACTACGGCAGCATGGGGACCGACCTGGGTTCGGGTGGTGACGGCTACGCCGAGTATCTGGTAAACATTACCCGCGACGGCTCGACAAATCTGTTCAACAGCAGCGCCAAGATCGAAAGCAACGGTGCCTTGACGGAGGGTGGAACCCAGCTCAACGGAGCGTCGCAATCCGGTTCTTACTATTCCTGGGGCGGAACTTCCTTCAACATCGACCTCGGTATCCTCAATAACGGGGAGTCGACCACCGTCGATTATGATCTGGTCAGCCACGCTTACGGCAACTACGCCATTGGCTCGGGTTGCAACGGCTACGGCGGTTACGGTTACGGGGCCGCCGACGTCTATGGCGGGAGTTGTACCGGATCGTCGTACGCGTCGCTTGGCGACCCCGACAGCCTTAACGAGACGCCGATCCCTGGCGTGGGCTTTGTCGTTACCGCGGCGCAGGTGCCGGAACCTGCTACGCTCGCTCTGGTCGGTCTGGGGCTGGCTGGGCTCGGTTGGCGACGTCGCAGGCCGCGCAGCAGCTAGGGGGTGATTGAAGCCAAGCAACGGGCGCTTCGCGCCCGTTGCTTTTTTGGAGTCGAGCCTGCATGGCGACGATCGCTTTGAACTGGGAACTGGGCGCTGCCTTGGGGCACGTCGGGCGCTATCTGCCGATCGCGCTGCAGCTGAGGGCACAAGGGCATCGGCCGGTCCTCATTCTGCGTGATATTTCGCGGGCTGAGGCGGTTCTTGGTCCGCATCGGATCGAGTTCCTGCAGGCTCCGGTGTGGCTAACGCCCGTACACGGTTTGCCGCCCGACCTCAACTTCACCGAAACGCTCTATCGCTTCGGCTTTCTCAAACCCGACGGGCTGCTGTCAATGGCCCGCGCCTGGCGCTCGCTGTGGGAATTGCTGCAAGCCGACCTGATGGTCTTCGACCACGCGCCGACGGCCTTGCTTGCTGCCCGTGGTCTGGGCGTTCCACGGTTGATCCTGGGCAACACTTTTGCCATTCCGCCGCGCGTTTGTCCCTTGCCGCGTTACCGCTGGTGGGCCAATGGCGCGGGCGAGCATCTGCGCCTGGCGGAAACCGAAGAACGGACGACACGCAACTGCAACACGGTGCTCAAGGATCTGGGCGCGCCGCTCATTGCCCAGGTGGCCGATCTGTTTGAAGCCGAGGCGACTTACCTCTGTGCGAGAGCGAAACTCGACGTCTATGGTGAGCGACCCGATGGCAACTATATTGGTCCGATAAATAGCCTGAGCATGGGTAGCGCACCGCTCTGGCCAACAGGCGACGCGCCGCCGGTCTTCGCCTACCTGAAAGCGGACTACCAGCATCTCGATGCGGTTCTCGGCGCCATTGGTAAGAGCCGGGGGCGCTATCTGATCTACGTGGCAGGCTTGCCCGAGCAGTTGCGCAAGCGCCATGAATCCGGGCACGTCGCATTCAGTGCGACACCGTTGTTGATGAGTGAAGTGGTCAGGCAATGCGCGGCGATCATCTGTCACGCGGGTGGCATGAGCGACATTGCGCTCGACAAAGGCAAGCCGCTACTGCTCCTGCCGATGCAGATGGAGCAGACGATGACCAGCCATCGGGTGGAGGCGCTTGGCGCCGCGGTCATGCTGGCACTCGATGGCAATCCTGCCACTTTGTCGAAACTGCTCAAGCGACTGCTGGACGACGACAGCCTGGCGGCACGCGCTGCCGACTACGCCGCGCAGTTGTCCAGCGCCGACCAGTCGCTTGCCGTGGGCCGGGTCGTCGAGGGCTGTGAAGCGCTGCTTGCCGGCAGTGCCCACGCCAGCGCGTGCGACCGTTCCCGCTAGCCGAGGCCGAGGTGTCGGTTTCTCGGTTTTTTGCCGGTGTGCTCAGCGAAAGATGTGGTCGAGCAATCTTGTGACGCGCTGATCGGCGTCAGTGGCGAGGCAATCGACGATCTGTGGGCGCAGCGTGTTCTTGAGCCACGTAATCTGCCGCTTGGCCAACTGGCGGGTGGCGTAGATGCCGCGGTCGCGCAGTTCGCTGCGTGGCGCCAGGCCATCCTGTACTTCCCACACCTGCCGATAACCGACGCAGCGCATCGAGGGGAGATCGACTCGCAGGGGGTACTTGTTGCGCAGCCCACCCACTTCGGCTTCCAGCCCTGCGTCGAGCATGGCGGCGAAACGTTCCGCGATGCGCTGGTGGAGGACGCCGCGGTCTGCAGGCAGCAGACCGATCGACAGCAAGCGGTAGGGCGGCGCCTGCGTCTTGCCGGCGGCGATCAGGTCGGATAGTGGGCGGTCGGCAAGGCGGAAAACCTCGAGCGCGCGCTGGATACGCTGCGCATCGGTCGTGTGCAGACGGGCCGCCGTGGCCGGGTCGACCTGCGCGAGTTCGGCGTGCAGCGCCGGCCAGCCGCGGCTGGCTGCATCCTGATCGATTGCCGCGCGCGTGGCCGGGTCGGCCGGCGGCAGATCGGCCAGACCTTCGATCAGCGCCTTGAAATACAGCATGGTGCCACCGACGAGGAGGGGCACCTTGCCGCGTGCCGTGATCTCCCCCATCACCGTCAGCGCGTCGGTGCGAAAACGCGCCGCCGAATAGGCTTCGGTCGGAGCGATCAGGTCAATCAGGTGATGCGGGAACTTGGCCAGGGTCGCGGCGTCGGGCTTGGCCGTACCGATATTCATATCGCGAAAGACCTGCGCCGAATCGACGCTGATCAGCTCGACGGGAAAGCGGCGTGCCAATGCCATGGCCACCGCTGTCTTGCCGCTGGCGGTGGGGCCCATCAGCAGGATCGCCGGTGGACGCGCGGGATTTTCCGGGGATTCGTTCATCGGCCGCGCAGGAAATGCCGGTCGAGGTCGGCGATCGTCAGCTGGGTCCAGGTCGGACGGCCGTGGTTGCAATGATCGGCGCGTTCTGTTTCTTCCATTTGCCGCAGTAGCGCGTTCATCTCCGGTAGTGACAGCAGGCGGCGGGCGCGCACCGCGCCGTGGCAGGCCATGCCGGCCAAAAACTCATTGCGGCGCGTGGTCAATAGCTGGCTGACGCCATGCTCGCGGAGTTCGTCGAGCAGCGCTCGCGCCAGCGTCGCCGGATCGGCTGCCTGCAGCAGCGCCGGAACGCGCCGCACGGCGAGTTGTCGTGGACCCAAGGGCGCCAGATCGAAACCGAGCTGCTGCAGCGCTTCGGCGTGTTCCTCGGCAGCGGCGATGTCAACGGCTTCAGCACCGAAGACCGCTGGAATCAGCAAAGCCTGGGTTGCCATCTGCCTGTCGGCGAAGGCCGCCTTGAGCTTTTCATAGAGGATTCGCTCGTGCGCCGCGTGCATGTCCACGACGACCAGCCCGTGGCTGTTTTGCGCCAGGATGTAGACGCCGTGCAATTGCGCGAGGGCGTAGCCGAGTGCTGGCACCGCGGCCTCGGTAGCTGACGGATTTGGCAGTGCGCCCGATTGGACGCCATCAGCAGCGCGTGCGGTGCTGACAAAATCCAGGTAGGCGCGCGTTGCACCGGGTTCGCTGACGTGCAGCGATCCCTGGTACGGTGCACGCGTAGTAAAGGCGGTTGCAAGGCCTTTTCCGTCAGACGGGTCTGCGCCGACGGCCTGTCCGTGGCCGTCGGCGGTGGACGCCAGCGGAATTGACAGCAGGCGCTGTACGGCATGAAAAACAAACTGGTGCACGGCGCGCGTATCGCGAAAGCGAACTTCGGTCTTCTGTGGATGCACATTCACATCAACGGTGGCCGGGTCGATTTCGAGGAAGACGCAGTAGGCCGGGAAACGGCTGCCGTGCAGCTGATCCTGGTAAGCCTCGCGCAGGGCATGGATCAGCAGTCTGTCGCGTACGAAGCGGCCGTTGACGTAGCAGTACTGGGCGTCATTGCGCGCTCGCGAGTAGGCCGGGAGCGCGCAGAAACCAGACACGCGCAACGGCCCGGCGCGTACGTCGAGTGGGCGCGCCTCGGCAAGGAAGTCGTCGCCGAGGACGGCACCGGCGCGGCCGCGGGCGTCGCTGCGCTTCAGGTGCAGGCTGACGCGGCCGTTGTGCGAAAGCGTGAAGGCGACGTCGGGGTGCGCCAGGGCAATACGCTTGACTGCCTCGGCACAATGGGCGAACTCGGTGGCATCGGATTTGAGGAATTTGCGGCGCGCCGGCGTGTTGTAGTAGAGGTCGCGCATCTCGACTACCGTGCCGGCAGCCAGGGCGGCGGGTTCAGGTGCTGCCCCAGGTTCGGCACCTAACCGCCAGGCATGGGCTTCGCTCGCATGGTCGCCCTGCCGGCGACTGGTCAGCGTGACACGGGCGACGCCAGCGACCGAAGCCAGCGCTTCGCCGCGAAAGCCAAGCGTTCCGACGCGTTCGAGATCGTCGAGTGAGCTGATTTTCGATGTCGCGTGGCGGGTGAGGGCGAGCGCCAGTTCGTCGCCTGCGATGCCGCAACCATCGTCGCCAACGCGGATCAGCTTGACCCCGCCTTCTTCGAGCTGGATCTGGATCGACGAGCTGCCCGCGTCGAGCGCATTCTCGAGCAGTTCCTTGAGCACGGAGGCGGGCCGGTCGACAACCTCTCCAGCGGCGATCTGGCTGATCAGCAGATCCGGAAGCAGGTGGATAGCGGGTGTTGTAGGCATCACGCAATTATCCCACGCCGGTCAAGCCGGCATGTCGTGTTGACCATCGCCGGCTTGTTCCCGACTCTGTCCGGCCGCGTGCGAGGAAGCTTTGGTCCTGCGGACGCCGAGTCGCTGCGCGAGAAAGCTTGCTCGATAGCTACTGGGGTAGCTTGTGCAGCGGGATCCCCAACGCACTGGCGACGCCTGCCCCATACGCCGGATCGGCTTTGAGACAATTGCCGATGTGCCGGAACTTGATTTCTTCGGGCGCATCACCCATCGCTCGCGCGGTGTTGTCGAACAGAATCTGCCGCTGCTCGGGGCTCATCAGGCGGAACAGCGCGCCCGGTTGGGAGTAGTAATCACCATCTTCGCGGTGATTCCAGTGATCGGCGGCACCTTCCAGTGACAGCGGTGGTTCGCGGTAGTCGGGTTGTTCCTGCCACTCACCGTAGCTGTTTGGCTCGTAGCCGAGCGTGCCACCGTGGTTGCCGTCGACGCGCATTGCGCCGTCTCGGTGGTAGCTGTGGAAGGGACAGCGTGGGGCGTTGACCGGTATCTGGTGGTGATTGATACCGAGCCGGTAGCGCTGCGTGTCGCCATACGAAAACAGGCGACCTTGCAGCATCTTGTCGGGCGAGAAGCTGATTCCGGGAACCACGGCGGCGGGGTCGAAAGCCGCCTGTTCGACCTCGGCGAAGTAGTTTTCCGGGTTTCGGTTCAGCTCCATGACGCCAACCTCGATCGGCGGGTAATCCTTGTGCGGCCAGACCTTGGTCAGATCGAAGGGGTGGTAGGGAACCGCCGATGCGTCCTTCTCCGGCATCACTTGCACGTACAGCGTCCACTTCGGAAAGTCGCCTTTGTCGATGCTCTCGAGCAGGTCACGCTGGTGACTCTCGCGGTCCTTGCCGACGATGGCTTCGGCTTCGGCGTCGCTGAGGTTCTTGATCCCCTGCTGGGTACGGAAATGGAACTTGACCCAGTAGCGCTCGTTGGCGGCATTGATGAGGCTAAAAGTGTGTGAGCCGAAGCCGTGCATGTGGCGGTAGCTGGCGGGAATGCCGCGGTCGCTCATGACGATGGTCACCTGGTGCAGCGCTTCGGGCAGCGATGTCCAGAAATCCCAGTTGTTGGTGGCGCTGCGCATATTGGTGCGTGGGTCGCGCTTGACCGCGTGGTTCAGGTCGGGGAACTTGAGCGGGTCGCGCAGGAAGAATACCGGCGTGTTGTTGCCGACCAGGTCCCAGTTGCCTTCTTCGGTGTAGAACTTGACAGCGAAGCCGCGGATATCCCGCTCGGCGTCAGCGGCGCCACGTTCGCCGGCGACGGTGCTGAAGCGGGCGAAGAGCTCGGTCTTCTTGCCAATCTCGGAGAATATCTTGGCGCGCGTGTATTTGGTGATGTCGTGGGTGACGGTGAAGCTGCCGTAGGCAGCCGAACCCTTGGCGTGCATGCGGCGCTCGGGGATCACTTCGCGGTCGAAGTGCGCGAGCTTTTGGAGATGCCAGATATCCTGCAGCAGCACCGGGCCGCGCGGGCCGGCGGTCATGGTGTTCTGGTTATCTACAACCGGCGCGCCGGCGGCAGTGGTGAGTTTCTTGATGTTCATCAGTGGTTTTCCTTTCGATCAGGCTTTCGCGGCCACCAAATGGCGTTCCGGACACCCGATAGCCCCATTCTAGGTATGCCTGGCCAATTGATATAATTGATTATGAGTATGTGAACGATTTATTATAGCTATGATAACGCGGCGCTCGATGGTTGGTGCTGGCGCGTGGTCGCTGATCGCCTTCTCCCAATCTCAAGTAGAATGTGCCGCGAGACACTCCGAACGAGCTCAAGAGCACAGCGCATGGAACTAGTAGGAAAACGCATCGTCCTTGGCGTTACGGGCGGCATTGCGGCGTACAAGGCGGCAGAACTGGTTCGCCTGCTGGTCAAGGAGGGCGCGACGGTACAGGTGGCGATGACCGAGGCAGCGACACGCTTCGTCACACCGGTCACTTTTCAGGCATTGTCCGGCAAGCCGGTGTTCTCCGACCAGTGGGATCCACGGGTTGCCAACAACATGGCGCACATCGATTTGTCGCGTCAGGCCGATGTGCTACTGGTTGCCCCTGCCTCGGCTGATTTTCTCGCCAAGCTGGCCAACGGGCTGGCCGACGATCTGTTGACCACCATGGTTCTGGCTCGCGACTGTCCGCTGCTGGTGGCCCCGGCCATGAATCGGCAGATGTGGGATAACCCGGCGACCGGCCGGAACATTGCGGCCTTGCGCGGAGACGGCGTGTGCATCATCGGTCCGGCCTCTGGCGATCAGGCCTGCGGCGAGACCGGGCAGGGGCGGATGCTCGAAGCCGAAGAAGTTCTGGCCGAACTGATCGCGCATTTTCAACCCAAGCTGCTGGCTGGCAAACGCGTCCTGCTGACCGCCGGCCCGACCTTCGAGGCCATCGATCCGGTGCGCGGCATCACCAATATGTCGACCGGGAAAATGGGCTACGCGATCAGCCGCGCGGCTTGCGAGGCCGGCGCACAGGTGACCCTGGTCTCCGGCCCGGTCTGCCTGCCGTGTCCGGCAGGCGTGACGCGTATCGCGGTGACCAGTGCCCTGCAGATGCACGATGCGGTGTTTCGTCACGTCGCCGAAAACGAGGTTTTCGTCGCCGTCGCGGCCGTCGCCGATTACCGGCCGGCCGGATTTGTGGAGCAGAAGATAAAGAAGGGCCAGCGCTCGTCGCCACCGACCATCGAACTGGTAGAGAACCCGGACATCCTTGCCGAAGTTGCGGCGCTGCCGGTGCCGCCCCTGTGCGTCGGTTTTGCCGCGGAAAGCGAGAATCTCGCCGAATACGCGGAGAGCAAGCGGCGCAGCAAGAAGGTCCCGCTGGTCGTCGGCAATCTCATCCAGGATGGCTTCGGTGGTGAGGAGAACACACTTATTCTTTTCGACGACGACGGCCAGCACCCGCTAGCGCCCGCGCCCAAGTTGCAGCTGGCGCGTCAGCTGGTGGCACGGATCGCGGTCCTGCTCGGCAAGCGCTGATGGCAAACCTGGCGCTTCCGGTTGACGTCAAGCTGCTCGATCCGCGCTTGCGCGAGAACCCCCCGCACTATGCCAGCGCCGGCTCGGCCGGACTGGACCTGCGGGCGTGTATCGCTGCTCCGGTAGAAATCCGGCCGGGGGAAACGGTATTGATTCCGACCGGGGTGGCGATTCATCTCGCCGATCCGGGATTGGCGGCGATGATCCTGCCGCGCTCGGGTCTTGGCCACAAACACGGCATCGTTCTGGGCAATCTGGTCGGCCTGATCGACTCCGACTACCAGGGCGAGATCATGGTGTCGACCTGGAACCGCGGCCAGGAACCGTTCACGCTGCGACCGCTCGACCGCCTGGCACAACTGGTGGTGGTTCCAGTCTTGCAGGTAGTTTTCAACGTGGTCGACGATTTCGCTACCAGCTCGCGCGGCGACCGTGGTTTCGGTAGCACCGGCCGCTCCTGAGTCAGGCCGCCTCTAGCGCCGGCTTCCCGTGGTGATCACCAGGTGCGCGGCGACGACCATCAGTACCAGGAAACACCAGACCGACCAGTTGGCCATCGACAGCTCGAGAAACAGCCAATCCTTGCTCGAGCAGAAGCCGGTGGCCAGGAACAGCTCGGGCCAGCGTACGCCAAACCAGTTGACCACTTGCTCGATCAATGTCGGCTCGCCGGAACCGCAGGCCAGGCTGGCATCGGGGAAAAACTGCAGCCAGCTCTGGTACGCCGCGGTTCCCAGGCCACCCGTTGCCGTCAAGCCGACGAGTAGTCCCCAAAGACGAGACCAGCCGGGTAGCAGGACGCCGCCTAGCGCAAAAATGGCGATCAGGAGATAGAGCAGCCGCTGAAAAATGCACAAGGGGCAGGGCTGCAGCCGCATCACTTCGCCGATCATGACGCCGGTCGCCGTCAGGCCCAGGGTGGCCAGCGCCAGCAGGCCAAAACGGGCTCGCAGCGAAACGCGCATCACTGCAATCGATCAGCTGGGCACGTAGCTGCGCAAGCGCATCGATAGTTCCTGCAACTGGCGGACACCCGAGTTTTCGGCCCGCTCGCACCAGTCCTGCAAGTTCTTGAGAAGATGCTCACGTGACGCATTCGAGCGCTCCCAGACCGCCACCAGCTCCTGGCGCATGGCGTAGAGGGTGTGCAGCGCGCGGCTCTCGCCACGCAGCAATTCGAGCCGCCCGCGCAACTCCTGCGGGACGTCGCTGGAGTCCTCGGCCAGCCAGGGTTTGAGACCCTTGAAGCGCCTGGCATCCTGCCGTTTGCCGACTTCCTCGCGATAGACCTGCTTGAGTGAGTGGGTGTAGCGCGAAAGCACGTCGTAACGGTTGGCAATTACCGCCTGCAAGGTGTCGAAATCGACCTCTGGTCGCAGCGTGCCCAAACGCGGTATCGGGGCCACCTTCTTGACGTGCGCGAGGCCCAGCGCAGCCAATGTCCGGATATAGAGCCAGCCGATGTCGAACTCGTACCAGCGGTTGGACAACTTGGCCGAGGTTGGAAACGCGTGATGATTATTATGAAGTTCCTCGCCGCCGATGAGAATGCCCAGAGGAGAGATATTGGTACTGGCATCCTGCGTGCTGAAATTGCGGTAGCCCCAGAAATGGCCGAGACCGTTGATCACTCCAGCCGCCCAGAACGGAATCCAGGCCACCTGCACGATCCACATCAGCGGCCCGGAAAGCACGCCGAACACGGCCACATCGATGGCCAGCAGGATCACCACGCCGAGTTTGTGCCAAGGCGTGTAGAGGTGATTCTCGATCCAGTCGTTCGGGGTGCCATGGCCGTAGCGCTGCAGGGTTTCGGTGTTCCTGGCTTCCTTCACGTAGAGAAACACCCCGGTCCAGAGGACACGATGGATGCCGTAAACCTGGGGACTGTGTGGGTCGTCAGGCGTTTCGCACTTGCCGTGGTGCTTGCGATGGATGGCGGCCCATTCTTTGGTCACCATGCCGGTGGTCAACCACAGCCAGCAGCGAAAGAAATGGGCGACCAGCGGATGCAGGTCCAGCGCTCGATGCGCCTGATGCCGGTGCAGAAAGATGGTTACCGAGGCGATCGTCACGTGGGTCAAAGCCAACGTTGCCAGCACGTAGGCCCACCAAGGCCAATCGACTAATCCAGCGTACATGAATCACCCTCAAAAGATCGAACCTTGAATTCTAAGGCAATTCCAGCCATGCACCAAACGCCGTTGCGCAGGGTGTAGGGCATCGTTCCACTGCCCATCGCCGATCAGGATTCGACCCTGACCCGCGTCACTTCTGCCCGTTCGGCGGATGGTGTTCTCGCTGGCCTGTCTCAGACGCCGTCAGACGCGGACAATGCGCACGCTGTCGGTGCTGCCGGCACGTGGTCCGGTCGATGCGAAGACCACTGCCACCAGGTCGCCGTCGCGCACCATTCCGGCGACGCGTGCGGCGGCGATGGCAAGCCGCAGTTGTTCTCCCTCAATGTTCTCCGGGACCAGCAGCGGTTGTACGCCCCATACCAGACAGAGCCCACCGAGGACCGGCGGGGCCGTGGAGATGCCGGCGATCGGTACCCTGGGTCGAAAAGCCGCGATGCGATGTGCGGTCAGACCGCTGCGCGTCGGGCAGAGGATCGCCGCGACACCGAGGTCTTCTGCCGCCTGGACCGCAGCGTGGGCCACCGCCCAGGCCACCCGATCGGCATCGGCGCCGGCGATCGAGGCGGGATCGACGCGCTCGTGCGGCCAGCCTTCGGCCGACTCCGCGACTTCGCTCATCATCCGCACGGTCTGGCACGGGAACAGCCCGACCGCGGTCTCTTCCGAAAGCATCAAAGCGTCAGTGCCGTCGAGTACGGCGTTGGCGACGTCGTTGACCTCGGCGCGCGTCGGCAACGGCGAGCGCGTCATCGACTCGAGCATCTGGGTGGCGGTGATCACCGGCTTTCCAGCCATGTTGCAGGCGCGGATGATCTCCTTCTGCAGCAGGGGTACGCGCCGCGCCGGCATCTGGATACCGAGATCGCCGCGTGCGACCATCACCGCGTCGGCGGCGTTGATGATGCCCGCAAGGTTATCGACCGCCGCCGCCGTTTCGATCTTGGGTACCAGCGCTGGCCGCATGCCGCGCTTCGGGAGCATCGCACGCACTCGCTCGACGTCGTCGGCGTGGCGTACGAACGACAGGCCGAGAAAGTCGACTTTCGCCGCAATCGCCATTTCGAGCGCCAGGGCATCGCGGGCGGTGAAGGGCTCGACATGGGCTTCGGCGCGCGGCAGGTGCATCCCCTTGCGTGAGCGCAGCGTGCCACCACGAACCACTTCTGTCCGCACGTCGCTGCCAACCGGTTCCAGCACGCGCAGGACGATCGCGCCGTCGGCAAGGTAGACTTCGTCGCCTCGGCGTGCCCACTGGGCAAGGTCGGGCAAGGTCGTGGCGACGTGATGCGCATCGCCGATGCCACCGTCGGTGCCGATCAGGACGAACTCCTGGCCAGACTCGAGTTCGACTTCGTCACCCGCCACGAGACCTGTACGGATCTTCGGGCCGGGCATGTCGACCAGGACCCCGACGCTGCGGCCAAGGTCATTCGCAACCTCGCGAACCAGGCGCGCGTTGTTGCTGTGCGTTAGCATGTCCGAGTGGGCAGCGTTGAGTCGCACGACATCGACGCCGGCTTCCAGCAGTTGCCGCAGGGTCTTCGGTGCGGCTGTGGCGGGGCCGATCGTGGCCACGATTTTCGTTCGGCGCATCAGGTACTCCTCAATCGCTTCGACAGCCTGTTCTTGGTTCCGGACCGGG
Source organism: Accumulibacter sp. (assembly GCF_032229525.1). Taxonomy (GTDB): domain Bacteria; phylum Pseudomonadota; class Gammaproteobacteria; order Burkholderiales; family Rhodocyclaceae; genus Accumulibacter. Next base: position 18,295 of record NZ_JAVTWB010000179.1, on the reverse strand, counting down.
GCGGGAAGTTCAACGGGCCGGCCGGCAGTATAGGGAGCGCTCGCAACCGTCGTCAATCAGGGATCATCTGCCGAGCCTTCCGGAGGAATTTCCGGATTTACAGGCAAGCGGACTGGCAGAGGCGGTGGGGCTGGTCGTTGGCGGGCTTTCCGCTTGTTTTATCGGACGTTGGGCGGCGGACGAGCGAGTTCCCACCGCGTCGTGGGGCTGCAAGCTTGCAGTGATGACTACGTGCTCGAGTTGGTCCGGCACTTGATCGGCGGGTCAATTGCCGCGCGAGATGCGGATCGCCGTGGGCTCTTTCCACGCTCGTCGGGGCCACGGGCGCCCGGTGCGTGACCAGGAGCTTGCTTAATGCATATTTCTGCTTCTCGTCAGCGCCAACCGCGACGCGTCTGGCAGCAGCCGGCCATCTTCCCCCGGATTTCCTGCCTGGCGCGCCCGGTGCCTCGAACGTCTCCGGGAAACGGTGCATTTTCATCTCGCCGGTCGGACGCAAGTTGTCTTCGCCGGCACGACCAGGCAAGGCTCCGCTTTCGCTGACGGGCTGCCACAGTGGACGCCATTACGGAAATCCACAATGGCCGTTGCGAACAGGACTTGTCAGAATCGGTTTGGAATCGAAACAGGACTTGTCAGAATCCTCTTGAAAGCGAAACAGGACTTGTTAGAATCTGCTTGGAACCGAAAGCCGAGGTTGATCAGAGTGACGTCGGGTGACCGACAGCTTGTCCTCGTGATCCATGCGCTTGCGAGTTGGGCGCAGACCGACCCCGGTCTTCAGTGCCCACTCGATGATCGTATGACGCCATACGTGCGAGAGGGGGGCAGCACAGCCTCCTGCGAGCATGCAAGGCGGGAAAAACGACATTGAATGAGGATGCAAAAGGCGAAGTTGCTCGCACTCACGACGGCAAGATGTTTGTCCTTTGCGCCACAAGGTACCAACCTTGTCTTATAAACAAGACGATAAATTCATATGTAGTAGTAATTCTGGATAGGAGACTCCATGAAGCACATGAAAAAGATCAGCGTTGCCCTGACCGCCCTGGCCATGGCCTTTGCCGCACCATCCGCCCTGGCGAAATGTGAGAAGGGCGAAGTTATCGCCAAGCTCAGCCACGTGACTGGCGGCTCGACGCATCCCAAGGTAGTGGCGTCCAATCACCTGGCAGAACGTGTCAATAAAGAGATGAAAGGCAAGCTGTGCATCGAGGTTTATCCAAACAGCACACTGTTCGGTGACAGCAAGGAGCTTGAAGCGTTGCTGGTCGGCGATGTGCAGCTGCTGGCGCCCTCGCTGTCCAAGTTTGGCTCCTACACGCCCAAGCTTGGCGTCTTCGACCTGCCGTTCATCTTTGTCGACATTGACCAGGCGATCCGCTTTACCAACTCGCCCGAAGGCAAGAAATTGCTCAAGTCGATGGAAGGCGTCGGCTTTGTCGGCCTGGGTTACTGGATGTCCGGCATGAAGTACTTCTCGGCCAACAAGCCCCTGATCCTGCCCACCGACGCCAAAGGGATGAAGTTCCGGGTGCAGACCTCCGACGTGGCCAAGGCGATGATCGAAGCCATGGGTGCCTCGCCGCAGCCGATGGCCTTTGCCGAAGTCTACGGCGCGCTGCAGACCGGGGTTGTCGATGGTCAGGAGAACACCTGGTCGAATATCTATACCCAGAAGTTCTTCGAGGTCCAGAACAGCACGACGGAGACCAACCATCAATTGCTGGCGTACATGTTGTTGACTTCGGCCGAGTGGCTCAACAGCCTCAAGCCTGCTGTTCGCGATCAGTTCCTGAAGATCGTCGACGAAGTTTCCAACGAAACCAACCTGGCAGTCAAAGCGGACGAAGCGAAGAACCGCGATAACATCATCAAGGCGGGCGGCAAGGTCAACAAGCTGACGCCCGAGCAACGCAAGAAGTGGGTGGAAGCCATGACTCCGGTTTGGAAGAAGTTCGAGAAAGAGATCGGCGCAGACACCATCAAGGCTGCGGCTGGTTCATAACCGAGCAGGTAGAAAAGGGCCAGGTTTCTTCTGGCCCTTTTCCTTGGACCCGCAAGAAAAAACGTCATCAATCGGATCGCCTGAATTCCCAGAGGTTTTTCTCTGCGCTGCAGTCGGTCGCGAGATCGCTTCGTTCGGCGCGATGACATTCGTTCAAGAACATGACTAAAGGTGTTTGCCATGGGAGCTTACTGGTTTCACGTTTACCTCTTAATCTTCATCGTAGTTCTCTGGGCGCTCGAAAAGAAATTCCCGAAGGCGATGTCGCACGCCGAGGAGTCGCTTCTCGTTCTGGTGATCACCTCGATCATGGCCGTGTCCTTTTTCCAGGTGATCGCCCGCTACGGATTCAATACCGGTTGGTCCGCCGCTCTGGAATTCAATACGACGATGTTCTCCTGGCTGATCATGCTGGGGATGGGTTACGGCCTGAGAACCAGCCTGCACCTGGGTGTTGACATCATCATCAAGGCCGTTCCCTCACCGATGACCAAGGCGCTGTCGTTGTTCGGCGCAGCCTGCTGCATGCTCTACGGCCTGGTGCTCCTGGATTCTTCCTGGTTGGCCTGGTTCGGTGTCGATACCAAGGGTGGCGCCATCGACTACTGGCTGAAAATGTACAAGATCGGCATCGGCTCGGAAGAATTGCACTATCCGGGATTCGTCCAAGATGCCTTTGGTATCCAGTCCCGTATTCACCGCTGGCTGTTGTTGCTGATTCTGCCGGTTGGTCTGGCGCTGATGGCATTCCGGTCAGTGCAGGCTTTTGTCGATATTGCAACCGGCCGCCGCAAGCTTCTCATCAGCGGCCATGAAGCAGAAGACATGGTCGAAGAGAACAAGCACATCTTGAAAGATTAAACGACTAAGGAACCTAGGATGAACTCTCTCTTTCTTTTTGCGATGGTGCTTGGGCTGCTGTTTATCGGCGTGCCAGTCGGTGTCTCTCTGGGCTTGTCGTCGATTCTCTTCGTCGCCTTCTTCTCCCACGACTCACTGTCATCGGTTGCCATCCAGCTTTTTGGCTCAGGGCAGAACTACACGCTGCTGGCGATTCCGTTCTTCATTCTTGCTTCGTCATTCATGTCGACCGGTGGCGTCGCCAAGCGGCTGATCAATTTTGCAATTGCCAGTGTCGGGCACTTCCAGGGTGGTCTGGCCATGGCGTCGGTGCTGGCCTGCATGATGTTTGCCGCGTTGTCCGGTTCATCGCCTGCGACGGTGGTGGCGATCGGTACCATCGCCATTGCCGGCATGCGTCAGGTGGGTTATTCGAAGGAGTTTGCGGCGGGCATCATCTGTAACGCCGGTACGCTGGGCATCCTGATTCCGCCGTCAATCGTCATGGTGGTCTACGCGGCGGCAACCGACGTTTCCGTCGGCCGGATGTTCCTGGCCGGCGTCATTCCGGGATTGGTGGCAGGTCTGATGCTGATGGGGGCCATCTACATCGTTGCCCGGGTCAAGGGCCTGCCCAAGGAAGAATGGCGCGGTTTCGGCGCGATCCTGGATGGCGCCAAGGAAGCGGGATGGGGTCTGTTTCTGGTGGTGATAATCATGGGGGGGATCTATGGCGGCGTATTCACGCCGACAGAAGCCGCCGTCGTCGCCGCCGTTTACTCCATTCTTGTCGCGCTGTTCGTCTATCGTGACATGGGTCCGCTGAAGGAGACGCCATGGGTGGCCAAGTCGGACAGCCAGGCGGCACGCGTCGGTTTCAATGCCGGCGTCTACGCGGTGTCCTTCTTCATGGTCTGGATGATCCTCTCTTTCTTCGCCACCGACGGCATGGAAGCAACCGGGAAAATCCGGGCCATCTGGGGGCTGGGCATGTCGCTCACCATCTTTGTCGGCTATCTGGTCAAGGTTGGCGGTGCGCATGGCTCGATAGCGGCGTGTTTTACGGGTGGGCTGGGCATCTGGGGTCGAAACCTGGGTTTGCTGGCCAGGAATTTCTTTCCGGCGCTGTTTGGCAGCGAATCGCGTGCGACCATGCTGCACGGTACCCGTACCACGGTGATGCTGATGTTCATCATCGCCAACGCCATGTTGTTTGCCCATACCCTGTCGGCGGAACAAATTCCGCAGGAGATCACGGCGTGGATGCTGCAAGCCGGGTTCACCTGGTTCACCTTCCTGATTGCAGTGAACATTCTGCTGCTCATCGGAGGCCAGTTCATGGAGCCGTCCGGTTTGCTGGTGATCGTCGCGCCAGTGGTCTTTCCGATCGCCATGGAGCTGGGCGTTGACCCGATTCACCTGGGCATCATCATGGTGGTGAACATGGAAATCGGCATGATCACGCCGCCGATCGGCTTGAACCTGTTCGTGACCTCGGGTATCACCAACATGAGCCTGGCAACGGTGGTGAAGGCAGCAATGCCTTTCGTCGGGGTCTTGATGATCTTCCTGGTCCTGGTGACCTACGTGCCTTGGCTCTCGACAGCGTTGCCGTATGCCCTGATGGGACCGGAACTGGTAATCAAGTAGGTAGTTCGGCGGCTTCGCGCCGTCCGCACGCAGCACTTGTCCGCCGCCGACCTGCAATGGGTCGGCGGCGGCATGGTTTCTAGCTTGGCGGCAGCGGTCATCGGTAGGATCTGGCATGACTCCTTCCTCTTGGCGGCAGGCTTCGACCGACCTGGGGCGCGACGATTCCATCCCTGTTGACTACTGATCTACCGAGCGTGCGGTCAGCCAAACAAAAACAGGCGCTGGCTTTCAGGTTAGAATACCGCGCTCGAATTATCAGCATACTGTCACCTACGGTTGGGCTTGATGAAAACCAGTTTCCTCGACTTCGAACAACCGATTGCCGATCTCGAAGGCAAAATTGAAGCGTTGCGCTTCGCGCAGGACGATTCGGCCGTCGATATTTCCGACGAGATCAGCCGCCTGGAGAAGAAGAGCCAGAGCCTGACCAAGGACACTTACGCCAGGCTCTCCGCCTGGCAGGTTTCGCAAGTGGCGCGCCACCCGCAACGGCCTTATACGCTGGACTACCTGTCGCTGATCTTTACCGATTTCGAGGAGTTGCACGGTGACCGTGCGTTTGCCGACGATCACGCGATCGTTGGTGGACTAGCCCGATTCAACGGTGAACCGGTCATGGTTATCGGCCACCAGAAGGGGCGTGATACCAAGGACAAGATCTTTCGCAACTTCGGCATGCCGCGCCCGGAAGGTTATCGCAAGGCGCTGCGCCTGATGCGACTGGCCGAGAAGTTCCGTATTCCGGTACTGACATTCATCGATACGCCCGGTGCCTACCCGGGTATCGACGCCGAAGAACGTGGCCAGTCCGAGGCGATCGGCCACAATCTCTACGTGATGGCTGAATTGAAGGTGCCGATCATCGTCACGGTCATCGGCGAGGGTGGGTCGGGCGGCGCCTTGGCCATTGGTGTTGGCGACGAGGTGCAGATGCTGCAGTATTCGACCTATTCGGTGATTTCTCCCGAGGGCTGCGCGACGATTCTCTGGAAGAGTGCCGAAAAGGCGAGCGAGGCCGCAGAGATCATGGGCATTACCGCGCCACGCCTGAAATCCCTGGGTTTGATCGACAGGATCGTCAATGAGCCGGTTGGCGGTGCGCATCGTGATTATCCAGCGACAGGGCAAAGCCTGAAACAGGCCTTGCAGGAGGCACTGAAGAGGCTTGCCCCGATGCCGACTCGCGACCTGCTCGCTGGACGCCTTGACCGCCTGATGGCCTATGGCCGGGTCAAAGAGCAGACGGGACGCTGAGGTCACCCGGGCGGGAAGCGCGGAGCGAATCCCGCAGACGCTTTCGGCGTTTCTTGAAGCCCGCCTGTTGCCGCGCGCGCGGCTTTGCGTTGGTCTCTCCGGTGGTCTCGACTCTGTCGTGCTGCTGCACGCGCTCGCGCGCCAGCGCCGTGCGGGGCTCCTGTTTGAGCTGTCGGCGGTTCATGTCCACCATGGTCTGAGTGTCAATGCCGACGCTTGGGCAGAATTTTGTGCCGACTTCTGCCGACGCCTGGACGTCGCACTCGAGGTCGTTCGGGTGGAGGTGCCTCGTGCCAGTGGTGAGGGGCTTGAGGCGGCTGCCCGGCGGCTGCGTCATGCGGTGTTTGCTGGCCGCCCCGCCGACTGGCTGGCCCTGGCGCACCATCGCGATGACCAGGCTGAGACCGTCCTGTTCAGGTTGTTGCGCGGGGCGGGCGTCAGCGGTGCCGCCGGGATGCCGGCCGAGCGGCCTCAGGCGAGCGGCCCACGCCTGATTCGTCCACTGCTTGCCTTGCCTCGTTCGGCAATCGCACATTATGCTGAAAAGCATTCGCTACAGTGGACCGAGGACGAAAGCAACGCCAATGCACACTATCGCCGCAACCACTTGCGGCGCGAAGTGATGCCGCGAATCGAAGAGCACTTTCCCGGAGCTGCGCTGTCACTGGCTCGGGCTGCGCGTCATTTTGCCGAGGCGGCAGCGCTGCTTGAGGAGCTGGCGACGGTCGATCGGGAGGCAGCGGCCAGTATCAGCGGGCGCATCGACGTCGCGCGCTTCAATGCGCTGAGTCCGCCGCGAGCGCGAAACCTCTTGCGTTTCGAGTTACTGGCGGCCGGCTTTCGCGCTCCCGAGGCGCGTTGGCTCGATGAGGCCCTGCGGCAGCTGGCAACGGTCTCTGCCGACTCGCAAACCTGTGTTGCCAACCCGGACGGGGCGATGCATGTCTACCGGGGAGAGTTGCATATCCTTGCACATCCCCCAGCGGTTCCGGCGTCCGCGCTATCCTGGCATGGCGAAGAGGCTTTGCCGTGGGGTGGCGACCGGGTGTCGTTCGTGCGCACGACGGGTGCGGGAGTCAGTCGTTGTCTGCTCGCCGCGGCTCGCGTTTGCCTGCAGTCACGGCGGGGTGGCGAGCGTTTGCAAGCCGATCCGCGGCGGCCGGGAAAGCCATTGCGCAAGTTGTTACAGGAAGCCGCCGTGCCGCCTTGGGAGCGGGCCCGCCTGCCGTTGCTGTGGTGTGGCGAGCGGCTAGCCTGGGTGGGCGGGCTGGGGGTCGATGTCGCGTTTGCCTGCCCGCCGGGCGAGGAGGGGATAGTGCCGGCCTGGGAGAAAGTCGATGGCCCGCCAGCCGTCTTCGCTCACACCGGGCGTTGCGTCGACGGTGGTAGTGGCGGCTGCCGCAGCAGCGAGGGGTGATCGCAGTCAGCGTTTGCCAGCCAGCAGTTGTGCGAGTTCGACGGCTGTTCTGACGCCCATTTTTTCGAAGAGATTGGCGCGATGGACCTCGACCGTGCGCATACTGATCTGAAGTTCATCGGCAATCACCTTGTTCAGGGTGCCCGCCAGAACCCGCTCCATCACCTGCCGCTCGCGCGTCGTCAGCCGGCTGGTCGAGGCGTTCACCGAATCGGCGTCCGACGCTGCGAGGCGCTGGTTTGCATCGAGCTTCAGGGCTTCGATGACGCGATTGACCAGTTCGTTATCGTTGCACGGCTTTTCGACGAAATCGAAAGCTCCCTGCTTGAGTGCCGAGACGGCCATCGGGACGTCGCCGTGACCGGTCAGGAAGATCACCGGCAGCGTGCTGCCGCGCTCGCATAGCAGGTTAAAAAGCTCCGGTCCGCTCATGCCGTCCATGCGGATGTCGAGCAGGACGCAGCCGGTGAGCGAGGGGTTCCAGGCAGCCAGGAAATCTTCGGCAGACGGGTAGCTCAGGCAAGCGACACCGCGTGACTCGAGCAACCAGCCGAGTGAATCGCGGATTGCGTCGTCGTCGTCGACAAGGTAGGCGTGTGGGTTCATTGCAGACCAATCGGCAGAGTGATGACAAAAATCGAGCCGCCTTCCGGGTTGGCTTCGACCCACAGGCGGCCGTGGTGGAACTCGATGATCGAGCGGCAGATATTCAGTCCCATACCCATGCCCTCGGCCTTGGTCGAGAATAAGGGGGTGAACAGCTTCTCTTCGACCTCCGGGGGGATTCCCGGGCCATGGTCGATGACCCTGATCTCCATCTGATGGTTGTCCAGCTGGCTGAGCTTGATCGTCAGCCGCCGTAGCTCCGCCGGCGTGTGCCGCATGGCCTCGATACCGTTGCGCATCAGGTTCAGCAACACCTGCTCGAGCATTACCTGATCAGCCATCAGTTCGGGTCGCATGCCCTGAATCTCGCGCACAATGCGGACGCCGCGCGCTTTGGCAGCCCCTTCGATGAAGCCAATGCTGTCGTCAACGACTTCGGCAAGATCGCAGGGCGCGCGCTTGGGTTCACTCTTGCGGACGAAATCGTGTACCCGGCGGATGATCAGACCGGCGCGCTGCGCCTGTACCGCCAGCTTGCCAAGCGCCTCCTTCAGCTGCGCGGTAGTGAAGTCACCGGATTCGAGCTTGTTCAGGCAACCGGCGTTGTAGCTGGTGATCGCGGCCAGCGGCTGGTTCAGTTCGTGGGCCAGCGTCGAAGCCATCTCGCCCATGGTCACCAGGCGCGAGGTGACCTGCAGTTTCTCCTGTTGTTGCTGGGCGAGCTCCTCGGCGTGCTTGCGCGCGGTGACGTCAATGATCGACGCCATCCAGCCGGTCTGCGTGCCATCTACTTCGATCAGTGGCGCTTCGTAGACCAGCGCGTCAAAACGGCTGCCGTCCTTGCGCATCAGACGGATCTCGAAACCCTCCAGGGGGGGCTTGCCCTCGAGCACGCTTTGATGCAGCAGCAGGGTTCTCTCCATTTCCTCCGGCGCCCAGTAAGGCATTGGCGGCTCTCTGCCGATCAGCTCGTCGGCGTCAAAGCCGACCATCTCCAGGAATGCGGGGTTGACGTAGGTCACGCGACCGTTCAAGTCGCGCGCGCGCATGCCGACCGTCAGCGAGTCTTCCATGGCCTTGCGGAACGCGTACTCCGAACGTAGTGCCTGCTCGGCGAAGAGGCGTCGCTGGATCAGTCCGCGTACGGCCCACAAGCTCCAGAATACCGCCGCGGCGAGAATGATGATCAGCGCAGCAATCAGCGTTTGCGCCAGATTATCGGCGCCGCGGTAGGCGGTGACCTGAAGCACCATGCCGTAGCCGGGTGGGTCAAAGCTGACCGGGTAGCTCAGTGTGGTCGATGCAGCGTCGATCTTCGACTTGCTGGCGAGCGAGTCACCGCTATTGTCAAGAACACGCACCTGGTATTTCTCGGCGAACCACCAGGGTACCTGTTGCTTGAGCAGCCCATCGAGCGAATAGACACCGAGCAGCGTACCGCGATACTCGCCGCCGTCGAAGATCGGCACATAGATTTCGAACTGGGCCTGCTCCGGCGTCCGATAAGCCTCGCTGTAGACGGGGTTACCCAGGCGGACAAGTTCTATTGCGCGTTTGAGATGAACATCGCCAGACATGTCCTCCCCGCTGCGTGGCAGGATCGGCGTCGGGATGCCGCGGACCGGTCGGGCCGAGGCATCCAGCCAGAGCAACTTCTGGAGCTCCGGGCTGTGCTCCAGGATGTGGCCGGCGCGAAGGGCGAACAGGGCGTTCTGGTCGTCCGTCCGGTTCAGGTCGAGAGCGAGTTGGCGCAGCTGTTCCAACTGTCCCTCAAGCTGAAAGCGGACGCTTTGCTCAAGCCAGAGGACGTCGGCAATCAGGGTCGAGCGCTGTTCATCGATCTCGTTCTGACGCAACAGCCAGAGCAGGGCGATCAGCAGGATCAGCAGCAGACCGACGGCCATTTTGAGGATCGAGAGGTACCAGTGCGACCAGTTCGGCGAAACGGGTCGTCGGCGGTCATGCTGGTAGGGGAGCGATGCCTCTTTCATGGCGGCCGATGGTACCCAAAATGACGACGCGAGGGGGCATTGTCCGTCAGAACGGGCCAGCGCGGCGCCCTCCATTTGCAGCAGATTGCACATTTCCACGATACTAGTCAGCATCGGTTTCTGCCCTGTTCATGCACGCAGGCAGAGCATCGCTTGATGTCCAGCGACGGTGGTCAACAGTTCTCGATCGAGGAGGCAACGTGAAAGTTATCCATCTGCTATTCGGCCTGGTCGCCTCCGCTCTCGCCGCGATGCCTTTCGTGGCCCTTGCGCAGAACCCTATCGTCATCAAGTTCAACCACGTCGTGGCGGTCGATACTCCCAAGGGACTCGCCGCCGAGTTCTTTGCCAAGCGAGCGGGAGAACTGACCCGGGGCAAGGTCAGGGTCGAGGTGTACGCGAACTCGACCTTGTACAAGGACAAGGAGGAAATGGAAGCCTTGCAACTCGGTGTCGTGCAGATGCTTGCTCCCTCGCTGGCCAAGTTCGCGCCGCTGGGCGTAAGGGACTTCGAAGTCTTCGATCTGCCGTACATCTTCGACAGCTACGCCGAACTGCACAAGGTGACCAAGGGTTCGATCGGGCAGGGTCTGTTCAAGAAGCTTGAGCCCAAGGGAATCATCGGCCTGGCGTACTGGGACAACGGGTTCAAGTCGTTTTCGGCAAACACGCCGATCTTGATACCGGATGACCTGCAGGGAAAGAAGATGCGCATACAGCCCTCAAGCGTACTTGACGCGCAGATGCGGGCGCTCAAGGCGATACCCCGGATGCTGGCCTTCTCGGAAGTCTATCAGGCGCTCAAGACCGGTATTGTCGATGGCACCGAGAACCCGATTTCCAATCTGTACACGCAGAAGATGTTTGAAGTCCAGAAGTATTTGGCATTGACCGAACATGGCTATCTGGGTTACGCGGTGGTGGTCAACAAGCGGTTCTGGGATAGTCTGCCGGCGGATGTTCGTGACCAGCTGGAAACGGCGATGAAGGAGTCGACCAGATACGCCAACGATATCGCCAAGGAGCAGAACGACAAGGATCTCGAGGCGGTGAGAAAGAGCGGCAAAATGCAGGTCCATGTGCCGACCGCCGAGCAGCGCCAGGCCTTCAAGAAGGCATTGATACCGGTACACAAGGAGATGGAGTCGCGTATCGGCAAGGATCTCCTGCAATCGGTGTATCGGGAGACCGGTTTCGATCCGGCCAGGCTATAAGCCAGGGCCGGTCTCTGTTGGCCGCGGTTCTCGATCTCCCGATGATTCCGGACGGATCGTCCGGGCCATGACAAGGGTATTGTAGGTCGATGCGCTTGCCCTGAGAGCAGCGTCTGTACCGGTCGAGGACCCGATCAAAGAGCCTATAATTCGCGCTTCGTCCTTTCTCTCTGATCCGGGTTTCTGGTATGGATATCGTCGCTCGTCGTCAAGTCGCGCTGTGGTTGCTGATCTGCAGCGCGATGGTCTTTTCGATTCTGGTGGTCGGTGGCGTCACTCGCCTGACCCATTCCGGTCTGTCGATCGTCGAGTGGCAGCCGATCGTCGGTGTCGTCCCGCCGCTCAATCAGGCCGAGTGGGACGAAACCTTCGACAAATACAAGAAGACGCCGGAGTATCAGCAGGTGAACCATCAGATGTCGCTCGACGAGTTCAAGGGCATTTTCTTCTGGGAGTACTGGCACCGCGTCCTCGGACGCCTGATCGGCGTCGTCTTCCTCTTGCCGTTCATCTGGTTCTGCTGGCGAGGCAAGGTGAAACGGTCGCTGCTGCCGAAGCTGCTGGGGATCTTCCTGCTCGGTGGCATGCAAGGGGCGATGGGCTGGTACATGGTCAAGAGCGGGCTGGTCGATGACCCGCGGGTCAGTCACTATCGGCTGACCGCGCATCTGTCTCTGGCTTTCCTGATCTTCGTGGCGATGTTCTGGCTGGCCCTCGGGCTGCTCGCCGAGCGCGCCCGTGCGACCACCGATGCGACGCTCAAGGGCCTGCAACGCATCGGTTTCTGGCTGCTGATGCTGGTTGCCTACATGGTCGTCAGTGGCGGGTTTGTCGCCGGCATCCGCGCCGGCAAGGCCTACAATACTTTTCCGTTGATGAACGGGCACATCCTGCCACCGGAAAGTTTCATCATCGATCCGTGGTACCTCAACTTCTTCAACAATATGGCGCTGGTCCAGTTCGACCATCGCCTGGGGGCATGGCTGCTGGCCTTTCTGGTGCCGTGGTTCTGGTGGAAGATCAGGACGGCTGCCGTTTCAACCGGCGCACGTCAGGCCGCGACACTGCTGATGGTGGTGCTGTTCGTACAGATCACGCTCGGTATTACGACTCTGCTGCTGGCTGTTCCGGTTGGCCTCGGTGCCGCGCATCAGGGAGGCGCGATGGTCGTTCTCGGCCTTCTGCTGTGGGTGAATCATGAACTTCGCGTGGAGCGTGTCGCGAGCCTCGCTACTTGATGACTGGCCAGGGTTTGCGGCTGCGGCAAATTCGCCGGACAGCACTGCTGCTGACCGCGCTGTCGCTGTTGGTGGTGTTGCTCAGCGCCTACCTTCGTCTTGACGGGGCCGGGCTGGGTTGTGCCGATTGGCCGGCCTGCTACGGGCGGCTGCTGAGCGGCGAACCCCAGGCACAGCCGTTCTCTCCTCTGCGGCTATTGCATCGCGCCACGGCCTCGGTATTCCTGTTACTGGCGTGTTACCTGCTCTGGTTGTGCCTGCGGCGCCCGTCCATCCGACCAGCCGCGCTTCCAGCGACGCTGCTGGTGCTGCTGGTTCTGGTGCTCTCGGCGCTCGGATTCTGGAGTTCGGATCCGAGGCTGGTGCTGGTCGGCTTCCTCAACATCATCGGTGGTTTTGGTCTGGTGACCTTTTCGTGGCGAGTGGTGCTGGCCAGCCGACCCGAATATCGGTCCGAGCGCGCGCCAGCCCCGGTGCTGCGTCTCGGGGTGGCGATGCTGTCGCTGACGGTTGTCTTCGGCGCGCTGATTGGCGCCGGGTACGCCGCGCTGACTTGCGTTTCCTTGCCTGATTGCGGCGGGCGGTGGTGGCCGGCCGCGACCATCTGGGCAGCGCTGACGCCGTTCACCACGCTGGCAGCTGTGCCACCGGCGGGCGACGCTGGCGGGATTGGCCTGCATCTGCTGCACCGTTGGGCTGCGCTTGGCACCCTCTTGCTGCTTGGTGCGGCGTCGCTGCAGGCGCTTGGTGACGAGGAGACGCGCAAGGCGGCGGTGACGCTGCTGCTTCTGCTGGCCGCCGAAGTCGCTCTCGGGGGGCTGACGGTGAGCAGCGGTTTCAATCTGTGGCTGGCAGTCGGCCATGGTGTCTGTACCGCGGCACTGCTAGCGACATCGAGCTCGCTGCTGCAGCGCCGGTAGATACTCGTTGGCGCGTGCTCGCTGCCACGCGCCAGCCTTCGCTGCTCAGTGTTTGTTGTGTTCGCTGGCCGGGGATGCCGCCGCGGTCAGGTCACGCACCTCGGCCTTGATCGGCACGGCTTCGACCTTCTTGTCCGGACCCTCGATCTGCAGCGTCAGCGTCACCGAATCACCCTTCTTCAGCGGCTGCTTGAGCTTCATCAGCATCACGTGGTAGCCGCCAGGTGCCAGTTGCACCGGCTTGCCGGCAGGCAGCTCAAGGCGTTCGACGGCGCGCATCTTCATCATCCCGCCGTCCATCTTCATTTCGTGGATCTCGGCGATGTCCGCAGCCGGACTGGCCGCGCCGACCAGCGTCGCGCCTGACTTGCTGGTGATTTCCAGGAAAGCCCCGGTAGCCTGTTGGCCGGTCACCGTGCCTCGTACCCATGCATCCTTGATCTCGATATCGGCGGCGAGTGCGGCCGCCGAAGACAGGCCGAGCACGAAGGCCATCGCCAGTTGGGTTCGCGTTGCTTTCAATCCGTACTCCTTGGTCGTTCAGGGGGCTAGATTATAAACGGCGGCCCGTGCCGCCTTGTGCGACAAGATGCCGCACTCGCCAGGGCAGGGAGGCCAACGGCGGGCTTACGGCTTCTGCATCCAGTTGCCTTGAGCGTCTTCGATCCACCAGCCGGAATGGAACTGCGCTTGCCATCGCTTGATCTGAGCCTCGCGGACCACCGGTTCGGCGTCCTGGCCACCGTGTGCTTCGGCGATGGCGTAGATCAGCGAGTTACGATCGGGGTTTTCCTGGTCGATGAGTTTTTCGGCGATCTGTCGTTGCGCCAGGTTGAGGTGGCTACCGTCATGAATCTTGATCATGCCATCGTTACCCAGCCCGATGATCCCGACGTCGTAAAAACGGACCAGCCGCGAGGTCCTCTGCGCCAGGGTGTGCTTGACGATGATCACCGGCGGGGTGCCGATATCCAGATTGATCTGCGCGCTGGTCGGAGCGGCGGCGACGGGCAGGGAAAGAAAGGCGAACAGCAAGAGGAAGCGTTTCATGTCATGTTTCCTGGTAGTCAATTGCCGGCCAGCAGCAGCTTCAGATCGGAGGCAACGCTGTCGGGGCTCTCGCCGTGGCGAACGAGAAGCCGTAGCCGCCCCTGCGGATCGAAAACGAAGCTGCCGGTGGAATGGTCGATGGTATAGCTGTCTGGTGTACTGCCTGCCTGTTTCGCGTAGAAGACCTTGAACTCCTTCGCGGCTGCAGCGATGGCGGCTTGGTCGCCGTGCAGGCCGATGAAGCCGGGGTCGAAGGCGGTGACGTATTCGGACAATAGCTGAGCGGTGTCACGCGTCGGGTCGAGCGTCACAAACAGCACTTGCACGCGTTTGGCATCTTCGCCGAGACGGCTCAGTGCCTCGCGCATTGCCAGCAACGTGGTCGGGCATACGTCCGGACACTGCGTGTATCCGAAAAAGACGATGATCGCCTTGCCCTTGAAGTCGGCCAGCTGACGTGGCTGGCCGTTGTGGTCGGTGAGGGCGAGGTTCTTTCCCCAGTCGACGCCGGTAATGTCGGTCGACCTGAAAACCACCGGCTGTGAACAGGCTGCGAGCAGCAGGGTGAAGGACAGGATCAGGGTCGAGAGTATTTTCATGGTCGTCGATCGTTTGCAGCGAAAACTGGCGCGTTGGCATGCCCGGGAAGGTGGGCCCATGCCTTGCTCGGGAAGCGGTCAGAGCGAATTGGGAGCAAGCGTTCCTGCCCGAGGGACGGGTCGGCGACTGCCGGCGTCTGCCGCGGTGCATGTCGCCTGGCATTGTCGGCTCGCCGACGGCCGCTCGCCTTGATACAGGTTAATCCTTGTCCACCATTCTGCTGCGGCAGCCCAAGGATACCCCCGATTGGCGACTGCTCGGGAGTTTCGTACGGACACGGCTCAGTCGAAGGATCATCGTTCTGATCGGTGGCCTACGCTTTCCGGGTCTGGCTGTCGCTTCACTCTGGTCGCCCTCATCGCCAGGGCCTCGTTGGCGACCAGCGCGCCAAGAACCAGCGCGCCGCCGGTCAGCGTATTGGGTCCCGGATTTTCGCCGGCGCCGAGCCACGCCCAGCTGACCCCAAACACCACTTCGAGCAGACCGAGCAGGGCAATCTCCGGCGCCGGCAGTTCGCGTGACAGACGGACCAGCAGCATACAGGGTAGGGCCAGCTGAACGGAGCCCAGCAGGGCCAACAGTGCGAGGTCGTGAGCCGATGCCTGGAAGGGATAGGCGAACGGCACGGTATACAGCGACGACAGTACGGCACCGATCAGCAATGCCGGCAACATGTCCTGGTGGCCGGGCTTTGCCGGGTCAGTGCGGCCATGGCCGACGTGCTGCAGTATCGTGAAGTTGAGTGCGGCGGCCAGGGGAATGGCCAGTGCGACCAGCGTCCCGGTGAGCGACAGCCCCGTCCGAGCCTCCTGCCCGAACATCCAGCCGATGCCCACACCGGCCATTGCGATAGCCACCCAGGTTCTGATCGGCAGCTGGTGCTGCAGGAAAACACGCGCTGACAGGGCGGTGATCAATGGTCCGATGGCCATCATCACCAGCACGTTGGCAACGGTGGTCAGGGTGATGGCCAGCATGAAGGCGGTCGCCATCACCGACCAGCAGACACCCGAGAACCACACTGGCCAAGGTGCGTGCAGCAGGTCACGCCACAGTCGTGGTCCGCGCATCAGGGTCAGCGCAATACTCAGCGCCAGCGCGCTGAACAGGCTGCGCCAGAAAGTGACCTCGAAGCTCCCGGCCGTGTCCAGATGGCGGGAGACTACGCCGGCCATGCTCCACAGCAGGGTGACCAATACCATCAGGGCGACCGCGCGACGGTGCGACATTTCGGTAACTTCCTGCCGCCAAGACGCATGCGGCGCGAGAAAAGGCCGCCATTGTGCAGCATTTTCGGTCGTTTGAACCGGTTTGCGCGAAAGGACCGCTCTGCCGTTTGAGCCGCGTGTCCCAGTGCGCGTTGGGGGGCAAAAAGGCCGTCGAATCCGCGGGGCTGTTTAGCCGTAGTGCTGTGCGACGTGATAGCCACCGCCGGCGCCCAAGACCGACTCGACCAGGCAGTAGCTGCTTATCCGCCAGTGCAGTCGGGCTGGTTCGGCCGGGGGGCTGGCTCCCGCCGCCCGTCGCGCCAGCGTCACGTGTGGGCGAAACCGACGTGCTTCCACCGACAGATCAATGGCTCGTAGCGCTTCCGCAAGGCGGACATGGAGCTCAATCAACGCTGCGGAGGGCTCGCTCGTCTGCAGCACCGCGAGACCGCGCGGCCAGATTTCGGCACGCGTCAGGCACAGTTCGAAAGCGGTAGTCGGCACCTGCAGTCGGGCGGCCAGCTCCGCCACGCGTTCGCGCGCCACCGTACCGAGGAAGTGCAGGGTGAGATGGAGCCGATCGGCTGTGATCGGGGACGATTCCCTGGGCCACGTCCATTGCTGCAGATAATGGACGAGCTGTGCGCGTTCGTCTGGCGCTGGCCACAGTGCGAGAAACAGCCGCGCCTGACCGGGCAGTTCGGGCAGCGTGGAGACGGATGGTGGATTGGCGATAGCGGCTACCTTTGTTGGCGTCTGCCCGGCGGTTTGACAAGCGAAGCCCTCACTTTACAATGCCAATGGTACGGTCACGGTGCCGCTGCGATCCGGCGGCCTTTGTCGAGACGCCAAGCGCTTTGCATTTCTTGAACGCCATCGTCGCAGTCGACGGGCCCCGCTGGCGAGGAAAGAAGGGCAGGTAGTGGCATCCGTGCCGTTCATCAAAACAGACCGAGGAGACAAATATGGCGAAACTGTCTGAAATCGAAGGCATTGGGCAAGCTTACGCAGCCAAACTCGAAGAGGCGGGCGTCGGTTCTCTGGAAAGCCTCTTGAAAACATGTTGCCAGAAGAGTGGCCGCAAGGAAATTGCCGAGAAATCGGGAATCAGCGAAAAGCTGATTCTCAATTGGGTGAATCGCGCCGACCTGTCGCGAATCACGGGTGTCAGCACGCAGTATGCAGATCTGCTGGAGTGTGCGGGTGTCGATACCGTTCCTGAATTGGCGCAGAGAAACGCGGAGAATCTGCACGCAAAAATGGCCGAGTTGAACGGGGAAAAGGACCTGGTTCGCAAGCTTCCAACGGCGGCGCAAGTGCAAGACTGGGTGGCGCGGGCCAAGGAATTGCCTCGGGTCGTTACGCATTAGGGCGGCGAAGCCAGGAACCGGTTCTGATTTCTACCGTGTTGCGCACGACGTGAAAACAGCCCCGACGGGGCTGTTTTAGGTGATGCTGCAGGAGCGGCCACGGCTACTTGCTTACCGACCTGGATCAAAGCAGGTGATGTTGGCGCGCGACTTCACCGCGCAGCCGGTGGGCCGGTCCAATGAGACGAAATGCCGCATCCGGAGACGGGCGGGGCGACATACAATAGCGCCCTTTCGCGCACACTTTGGTGCTAGCTGAAACAGGACAGAGTTGAGCGAAATGTCGGGTCAGGCGCACGCCGTTTCCACCTACTTCGAGCTTCCGGGCGAACACAGGCAGCCCGTCTGGCGGCTGGCGTTGTGCGTCTTGGTGGTGCTGGGGGTACATTTGCTCGGCCTTTTCCTGGCCTTCGGGACGGTTGGGCGCAGCGCGCCGGCGGAAGCCCTGCCGGTACTTACCGTGCGTGTGCTTGAGCTTGTCGCGCGGCGGCCAGAAGTCGCAAAGCCCCAGGTAGTCGAGTTGCCGCCAAAGGTCGATCCCACACCAAGGGTCGAGCGGCCAGAAAAAAAGATCCGGCGAGCCAAGCCTTCTCGGGCGTCCGCAGTACCAGTGGAGAAAGCGTCGCCAACACCCCCGCCGATATTGGCGGCAACCGCCACCGCGCCAGCGACGACTGCCTTCACTGTCGAGCCACAACCCGCAGCGGGACCGGCAGACTCGCCTGCCGTGCCGGCGCCGGTGGTGGTCGCGGCCCGTTTCGACGTCGATTACCTGCGCAATCCTCCGCCGGTCTATCCGGAATCCTCACGGCGACTGGGTGAGGAAGGGCGCGTGCTGCTGCGGATCAGGGTCAGCGCGCAGGGTTTGCCGACGAGCGTCGAGATCAAGCAGTCGAGTGGTTTCCGGCGTCTGGACGAAGCCGCCC
>NZ_JAVTWB010000178.1:0-6682 GCF_032229525.1 Accumulibacter sp. | reverse complement strand
GGCATCAGCTTGAGCTTCTGGCGAAGGTCGTTGCGATATTGCTCCTGGATATGCAGGTTCGCTTCATCCAGGGAGGGGCTGTCCTGCTCGCGCAGCAGTGGCTCAACGAGTTCCTCGACGCGTTTCTGCAAGGAGAGCAGGGAGCGTATTTCGCTGAGATGCACGTCGGCGAGGCCTTTTTGCAGTGTCTCGTGCTCAAGAAGCTTGTTTTCTTCAGTCATCATGTAGACTCCCGGTCGATGGATCCAGCCAAGCGAGGGGCAGGATTGTAGCACCGCCCGACGGGCTCGGGTCGTTGCCTCCGGGGCTTTTTGCGTTTGCTTGAGAAAAGCCGAAAATCTCTTTCCGATCAAGCATGTGTCAGCTAATTTTCAGATTTTGTCAGGTTTGCTTTTGTTCTTGTCGTGAGGCTGCTTTCACCCTAGAATCGCGCCTTCGTTGCTGCGCTGCAGCAGTCGAAAAGGCCGCCGAGAGGTGCCTCGCCAAACGCTGGTCCGCTGTCTGGTCGGGGAAGAAGCGTTTGGGGGACTCGTGAGCAGGATTCCGGGAGGGGCAATGACCGCAGAGAACTCGCCACATGGCGAGAAATCGGGTCTGGCGGCGACGGCGCTGGCGGCAATGGGCGTCGTCTTTGGCGACATCGGCACCAGTCCGCTGTACACCATGAAGGAGGTCTTTGGTGGCCACCATCCGCTGCCGATTAACGCCGACAGCGTTCTCGGCATCCTGTCGCTGGTCTTCTGGGCGCTGACCATCACCGTTTCACTGAAGTACGTTTTGTTCATCACGCGCGCCGACAACAAGGGCGAGGGCGGCATCATGGCGCTGACGGCGCTGGCGCTGCGCACGTCGAACGCCTCGCCGCGCCTGCTGTGGGCGATCTCGGCGCTGGGCATTTTCGGCGCCGCGCTGTTTTACGGCGACGCCGTGATCACCCCGGCGATGTCGGTGCTGGCGGCGGTCGAAGGTATGGAAGTCGTGGCGCCTGTGCTCGAGCCCTACGTCCTGCCAATCACCGTCGCCATTCTGGTGGTCCTGTTCGTATTTCAGCGCCACGGCACGGCGGCTGTCGGGGCACTGTTTGGCCCGCTGATGCTGTTCTGGTTTGTCTGCCTCGGTGCGCTCGGTTTGTGGCAAGTCATCCAGCATCCTTCCGTGCTGCTGGCGATTAATCCCTGGTACGCGCTGCGCTTCATTTTCGAACATCAGGGGATGGCCTTTGTGGCGCTGGGTTCGGTGGTGCTGGCGATCACCGGCGGCGAAGCGCTTTACGCCGACATGGGCCATTTCGGGCGGCGCTCGATCAAGTGGGCCTGGTTCGCGTGTGTCTTTCCGCTGCTGTACCTCAACTATCTCGGCCAGGGAGCCTTGATCCTCGCCGACCCGACGGCGGTCGAAAATCCCTTTTTCCTGATGGCGCCGAGTGAAATCCTGCGCATACCGCTGGTCTTGCTGGCCACGGTGGCGACGGTGATTGCCTCGCAGGCGGTGATTTCCGGCGCCTTTTCGCTGACCAGCCAGGCCATGCAACTCGGCTACTGTCCGCGCATCCGCATCAAGTTCACCTCCGAACGCGAGAAGGGCCAGATCTACGTTCCGAACATCAACTGGCTGCTCCTGGCGGCGGTGATCGTCGTCGTCCTCGGCTTCCGCTCGTCGTCGAACCTGGCTTCGGCCTACGGCATCGCCGTCACCCTGACGATGATGATCGATACCATCCTCGCCTTTGTCGTCGTGCGCGCGCTGTGGCAGTGGAGCTGGCCGCGCGCGGCTCTGTTCCTGGTTTTTTTCGTAGTCGTCGACTTTGCTTTCTTCTCGGCCAACGTCATCAAGATTTTTGACGGCGGCTGGTTCCCGCTGGCGCTCGGCTTGTCGGTCTTTATCCTGCTATCGACCTGGAGGCTCGGGCGTCAGTTGCTCTACGAGAAACTCGCGCAAGATACGATACCGCTCGCCGCGTTCATTGGCAGCCTGGAGCTGGGCGGACCGCACCGCGTCGATGGCACCGGCGTCTTCCTCACCGCCACCCCCGACGGCGTGCCGCGGGCGCTGCTGCATAACCTGTACCACAACAAGGTCCTGCACGAGCGTGTGGTCTTGTTGCACGTCGACGTTGAAGACGTACCGCGTGTTGCCGAGGGCGAGCGCGTGCATGTTGAAGCGCTGCCCGCCGGGTTTTACCGGGTTTTCGTCCGCTATGGTTTCAAGGACGAAGCTGACCTGCCGCGAGCGATGGAACTGTGCGCCGGGCATGGATTGGCCTTCGAGATGATGGAAACTTCGTTCTTTCTCGGCCGCGAGACGATCGTCACCATGCCGATCGCCAAGCGTTCGCGAATGGGACACTGGCGGCAGGTGCTGTACACCTGGATGTTTCGCAACGCCGACCCGGCGACGGCCTTCTTCAAGATTCCGCCGAACCGGGTGGTCGAGCTCGGCGCGCAGGTCGAACTCTCGTAGGGCTTGCGTCGCTGGCCACGATTGCGTAATTTCCGGACAGTAAAGGGGTTTCCGGACGCCGCCGGCGGCGTATGACCATTGACAAGAGGAAGAGCAATGAGCAAGCGACGACGCCTCACCGCCGCGTTCGTGCTGAGCTTTCTGGCCGCCGCTGTCCTGGCTGACCAGCTGCCGCCGGCACCCTCCGAACTGGGCAACATTCGGCGCAACGCGCAAGGTCAGCTGGAGGTCATCCGGGCGCCTGCCGAGCGGCCCTCAGCGGCAGCCCCGGCCCCGGCCCCGGGGCCAGCCTCAACCGCCGCAGGCGTCACTGCCGGGGTCAGGGAAAGCGCCCAGGCCAAAACCCCCGAGAAGCGGATGGCGAGCACCACCGCGCCCGGCAGAACCATCGTCGTCGGTCCGCTGGAAGCGGTGCGCAGCATCGAGGAAGCGGCACGCATCGCGCGCGATGGCGATACCATTGAAATCCGGCCCGGCGAATACCGCCAGCAAGCGGTGGTGTGGACGCAAGGCCGGCTCACCATCCGCGGAACCGGCAAGCGCCCGCGCCTGATCGCCGACGGCGCCAGCGCCGAAGGCAAGGCGCTGTGGGTGGTGCGCAACGGCGACCTGCTGATCGAGAACCTCGAGTTCCGCGGCGCGCGGGTAGCCGATGGCAACGGCGCCGGCATCCGCTTTGAACGAGGCCATCTTCGCGTCGTCCGCTGCGCCTTCTTCGACAACGAGATGGGCATCCTCACCGGCAACGTCGCCGACACCGTGCTCGAGGTCGAGGACAGCGAGTTCGGCGAGGCGCCGAAGCACGCCGGTGCGCTGCATCACCTGCTTTACGCTGGCACCATCGCCCGGCTGAGTGTCAAGGGGAGTCGCTTCCAGCAGGGCTATCTTGGCCACCTGATCAAGTCCCGCGCCCGCGAAAGCCGCATCTTCTACAACCTGCTCGTCGACGGGGCCGGCGGCAGGGCGTCGTACGAGCTTGAATTCCCCAATGGCGGGTTGGCATGGGTGATCGGCAATATCATCGGCCAGAGCGAAACGAGCGACAACGTGGACCTCATTTCTTATGGTGCCGAAGGCAAGCGCTGGCCCGACAACGCGCTTTACCTGGCGCACAACACGCTGATCGACGACCTGCCCGCCGGCAACTTCCTGCACGTCTGGCTGGATCGGATGCCGCCTGGATTCGAAGTGTGGGCGATCAACAACCTGGTCGCCGGCTATGGCCGGGCCTTGCCGAAAGCGCCGGGGCGCTACGCCGGCAACCAGATCGTCGAAAAGTCAGAGCTGAGCGATGGCGATGGCCTGCCGTTCCGCCTGAGCAGCCACTCGCCACTGCGCGGCAAGGCCGATTTGCCCGGCTTCGTTCGCGAGCAGAATCTGGCGCCGACCGCCGAGTTCATGCTTCCGGCCGGGACCCGCCCGCTGGTCGTCGGCTCGCCGCTGTCGCCCGGGGCGCTGCAGTAGAGTCGTCGGCACTGGTGCCATCGCCCAACGTCGAGGAAGGTTGTAGCATGTCGCTTGGGACGAGGGACGAACGCCAACGTCTTCACCCAGGGGCCTAGCGCTGGCCTTGGGTCGCTGTTCTAGACCGACGGGTCAGGGGACCACTGTAGTGCAAAGGATGCCTCCGTGCTAGCCAGCACGATTCGGAGTCTCGCTGCTTCAACGAGCGTTCGCCTAGCAATTAATTATTGCTACATAAGGCAATCGCATGAACCGTTCTGAGCGCTTTTACGTCATCGACAAGTTGCTGCGCACACAACGGGCGGTTCCCATTGAGGACTTCCTCGCGGCACTTGAAGTATCCCAAGCGACTTTCAAACGCGACATCGAGTACATGCGCGATCGCCTACATGCACCGATCGTTTGGGACCGTGCGGCTGGCGGATACTTCTTTGACCATCTCAATCTGGGCGGGCCGCATTATGAGTTGCCTGGACTGTGGTTTTCGGCCAAGGAATTGTTTGCACTGCTGGCAGCGCAAAAACTCCTCGGTGATATCGAACCAGGAGTTCTCGCGGCACACCTTGCTCCAATTCAATCTCGGCTCGCGTCCTTGCTGGAAACCTTTGGCCATTCATCTGCTGAAGTGAGCCACCGCGTGCGATTGCTATCCATCGCCAAACGCCAGCTCGAGCCGCGCTATTTTGCGGACATGGCATCTGCTCTGCTATCAAGGCAGCAGCTCAAGGTGGAGCACTGGAACCGTTCACGAGACGAGATTACAACGCGCAATCTGTCGCCACAGCGCTTGGTGCATTACCGAGACAATTGGTATCTCGACGCGTGGTGTCACCTCCGGGATGGTCTACGCAGCTTCGCTGCCGAAACATTGGTTCGCGTTGCCGTACTACCGGAAGTCGCAATAGACATTCCCGACGAAACACTGAACGCTCACTACGCAGCTGCATACGGCATCTTTGCTGGCGCTCCCAGAGAAATAGCCAGCCTGATTTTTTCGGCGGAGCGCGCGCGTTGGGTACGCTACGAAAGATGGCATGCCGACCAGTGTGGCGAAGATCTTCCCGATGGGCGCTATCGCCTGAAAGTGCCTTATTCCGACGAACGCGAACTGCTGATGGACGTGATGCGGCACGGCGCGCACGTCGTTGTAGAAGAACCCCATTCCTTGCGGCGCCGGTTGAAAGAAGAAGTCGATGCCATGTTTCTGAAATATTCGGGCGACTAGCTCACGCTGTGAGCTAGCAGAGCGCGCAACATACCAAGCGTGTTCAGCTCGGCAGCCCAAAGCGTAATCGTTTTGGCGATCCGCATGCGGGCAATGCCGTCCTTCTTGGCAATGAGTCGTCAGGAAGGCCTATTTGTCAGACAGTTTGGTCGAGTCCATGGCCGCCAAATCATATTTTCGTTACTGGGGTAAGGCCACGCCGCAAGAAAGCGGAGGCGCGCAGTTGCATTTGCTGCCGTATCACTGTCTGGATGTTGCGGCGGTTGGACTGCAATACTTGCGCAGGGCTCCTGCCTTTCGTGATTTTCTCGGCTCGCGAATGCATGCCGACGATGAGGTAGCGCAAGAGCAATGGATAGCGTTCTGGCTCGCCATGCATGATCTTGGCAAGTTCTCGGAAAGCTTCCAAAGTCAACGGCCTGATCTGTTTGAAAAACTGAGAGGTCGTCTGCCAGACGCCAGCAAGGTGTATACGCTTCGCCATGACAGTCTTGGCATGCTGTTCTGGAGCGACAAACTCGAAAGGTACGCCGTTGAGAACAGATGGTTTGGGCTTCCGACCAAAGCCTGTGCACACGGACTCAACTACTGGGTCAGCGCTGTGACCGGCCATCACGGCCAACCGCCAGAAGCACAGCCGTGTGGACGGTGGAAAAACCACTTCCATTGGCAGGATGACCCGCCTGCAATTTTTCAGTTCGCTGACGATCTTCGAGAGCTGATCTTTGAGGGTCGGGAGGCGGGCATCCCCACCACGCTTGACCCGGAAGCTTTTGAACACGCCAGCCAGGAGTTGTCGTGGTGGATGGCGGGCTTGGCCGTCCTCGCTGACTGGCTAGGGTCCAATACGGATTACTTCACGTATCGCGCCGAGCCTGACGACCCACTGCCCTTGCGAGAATACTGGGCGCATGCCAAGAAACAAGCGGCTGTTGCACTTGATCATTCCGGGGTCTTGCCGCTGCACTGTGGCGGTGCACTGCCATTCGAGTCCCTTTTCCCGAAAATCACCACGCCATCTCCGCTGCAATCCTGGGCGGCAACGACAGAGCTTTCGCGCGGCCCCCAGATTTACCTACTGGAGGATGTGACCGGCGCGGGCAAGACCGAAGCGGCAGTCTTGCTGGCGCACCGCTTGATGGCGGCAGGTCAGGCCGATGGCTTCTTTATTGGCTTGCCGACCATGGCCACGGCCAATGCGATGTACGGCCGCATCGCGCAAGTCTATGCGCGCCTGTTTTCGGGCAATGCCAGCCTTGTCCTGGCGCACGGCCAACGCAACCTGGTGGAAGCATTCGCCAAATCCGTGATTCCGAGCGGCCCAACTACCGACGACGACCAACAGTTGGATGAAAGCGCAAGCGTCCGCTGCAACGCATGGTTGGCCGACCACAACAAGCGTGCGCTGATGGCCCCGGCCGGCGTAGGCACAATCGACCAGGCGCTGCTCGCGGTGCTGCACAGCAGGCATCAGTCGCTTCGCTTGCTTGGACTGTTCCGTAAGGTTCTGGTCGTCGATGAGGTGCACGCCTG
>NZ_JAVTWB010000177.1:1660-6713 GCF_032229525.1 Accumulibacter sp. | reverse complement strand
GCCATGGTCTGGCCGGCCGGGCGCTGTGCGCTTTCGCCGAGCGCTTGCAGTGGCTTGAGGATCACCTGCTGCTCAGCGGCGACGCCTCGATCACCGAGCCGCTGCGGCGCCTGGGCCGTTACGCGGATGCCATTGAGTCGCTGCTCGAACAACCGCGCTACCTGATGCTGATGGTGATGGCGACTTTCGTGGTGATCCTGTGAACGAAGTGCACTGGAGCGCGCTGGCGCACTACCCGATGTTGGCGACGCTGCAGTGTCTGCCGCTGGCCGGCGCGCTGCTACTGATGGTCATTCGCAACGGGCGTTGGGCGGTGGCCATCGGCCGCCTGTTTGCGGTCGCCGAACTGCTGGTGGCGCTCGACCTCTACGCGCGCATCGAGGTGACGACGTCGGTCATGCAGTTCGCCGAGCGGCCCGATGTGTTTGCCTACCATGCCGCCGTCGACGGCATCAGCGTGCTCTTCATCCTGCTCAGCGCGCTGCTCGGTGTCCTGCTTTCCTTCTACGGCATGGCCCGGCAGCAGGTGACGCCAGTGCATCTGCTTGCCGTCCTGCTGGTCATCGAATCTTCGCTGATGACCATGCTGACGACGATGAACCTGTTGTGGTTTGCCGGCGCCTCGGCGGTGCAGTTGGCGTTGATCGGCTACCTGCTCTGGCGCTGGGCCTCGGCCAACGAGGAAAAGCTGGCCTTGTCGCGCTTCCTGCAGTACCAGCTGTTCGGCTGGTGTCTGTTCGTCGCCGGGGCGGTGGTCCTGGTCTGGAGCCACGTCGACGGGGGCGGTGGTGGGTGGAGCTTCGACCTCTTCGATCTGCTGGCGACGCCGCAGATCGGCAAGTACCAGTCGGCGGCATTCTACCTGCTGTTCTACGGCCTGGCGATCCGCACACCCTTGTTTCCGCTGCATGGCTGGTTGCCCAATTCGGCCGGCTACGGGCTGGTCGCCGTCGGTCCGGTGCTGTTGCTGGGGGTCAAGGTCGGCATCTACGGCATGGCGCGCTTCGTGCTGCCGCTGACCGCCGAGGCAGTGGTCATCTGGCAGAAGTACGTCGTGGCCTTCGCCATGGTCGGCGTCTTCTATGCCGCGGTGCTCGCCTTCCGCCAGGCGAACCTGCGCCGCCTGATGGCCTTTGCCGTCGTCAGCCACACCAGCCTGATCGTCATCGGCCTGTTTACCCTGCACCCGGCCGGCTTGCAGGGCGCGCTGCTGCTGGCGGTGAACTTCGGGCTGGCGATCACTGTCATGCTGATGATGATCGGCTACGTCTACCGCCGCGCCGGCACCACCAACCTCGACCGCCTGGGCGGCCTGTTCGACCGCGTGCCGTTCATCGCCATCGCCTTCCTGATCGGTGGCCTGGCGCTGCTCGGCATGCCGGGGACGCCGGGTTTCGATGCCGTGCACCTGGTGCTTGAAGCGTCTATCGAGACCTTCGGCGCCTTGCCGACGATCGCCACGGCGCTCGGCAACGTCGCTGCCGCCGGTTTCCTGCTGTGGGCTTTCCAGCGTGCTTTTCTGGCGCCGCGGCCGAAGGATTTGCCGGCGCGCAGAATCGCCCGCACCAGTGTCATGGAGTACTTCGTCGGCGGCACGACGCTGCTGGTCCTGCTGGTCGCCGGTTTCTTCCCGGAGCCGTGGCTGCAACTGACCGACACCGCAACGCAGGCGCTGGCCGCCTATTTCGAACATGGCTGAGCTGGCATCCTGGCCACTGTTGAGCACCCTTCTGGCGCTGCCGGTGCTCGGCGCGCTGGCTGCCACGCTACTGCGTCGCGCACCCTGGGCGCAGTGGATCGCGCTGAGCACCGCCGTGCTCACCCTGCTGCTATCGCTGCTGATCGTCGTCGCCTTCGACGGCGCCGACCCCGACTTCCAGCTGATCGACTCGGCGAGCTGGATCGCCGGGCTGAACATCCGCTATCTGGTCGGCGTCGACGGCATCTCGCTGCTCTTCCTGCCGGCGACGGCGCTGCTCTTCTGCGGCGCGGTGGTCGCTGGCTGGCGCGTTTGTGCCACGGCCTCGCCTTTGCCTCCCGGCTTGTACTTCGCCCTGCTGCTGTTGCTGGAAGCGGCGACGCTCGGCGTTTTCTGCGCGCTCGACACCATCCTGTTCTTTTTCTGCTGGGAATTCACCCTCTTGCCGTTGTATTTTCTGGTCAGCCTGTGGGGCATCGGCGCCGGCCGGCAGACGGCGGCCGTGCGCTACTTCCTGGTCATGCTGGCGAGCGGCGTGCCGCTGTTGTTCGGCCTGCTGGCGCTGGTTTTCGGCCATGCCGGCCATGCCGGCGATGCTGCGCTGGTCTTCGACCTGCCGACCCTGCTCGCGGCGCCGCTGCCGGAAGGCATGCAGTACGCCGTGTTTCTGCTGCTGCTGGTCGGCTTTGCCGCCAAGGTGCCGCTGGTGCCGCTGCACACCTGGCTGCCGTCGCTGGCCATGGGCGCGCCGGCCGCGGTCACCGCGCTGATCGTCGGCCTTAAGCTCGGTGCCTACGGGCTGATCCGCCTGGCCATTCCGCTGGCGCCGATCGCCGCCAGCAATCTGCACTGGTTGATCGCCGGCCTCGGCACCCTGGCCATCCTCTACGGCGCGGTGGCCGCCCTCGCGCACAGCAATCTGCGCGGCATGCTGGCCTACACCAGCCTGTCGCACGTCGGCCTGGTGGTCCTCGCCCTGGCAACCTTCTCAGCCTCGGCGCTGCAGGGGGCGTTGCTGCAACTGCTCAATTTCAGCGTCGCCGCCGGTGGCGGTTTCCTGGTGCTGGCCTTTCTGCAGCGGCGCACCGGCTCGACCGACATCGCGCAACTCGGCGGCGTGATGCGCAGCATGCCCTTGCTGTCGGGCTTCTTCCTGCTCTTCGGGCTGGCCGGCATCGGCCTGCCGGGAACCAGCGGCTTCCCCGGCGAACTGCTGATCATTGTCGCCGCGCTGCACAGCCACACCGGCGCCGGCCTCGCCGCGCTGTTCGGTACGGTGCTCGCCGCCGCAGCCTTCCTGGCACCTTTTCGGCGCGCCTTCCTGGGGCCGCCGCGCAACGCCGACGTGGCCGCCGGGCAGGACTTGTTGCCGCGGGAACTGGCACTACTGCTGGCCCCGGCGGCGCTGATTCTGGTAGTCGGGGTCTATCCGATGCCCATCTTGGAACTGGTGCGGCCGACTGCCGAGGCCTGGGTGGCGGCGCTGGCGGGTCTGTAGGCGTGGGACGGCAGCGCGGGCTGCCGCACGTGCCGCGCTCGACCTGCCGCCAGCTGTGCTGTCCGTCGAAGAGCCTCGGTCGGCTTGGGCGCTTCATGCCAAACGATTGACTTCGGGCCGTCCAGCCTTACAATCCCCACAGCGACCGCCATCACGGCGGTTCAGTCCAACAAGGTTTATCTGCCGCGAGCCGCCAACGGTTGAACCGGGCGCTTTCGGGGCGGCAGATAAACGCTATTTCTTGGGCATCCACACAGGAGGTGTTATGAATCGTTTCACCGCAGTTCTGATTATATTTTTCGCTGGAATCGGTTTTCAGGCAGCATCTCTTGCAGAAACCCAATTGGCATCAAAGCCAGAAATATTACTGGTGTACTGGAGTTCCAAGGACTGTAAATGGTGCACCTATTGGGAAAGCTCAATGTCGGGTATGGAGGAAAGTCTTAAAAAGTCGGCTGAGTTCAAGAAGCTCACATACCGTGTAATCAAGAATCAACGGCTGGCCGACCCGTACACCACTGATGACTTCCCGCCCGATATCAGATGGATCAAGGAGCGCGTAGACAGTGGTGAGGAAAAGACTCTCGGCCGCCCAGGCTGGGGTTTCTACGTCAACAAGGTTCGTGTTGCAAAGTTCTATGGCACGAAGAACTGGGACTCGAAAATTCTCCCTGAGATAAAACTCTTGGTTGCCAAGTATTCTGCCGATGCCCAACCAATCGTTCCAGGGGACGCTGCGCGATGAAGCCGCGCAGCGTCCCTGAACTCAAACGTTGGGCGTCTCAGACCTAAAATCGCGCGACTCTTCCTTTCAGCCATGCTTACAGACGACGTACTTAACTACATCAAACGCAGCGTCTTGTGCTGGCTTGCAACAGCGGACGCTGATGGGGCTCCAAACGTATCTCCAAAAGAAGTGTTTTGCGCTTTCGGGCGAGATTCGGTTCATGAGCAGCCGGCTACCGGCCGGCGTCATGCTAAACGATTGACTTCGGGCCGTCCAGCCTTACAATCCCCATAGCGACCGCCATCGTGGCGGTTCAGTCCAACAAGGTTTATCTGCCGCAAGCCGCCAGCGGTTGAACCGGCGCTTTCGGGGCGGCAGATAAACGCTATTCGTTAGCCCACATGAGCCGCTATCTCCACCCTGTTACTCCTGCTGAAGTCAGTCGCGAGCTTGCCAGCTTATGCGCCTCGTTGGCCCCGAGCGTCGAGCCAATCTACGTTTCAGCTAAGCCCATAGAAGGCGCTCCAGCAAATGAGTGTTTTCCGCTTGTTGAGGCCACAGTCTCACGAGAGGGGGGTGACGCGCTATTTGGTTGGTCCCTATGGGAATTTCCTGGTGTGTTCGTAGAAGCCGAGTTTCATGTTGTGTGGTCATCTCCCACGGAAGAACTTATTGATGTAACCCCCAAGAACCACTCAGTAGGCCGAATACTCTTTCTTCCCTCTAAAGATGCGGTGTATTCGGGGCGCCAGATAAACAACATTCGGCGCTCCATATCTAACGATCCGTGCGTAACTGAGTACTTCGCTACCTTTGATCGCGAATTCGAATTGATAAATCGCGGTGCTCGCGCCGATCAGCATGGCGAAATCAAACTCACAAACTCCGAGGCTGACGAGTACAACTCAATTAAAGAAAGACAGGCTTTGCTCTTTCCACAGATTCTTAGCATTGCCGCACCCATAGGAGCATATACGCCGTGCCCATGCAATAGCGGCAAAAAAGTTCGGTGGTGTCACGGGGTGAAAAATGTCGGCTAACCCGGCGGCGAAAGAGAGCTAAAAGGGGTCAGAGTGATTAACCTTTTGACGCATCGAAATACCGGAGCCCACGCATTTCAGATTGAAAG
>NZ_JAVTWB010000177.1:0-1560 GCF_032229525.1 Accumulibacter sp. | reverse complement strand
AGGAAAGAGGAAAGAGGAAAGAGGAAAGAGGAAAGAGGAAAGAGGAAAGAGGAAAGAGGAAATATAGACACAGCATTGCCAGGGTAAAAAAGGAAATGTCTCTGACCTCTTTGGTTCGATAACAGGTTTGCATTCGTACTGGTTAAAAAACAAATGGGGGTTTTGCATTGCATGGCTGATGAATCTAATAGAGCACAGTCTGGATTTTTGATTCAGGGTACCGAGGCCTTCAAAGTTGCGCAGGCCCTATATAACACCGTCACCGGAAAGACAGAAAAACTTTCTAAAAGGTTCTCCGAAAACTACAAAATTGAATTGAATGACATTTTTCAATTGCATTTCAAATTGGGGCAAATGTGTGCCCAATGGAACGTAATTGAATCAAATGAGAACATTACTATTCATCATGTTGACGATAACAAGGAGACATTTTCGTCATTAGACCGATTCAAGGTATATGACCAAAGCCAAACATCTCCTATTGAAAGTATTGTGTACGAGTTCAATGTCCTTGTTCAGTTACAAAATACTCCAAAACCTCAGCCCTATCGAATAACAGTTCGATTGGGATCCAAAGCGGCCATTTATCAAAAAGCAAGAATGGAAATTCCTAGCTCGATGTTTATAAGGTTCTTTCGGGGCGGTGCTATTAACGTCGACATCGACTATGTAGATTACGTAGTGGCCCGCAATATGCTGTCTACAGTCGATTCATGGGTGTCGACGGTGGCTTTTACACAAAAAAATAAGGTGCTGAATTTTTTACAGAGTAAATCACATCTGTTCACTGATGTTTCAAGCTTTCTATTGCTGATGGTTTCCTTGGTAACATGTGTTTCAATTGTTAGTTCTGTCTTGTCGCCAGATAATAACAATCAAGTTCTGGCAAAATTTCTTTTAATTACGTCTGGATTTGTCGTATCTTCATTTATTCTGGGAAAAGCATTCGGTGGAATTCTAGAAAATGCCGTTGATTCATTGTCGGAAGTTAGCTATATAAAAATTAATGTTGGTGATAAACGAGTGATTCAAGCAGTTGAAAGTAGCAATATAAGATCGTTAATTAAGGGAGCACTTTCTTTAGTATTTATCACAATTCATGCAGTTGGGTGCAGTTACTTTTCTTCAGTTCTGTATGAGCTACTCAAGTAGCGCGAAATGCTAACAATCACATGCAGTGGACCCGACCCGAAACTAAAAACGGTCAGAGTGATTAATCTTTTCAGCCGGCGAGCCGCCGGGCTTAACGGATTGCGGATTGAAAGAGGAAGAACGAAGTAGAAGCGCCGTATTGCGAAGGTGAAAAATGAAATGTCTCTCAGCTAAAAGGGGTCAGAGTGAGTAACTTTTTGAGCTAGCGAGCCGCCGGGGCCAACGGATTGCGGATTGAAAGAGGAAGAACGAAGTCGAAGCACCGTATTGCCAAGTTGGAAAAGGAAATGTCTCTGCCCCCTTGATTCCCAGTGCCATGGGTCTCTGACCCTTTTGATCCGCGTGATCCCCCGCTGCCGCCCGACGGTCTGGTAGGCTTCGCCGAGGAAGACAGCTTATGACGCGCAA
>NZ_JAVTWB010000176.1:0-6728 GCF_032229525.1 Accumulibacter sp. | reverse complement strand
AGCCACTGCAAGCGCTCGGCGAAAGCGCACAGCGCCCGGCCGGCCAGACCATGGCCGCGGATCAGCTCGCTGGCGGCCTGCTGGCCAGCGGCAGCGTCTTGATCGCGGCGCGGCACGCCGACCACCCGGTCGATGACGCGTTCGTCGAGCAGCCGCACGTCACGGCCCAGCGCCAGTGTCGGGCGGATCAGCAGGCTGGCGGCCAGGTGTTCGATCCAGAAACGTTGCAGGGCGGCGGTATACAGCCAGTGCTGCCCGGCCAGCCAGCGCGGCACCGGACGCGCCGGGCGACGCACCAGATGCATGTAGGTCGGTGCGAGCAGGAACTGATAAGCCCGCCAGGCGGCGTGCAGGCCCGAATAAGCGACGGCCAGCGAGAAGAAGCCGAGGCCGCAGAGCAGAAACATCAGCCCGACCTGGGTGACGGTCGAGAAAATCAGGGCCGACTTGACGTCGCTCTGCACCAACGCGCAGAGACTGCCATAGACGGCGGTGGCAACGCCGACGACGGCCAGCAGGGCCATCACGTCGGGAGCCTGCGCAAGCAGGCCCTGCAGGCGAAAGAGCAGAAAGACGCCGGCATGCACCATCAGTGACCCGTAAAACACCGCCGACGATGGTGTCGGCCCTTCGAGCGCACGCGCGATCCACGGCGTGAACGGCAGCTGTGCCGACTTGACCACTGCCGCCAGCACGAAGCCGGCCAGCAGCAGGCGTGCGGTCAGGCTGCCCATGGTGCTGTCGCCGGCCAGGCCGGCCCACTCGACAGTGCCCAGCGACCACACCGCCAACCCGATGCCGAGCAGAAAGCCGGCATCGCCGACGCGGTTGGCGACGAAGACGAAGGTGGCGTTCCCCGTTGCCTGCGGCCGCTCCCAGGCGTAGGCGATGAGCAGCCAGGAACTGATGCCGGCCAGCTCCCAGCCGACAAATGCCAGCACCGCATTGCCGGCGAGAACGATCAGCAGCATGCCGGCCAGGAACAGGCACATGCCGAGGAAAAAGCGCTGGAAACCGCTCTCCCGGTGCAAATTGGTCGCCGAGAAGCGCAAGGCGATCCAGGCGATCAGGGCCACCAGCGTGGCCATCGGCAGGCTGCAGGCGTCGAGGGCGAAAGACAGGCCAACCGGCGTCGTGCCGATGGCCAGCCAGTTACCGAACAGCAGGGGTTCCGGCAGGGTGCCGAAGATCGCCGCCAGGTCGAAGAGCAGCAACAGCAACAGCGCGCCGAGCGCGGCGGCGCTGGCCAGGCCGGCAGTGAGCGGTTCATGCGCGTCGCCGTGGCGCGAGCGCAAGACCAGCATTCTGGCGCCGATTGCCGCGGCCGCCAGCAATGGCAACAGGGGCACCAGCCAGACCAGCCGCGTGGTTTCGGCGAGCGCGCCGAGCAGGGCGTCGAGGGTGCTCATGCGCTCACCGGCGGCTGCCGCAACAAGGCCGGCGGCAGCGCTTCACCGTGGCCGGTGAACCAGTCGGCCGAACGTTCGACTTCGGGCACCTCGGGCAAAGTCGGCGTCACCTCGCCGCCTGCATGGTCATGCCATACCTGCCAGCCAGCGGCTGGATCGAAGCGGTGGATCGCCCCGCTCTGCGGGTGCTTGGCCACCAGGATGATCCAGCCGTTGCCGATCAACTCCTGCAACGGCGGTTGCCGCTGGTAGATCGCCGTCAGTATTTCCAGCGTCTGCTCGACCACCACCAGCAGCCGCATCGGCTCGTGAATTTCGATCATCTGCAGCGGCAGGCCGGTGCGCAGGTCCGAACTGGCGCCCTGCATCACCCCGAACAGCCCGGCCAGGTTGTGCATCACCTTGCTGCCGCAGCCGAAACCCTCGTTGTCGACCGTCGAGAAGTAGTACTCGAGATTGATGCCGGCACCAACCGGGCCAGCGGCGAGCAGCGTCGCCTCGAGGATCCGGCCCTCGCCATCGGCCAGCGGATCGTAGGAAATCAGGAACACGCGCCGGTCGAAGAAGGCTCGGCGGCTCATCGCCCGCCGGCCGATGAAAGCCGTGGCCACCATCGCGTGTCCCAGCTCGGGCCGCGCCTGCGCGAGATCCTGGCGGCGGTCGGCCAGATGTCGCTGCGCCTGCGGCGGCGAGGGGTCGCGCGGTGCGGAAGCCAGGCGGCGACAGCGCTCGACCGCGTGCAGCCTTGCCGCCCGCTCGCAATCGCTGCGCAGGGCGGCGAAAGCCTGCTGCTGACTCGCCGGCAGCTGATCGAGGTCGTACCACAGGTAAGTCTCGTCGCAGGTATTGTGCTCGGCGCCGACGAACCATGTGCTCGCCGGGATCGGCAAGCCTTGTTCGGCCAGCCGGGCGCGCACCGTCGGCCGGTTGGCGATGGCCGCAAAGACGCGCGCGTTCGGCCCACCATGGCGGCCGGAACACGCACCACAATCGTAGGCCGCGAGATGCGGATTGTTGCGACTGTCCGAACCATGACCGACGATCACCACCAGCGGAGCGAAGTGGTCGGTGAGCCCGATGCTGCGCAGGAAGCCGCCGACACGCGCCAGCTGCTCGTCTTCGCTGAAGCCCAGCCGCGGCTGGTCGGCGCTGGCGACGCGGCTGGCCTCGGCAGCCTCGGCGGTCAAGCGCAGGGCACCCGGCAATGGCTGGTCGAAAGCGTCGCGGCGCCGTTGCAGCAGGCTGCCGAAGCGCGCCGGCGCCAGCGTCCGCGCCAGCAGCGCCAGCAATGCCCCGGGTCCGGCGGCAGCGGTTACCAGCAGCGCCGGCAGCCAGCCGCGCCGACTACCCTGATGCAGGCGCTCCTGCCAATCCAGGCGCATCTGCCGACGACGCCGATGCTGCCGATGTGCGGCCTCGGCGCCGGCCGCGACTTCCTCGCGCACGGCGTTCGTCGGTCGCACGACGATCGGGCACAGGGCGCTCGGCGCCTCGTCATCAAGGCCCTGCCAGAGCAGCGGCACGCCGAAGAAGCCGGCCGCACCGAAAGTCTCGACGGCCGGATTGACTTCTTCGAGGTGCCGGCGCGACCCTTCCTCGCGGTCGTCCATGCAGAAGACGAACTGGGCCTCGGCCCTGCCGGCCAGCGCCGGCGCGCGGCCGTGATTGGCGACCAGCGCCGCCAGAATCTGCTGCCGATAGTGGTGCTCGTAGGCCAGCAGCCAGAGGTAGCCCCGCTGGTCGCGGCTCAGCGATCCGGCGCAGGCGAGCAGGACGTCGACCCCGGCGGCGCCGATTTCGCGCAGCTCACGAGCAGCCAGCCCCAGCCTTTGCGCGAGCACGAAAAGTGGCCAGGCGGCGAGCGCCTGGCGGTCGCTGGCCGATCCCTCGGCAGTCGGCCGCTCGGCCAGCCGGGTCGCGAATTGCTGCCAGGGGAACACCGCGTCGGCGGACGCTGAAGCAAGATACGGCGAGACCTCGCCGAGCAGGTCCTCCGCCAGCCGCCGGCTGCCGACGGCGTGGCGCACCGACAGCTCGGCTGGGTGGGCGATAAAGTAGTCGCCGAGTTCGCCCAGGTTCAGCGGCAAGCCCCAGACGCGGCGAACGAGTTGCTCGGCGCAAAGGCGTTCGAGCACCACTCGCACGGCCAGGAAATCGGCCAGCGAGACCGGCTGTTCGTCGGCTCGCGCGTGCGCCGCACGCCAGTGGAACATGCCGGCCCAGCCCGGCAGTTCCAGGGCCAGCCGCTGCAGGGTGGCGCCCCAGTTGGCCGCATCGACACCGAGGCGAGCGAGTTCGCTGGCGATCGCCGCTAACGCTTCGTCCGGCAGTTGCTCGATCTCCTGCCGCGCGCCGGCGAACTCGTCGAGTTCCCACGCCCAGTCTCTTCCCGCGCTGAGTCGCCAGGCGGCATAGAACCCGGCCGCCAGCGCCGGGTTCTTCCAGGCGGCCAGGCCCTGATCAAGATGCGCACCAAGATGACGGATCAGGGTCACCTGCAAGGACGGGCGAGGATCGTCGCCGGTCAGGTGAGCGAGCAGCGTCGCCAGCGTCCACCTTTCGCCGAGACCGCTGACCATCTGCCGCCAGAGGGCAGCGGCGGCTTCCGGCGACGGCTCCCCGACCGGTGCGACCGCCAGGCTGGCCAGGTCGGCAACGCCGTCGCCAGGGCCCATCGCTTCCGCTGGCACCACCGACGCGCGCAGCTCGCGCGCCGCAGCCCACAGCTCGGCGACCGCCTGCTTTTCGTCAAGGCCGTCAGCGCGGGCGGCCTCCCGCAGGCGTTGCCGCGGGCCGTCGTCCAGCTCGTCCTGCCAGCGCTCGAAGGCTGCCTTCTCCTCGGCCTGCCAGCGCAACTGCGCCAGTGAAAACCCGTCGGCCGGGTAGCGCAGCGCGGCCTGCAGAACCTCGCCGCGACAGAGCTGCCGCTGACCGACAGCGCACTGCGCTTCATCGGCACGCATTTCCGGTAGCTGCCGCAAGGCGGCAGCGAGATCGGCCGAAGTCACTCGCCCCTGCCGATACAGTTCGCGACAACGGCCTTCGTCCAGCCATGGGCGGGCACCGGTCAGGCGGGCCGCTTCGCCACAGGCGTCGGCGAACGGCAAATGCTGCAAGGCGTGCAGGGTGTTGTGATGAACGAAATCGCGCAACGGCGCCTGCGCCGGCAGAACGTGTTCGAGATGCGCGACACAGGCTTCGATGCGCGCCAGTGGATCCAGCGCATCTGCGGCCACCTGGCTGGCGTTCGTGGGCGCATGGGTGGTCACCGCTCAGGCTCCGAACTGCTGCGCCAGCCGGGCCACCGAAGAAGCCATCAGACCAAGCAGGGGGGCGGGATAAAAGCCGATGATGACGATCCCCGCCGCCAACAGGCCAGCGGTCGCCGTTTCGGCGCGGTTGAGGTCGGCAAAGGTGGCGACGCCGGCTGCTGCGCCGCCGAAGGGCCGCTCGGGACCGGTCGATAGACAGCGAATCGCGCGCAAGGCGTAGGCGGCGGAGATCAGTACGCCGATCGATACCACCACCAGCCAGCCGCCCCAGCGGCCATAGGCGCCGATCAGCACCTGTAGTTCGGCGATGAAACCGGCGCTCCCCGGCAGGCCGACCGACGCCAGCAAGGTCAGCACGATGAACAGCGCGAAGCGTGGCGCGATGCGGTTGAGGGAACCGTAGGCAGCCAGATCCCGTCTGTGCGTGCGCTCGTAGAGCAGACCGATGAGCAGGAACAGCAGACCGCCCGCCAGTCCGTGCGCAACCATCTGCGTCACGGCACCGTTGAGGCCGGCCTCGTTGAGCGCGGCGATACCGAGCAGGACGATGCCCATGTGCGAGATCGACGAGTAGGCGATCATCGCTTTCAGGTCGGTCTGTCGCCAGGCCAGTACCGCGCCGTACACAATGCTGACCAGCGCCAGCAATGCCAGCCAGTCCTGCAGCGCCTGCACCGCAGCCGGCAGCGTCCACGCGGCGCGAATCAGCCCGTAGGCGCCCATTTTGAGCAGAATTCCGGAGAGCAGGATCGAAATCGGGCTCGTCGCCTCGACATGCGCCAGCGGCAACCAGCCATGCAGGGGCACGATCGGCATCTTGACGCCGAAGCCGAGCAGCAGGCCGAGGAAGACCAGGATCTGTGTCCGCTCCGGCAGTTGCGCGCTGCCGGCCGCCATGTCGGCCATCGCGAAGCTGTGCTCGGGGGCGACGTCGTAGAGCAGGAGCAGGGCGATCAGCATGAACACCGAGCCGCCGAGCGTATAGAGAACGAAATTGAGCGCCGCGCGGTGACGATTGGCGCCGCCCAGGCGATCAATCAGGAAGAACAGCGGGATCAGCGTCAGTTCCCAGGCGACGTAGAACAGCGACCAGTCACGCGCCGCAAAAACCACCAGCAACGAGGTTTCGAGTACCAGGATCAGCGAAAAATGGAGCTTGGCGCCGTTGCGCACAGCGGTCGAGGAGAGGATGGCGACGAAGCACAATACGGTGGCCAGCAGGAGCATGGCCATCGAGATGCCGTCGACACCGAGCGCCAGACTCG
Organism: Accumulibacter sp.; assembly: GCF_032229525.1. Classification (GTDB taxonomy): domain Bacteria; phylum Pseudomonadota; class Gammaproteobacteria; order Burkholderiales; family Rhodocyclaceae; genus Accumulibacter. Next base: position 782 of record NZ_JAVTWB010000176.1, on the reverse strand, counting down.
AACCGACGCGCGGATTCCACGGTCGGGTCTCGAAGAACTGGATCGCGCTACTGGCCGTATCGAAGTCCAGCAGCATGAGGAAGGCGCAAAGCATGGTCAGGGCGGCAACGATGCTGGCCAGATAGCGCAGCAGGTCGACGCGGCGGCTCGGCAGCAGCGAGATCAGGGCAGCACCAAAAAGCGGCAGCAGCAACAGCGTTTTCAGCATGCAGCGGCGACGGCGTCTGGCAGCGAGCCAGAGGCCCTTGAAATTCTTCTTGTCATGAACGACGATTATGCCAGCAATGGCGGTGCTTTCCGCCCCATGCCCACGCCGGAGTCGACGATGAGCGAAGCGATCTGCCGAAATCTGCGTGTCCGCGGCCGTGTCCAGGGCGTCGGCTACCGCTGGGCGCTGTGCGCCGAAGCGTCCAGGCTGGGGCTCTCCGGCTGGGTGCGCAACCGCTATGACGGCAGCGTCGAAGCGCTGGTCCGCGGCCCGGCCGAAGCGGTCGACGCGCTGCTTCTCTGGGCCCAGCGGGGACCCTCGATGGCGCGGGTCGACAGCGTCCTGTGCAACGAGGGCAACGCCGGAGAAATCGGCACACGCACCGGTTTCGCACAGATTGCCAGCCGTTGAGCGACAACCGTGTCCGGCAGCGATGCCGCTGACCCGGCCGCAGAAGGCCACTTTCCACCGCCCTCCGGGGCTGTTTCGGTTTCTACCACGCTACGCGAGGTTGGTTTCAAGATGAATACACCACAAGCCGGCATCCTGCTGCCGCTACCGCGTCTGGCGCGCT
>NZ_JAVTWB010000175.1:0-42902 GCF_032229525.1 Accumulibacter sp. | reverse complement strand
TCAACATGAGCGCCGGTATCAGCCTCAAGGAATTGAGCGTGATGCTGATTGTTGCCGTGGTCCTGCTGGCCCTGGTGAACAAGGTGCCGGCCTTGATCGGCGGTCTGGCGATGCATGGCGGCACACATGCCCTGGGTGGGGGTTTCGGAACCGGCGCGGCGATGGGCGCTGCAGCCATGGCGGGCGCAGCCGTCGCCACGGGGGGCGCAGCGATCGCCGCCGGCGCGGCGAACGCGGCGGGCGGAGTTCAAGCCTTGATGACCGCCGCCTCGAAAGCGTCGCAGAACGTCGCCGGAGGCACGGACATTGTTTCGCGCATGGCCGGTGGGATGGCTGACGCGGTCGGCGGTGGCGGGGCGAGCAGTGGCGCAGCCGGCCTCGGCAGTCCTCTGGCCGGTGCGATGGACGGCCCGGCGATGAGCGGTAGCCCGTCATCCGGGGCGACTTCGGGCGGCTCTCGTACGAGTTCCAGCAGCAGGGGCAGCGTGGCCGGCAATAACAAGGCAAAAGGTGCTGGCTCGACACCAGGTCAGCAGCCGCAAGGCGGCACAAAGTCCGCGCTGGGGACGGTCGGCAAGGTCGCCGCCGATACGGCCGCCAATCTGGCTAAAGGCAGTTGGGACGTCGCCAAGGAGAGAGCCAACGCCGGCGCCGAAGCTGCGCAGGAACGCCTCAGCCAGACCATCGGCGGAAAAGTGGCCGCAGCCATCAAGGCCCAGGGGACGACCGCGACATCGAGCGAGCAGCTCAAGCCGGAACCCACATTCGACGGCAACAGCCTGTCAGGGGCCAGCGACACGTCGGTGGACGCCGACTCGGAAGTCTCCGCATTCCGCGACCGTGACACTCACTCTCCATCACGCAAGGGGCGTTACACATGAAACCAAAACTTGTTCTCGCTTCGGTCGCGTTGGCCGCGGCTGCGTCAATCTCGGCATCGGCCAGCGCCGAAGAGGCACTGACCGGCGATACCCGTCTGGCGTGCGAAGCCATCCTGTGCCTATCGACAGGCACTCGCCCCGGCGAGTGCTCGCCGTCGCTGCATCGGTATTTCAGTATCTCGCACCGGAAACTGAGCGACACCATCCGCGCACGGGGCAACTTCCTGAAGCTGTGCCCGGTGGCCAACCAAACCCCTGAAATGAGCCTGCTGGTCAACGCGATGGCGAACGGCGCAGGCCGCTGCGATGCGGCGTCGCTGAACGTGACGCTTCTTTCATGGGATTGGAACAGTGAGACGGTGCTCATCGGCAACCAGATGCCAGGCTATTGCGCGGTCTATACCGGCCACGCTTACACCGACTTTTCCGGCACGCAGCCACGTTACGTGGGGACGCCAGAAAGGGGCGGGTACTGGGTCGAAGCCAACGACTACGACCGAACACAGGCGGAGTACAACGCCAGAATCGCAGCAGAAGAAGCGCAGCGGCGTCTGCTGTAGTCACGGCAGGAACCAGAAAGAGGGAAGGGCAATGCCTTTTGTCGATCTGCCACCGCAGCTTCAAGAGCGCGTCGTGTGCTCGATTTCGGCGGCCGTGAAATACGCGGTCCCCGCGAACATCGTCCTGGCAGTCGCCGAGAAAGAAGCGGGGAAGCCGGGTCAATGGGTGCGCAACAGCAACGGCACGCATGACGTAGGGCCGATGCAATTCAACACGTCTTACCTCAGCGACCTGGCTCGCTATGGAATCACGGCCGACGATGTCGCCGCGGCCGGCTGCTACGCGTTCGACCTGGCCGCCTGGCGGATCCGCGGACACCTCAAGAACGACAAGGGTGACCTCTGGACCAAGGCAGCCAACTACCACTCCAGGACGCCGCGATACAACGCGGTGTACCGGAGCGATCTGCGCGTGAAGGCCGCCAAGTGGGCGGACTGGCTGGAAGCGCGTTTTGTTACGGTGGATGTGACGAAGGCGGGAGCGGTGCGCTCGATGCCGGCGACGCCGGTATCAGTGCAGGCAACTCGATTTCCTGCGGTGGCTGCAGTGGACGCGAAGCCACGGACCAGGGCAGCGTGGGAGATTTCCGGGTATGTTCCGCGACAGTTGATCCGCAGCGCCATACCGTGATTCATGCGGGGCCGATTTTAGCGGCTAAACTTTTTTTGGCCGAAAATTGCTCGGATTGTTAGCTGCGCGCATCGTTATTGGCGTTTGGCCTTGTTGACTGTTATGACTTGCTTAGCGGACCGGGCATGTCGTCGCGCCACCACCGACCTTGTTGCGCCGCTAAGCTCCATTCTCCGTTGAAAGCTCCGCCTGCCGCAGCACAAGCTGAGTCGCGTCTTCCGAAAGATCGGGCGGATAACCGTACTTGGCGAGCAGGCGGCGAACGTGTCGCCGCAGGTCCGCCCGCACCGATTCGCGCTGTGTCCAATCCAGCTTGGGCATTTTCTTGACCATCTCCGCCAGCTCACGAGCCATCAGCCGAAGGGTGTCACTCTTCATAACCGACGTCGCCGAGCCATTCTCGGCCAGCGCGTCGTAGAACGCCGTCTCTTCGCCACTCAGTCCCAGCTCCGTGCCGTGCTGTTGTGCCGTGCGCAGTTCCTTCGCCAGATCGATTAAGCGCGAGACCATCTCCGCCGTGGTGATCGCCTTGTTGGTGTAGCGCAGCATGGCGCCTTCGAGCGCCTCGCGGAACTTCTTGCTCTGGACGATGTTCGTCCGCTCCGTAATGCGAATCTGATCGCTCAACAACTTCCGCAGGGTTTCGAGCGCCAGGTTCTTCTGTTCCAGTGCGGCAACACGTTTCAGAAACTCGTCGCTCAGAATGTCTAGGCGCGCCTCGTCGAGTCCGGCGACCGCAAACAGGTCGATCACCTGATCCGCGTCCACCGCTCCCCCGATCACCTGCCGCACAGCTGCATCTACGTCGCGCTGCCGCGCCTTCGCAGTGCCACCGCCTTCATCCGCAAGCCGCTTGCGAATCATCGCAGCCACCCGCTGGAAAAACGCCAGATGGTCCACCAAGGCTTCCGTCTCCGGCCGCGGCACCGCCAGCGCAAATGCCGCCGACAGCTCCTTCACGCGCTCGCGCAGCCAGCGCCAGCCGTCGGGCTGCGCGAACACATGATCAATCGCCCGCAAGTAGACCGCCAGTACGGCTTTCGGATCGGCATAGAGCGCGGCTTCGTAATCGCAGCCATGGAAGAAGTCGCGCAGTTTCTCGAACGCCGTCTGCATGGCTGGCACGGCCTCGTCCTGAACTTGCCTTACCGCCTCGCCGGTACCGCCTGCCTGGGTGTAGATAGCGAGCGCATCGGCCAACTGATCCGCGAGCCCGAGCAGGTCCACGATCAAGCCGCCCGGCTTGTCGCCATAGACCCGATTCACGCGCGCAATGGCCTGCATCAGGTTGTGACCGGACAAAGGCTTGTCCAGATATATCGTATGCATGGGCGGGCAATCGAAACCCGTCAGCCACATGTCGCAGACAATCACCAGACGGAAATCGTCATTGGGATTCTTGAACCGTTCCGCCAGTCGTTTGCGCTCAACCTTCCTGCGTACATGGCTGCGCAGTGGCTCCGGGTCATCACCACTGCCGGTCACGATTACCTTCATCGTCCCGCGTTCGTTGTCGGGATCGTGCCACTGTGGCCGCAGTGTCTTGATCACCTCATACAACCGCGCGGCGATGTCGCGACTCATGGTGACTATCATCGACTTGCCTTCCATCGCGGCGCGGCGCTTTTCCCAATGCTCAACAATGAACGCGGCCAGCCGCTCGATCCGTTCCTGCGCACCGACCAGCGCCTCCAGCGGTATGCGGATTTGGTCGGCGACCTCTTCGCCGAAACCATCAGCCTGCGCCGCTTGCTCTAGCTCGGCCTCAGCGGCGGCTGCGCCCGCATCGTCCACCGAAAGCTTGACGATGCGCGACTCATAATAGAGCGGCTTGGTCGCCCCATCCTCCACTGCTTGTCGGATGTCATACACGTCCGAGTATTCACCGAAGACGTGAATCGTATTCTTATCGTCGCGTTCGAGCGGCGTGCCGGTGAAGCCGACAAAGGTCGCATTCGGCAGCGCCTCGCGCATCCAGCGCGCGCCACCTTCCACAAATCCGTACTGGCTGCGGTGCGCCTCATCGGCCATCACCACCACGTTCGCCCGCGGCGAGATTTCGCCATGCGCCTCGGTGAATTTGTGAATCGTAGTGAACACCACCCCGCCGGCGGCGCGGTCGAGCAGTTCCTGCAAGTGATCGCGGCCGTCGGCCTGCACCGGCGCCTGCCGCAGCAGCGCGCGGCCGGCGGCAAAGGTGCCGAAGAGCTGGTCGTCGAGGTCGTTGCGGTCAGTGACCATGACGATGGTCGGATTCGCCATCACCGGCTCGCGCACGAGCGCACCGGCGAGCATCAGCATGGTGAGCGACTTGCCCGAGCCCTGGGTATGCCAAACCACGCCCCCGCGTCCGTCGCCATCACCGATGGGGGCCTTGAGATGCGCGAGCACCGAGGTCCGTGCCTTGCGCACGGCACGGAACTGATGGTAGCCAGCAATCTTCTTAACGATCTCGCCGCGCTCGTCTTCCTCGAAGGCCACACAGGTGCGCAAGTAATCGAGCAGCAGCGTGGGATCGAACAGCCCACGAATCAGCGCCTCCAGCGTTGGCAGGCCTCCTTCCGCCGGTCGCCAGGGCATGAAGCGGTTCAGGCCACTGGTAATGGAGCCGACGCGGGTCAGCAGACCGTCCGAGGCAACCAGAAGCAGGTTCGGCACGAAGAGATCGGGCGTGGTTTCCATGTAGCGGCCGAGCTGGGCTATCGCCACATTCAGATCAGCGCCGGTATCGGTCGGGTCCTTCAACTCGGTGACGGCGATGGGTAGGCCGTTGAGAAAAACGGTCAGATCAGGGCGGATGAACTTGCCGGAGGGACCGGCGATGGTCAGTTGCCTCACCACTAGCCAATCGTTCTGCCGGGGGTTGTCGAAGTCAATCAGCCGCGCCCGCCCGCCGCGCGCCTCGCCGCTGGCGGCGTCCCGGTATTCCACTTCGACGCCATCGGTCAGCAACGCGTGAAACCAGCGGTTGTTCTGGATCAGCGTCGGGTACGGCGGGCGCGCTACGGAACGGACAACCTGCTCAACCGCGTCGTGCGGCAGCGCCGGGTTCAGGCGATGCAGCGCTGCGCCGAGGCGCCTTTGCAGAATGGATTGCGAGGCGTTGGCGCGCTCGCCGGCATCGTCGAGAATGCCCCCGCTCTTGATCACAAAGCCATGTGTGCCGAAGTAAACCATGGCGACGTCTTCAACAAGTCGCTCATTCGGTGAGACCGTCGTCATTCCGCGTCCTCTTGTGCGGCATTGGCGTCATCGCCGCCGTTCTTGGCATCACGTTCTGCGATGAAATCATTCAATGCTGCCCGGTACGCCTCGCGGTCTGAGAGGAACAGCACACGGCTTGGCAGCAACTCCAATTCGCCGAGCCGAATCACTTCGTAATCCCGATCGAATGCCTCGTTAAAATCCGCGTGATCCTCGTGGTACACCCTCGCACCGGGAACCTGAGTCAAGGCATCGCGATGGATGCGGTACAAAAAAGAGACGATGGTATCGGCAGCCTGGGCGGCGAGCGTTGCCTGCCGCTGATCGAGGCGAGCGGTGAAGCTGTCCCGTCCGTGGGATGCCATGCCGTAGTTGTTCCGTAGCTCGCACAGTCCCTGAATCGTTTGCAGCAACCCACGAACTGTCTTCTTCACTGACTCGCCAGCCTTTACCGGGTCTGGATGGTTGTGAGGGAGAAGTGACAGCTTATTCGTGGTCTCCTTCAGCAGCCTCGGTGCGTCCCATTTGGGGTCTGCCGGCTGGCCGATGTCGGCAAGCACGGTCTTGCATACTGACTCCACCAGTGTCTTGGAAAGATCAAACGCAAAGTCCGGCACACTCTCCAGTGCGCTTTCGATCGCATTGATTTGCTGCTCAATCGCCTCCGCAAGGGGGCCAGATGCAAGGGCGGCGCGTGTCCCCACCATCTGAAAGCTGGACTGCGACGTGGTGAATTCAGCCATTGACCGGCTCCACTCGAACGCTTCCGTTTAGCAAGCGAGGCAGGAGGTAGTTCCGGACCTCCACGAGCATTGCCGATTCTTGACGCGATGCAAGCAGTACATCAAAAAACGGTGCCACGATCTCCTCGAATGACGAGACAATGGCAAGTTTCGGCGCGACAACTAACAACCCATCAAATGTAGCGCGCGTGATGGTGTCGAATACCGATCCATGAGTGCGCTGCTTTAGCCCGGCAACAGCCGTTTGCGTCAAAAGGTGCAGGTAAGAAAACGAGGCTCGATCTGCCGGTAGCAAGCCATAGCAGGACTGGTTGAATGTCATTGGCTTTCCCGCCATGGCTAGCTTTCCGACCGTCCCACGAGCAGAGATGATCGTGCAACCCTTGGGCACCATTCTCGCCGCGCTGTTACTCACCCCAGCCTCGGTGATTCGCTCGTCCGTGTTGATGACCCATACTTCACCATCGTCGGTGGCGTCTTTGACGGAATACCAGGGAACCTCCCCGTTCCAATAAGACGGCTCAGATCGTTTTGGCGTGCCACCGCTCACGATAATGCAAGCGCTTGAAAACGGCTTGGCATCCCACCCCTTCGGCACGGGGCCGATTTCGGAGTCGATGAAGCGGGTGGGCAGCGCGTCGAAGACAGCTTGGGGCATGGAGGGAAATGCGGTGGCGCCGGCGACCTTGGCCTTGACCGGCTCGAAGTCCACGAACCACGCTCGGAAGATTGCCCGCGCCAAACGCTCCAGCGCCTGAGCCGTGCGGCGGTTGTGCTCGATCTTGTCGTCGAGCGCTCCGAGGACACCAGCTATGGCACGCTGATCGTCGATCTCGGGAAGGGTTGTTTGAAAGTCGCAAATGCGGCCGGGAGATGTGTGGCGTACTGTCGATCCCGTCGCTGTGGCCAAAACGTGGTGTCTATAGTCATCGGCGCGTAGCCGATAGAACAGAAATCTGCTATCCGCCTCGATACCATCCTTGATTTCGACGCGCCCTATTCGCTGGTTGTGCAGGTAGCGACTCCCGGCAGATTCTGGAATGAGCGCAGGAAATCCGAGCGTATCACCAGCCTTGCTGAGGTCAGTCATCGTCACGACGAGGGCACCAGATTCAAGGAAATAATCATCGGGAACTGGGCCGGCGTAATACCGCAGTTTGTGTTCTTGAAATCCTCCGCCGATTGCAAAATTGCCCGGAGTAACCAGGATGTTTGGTGTCACCTCATCGGTGAAGTGGTCACTCTTAAAGGCGTAGCCATGCTTTACATGAACGTAGTCACCAAGAGAGGAGGGGCTTGTGTCACTCATCGACTGTGACCCTCAAGAGCTGCTGACGAATGACTGTGGTCAACTGCTCCCCCTTTACGAAGCACTTCTCTAATTCGGCTACCAGCCGCGGATACTTTTCCGTGAACAACTCGCCATCGTCCTCCTGCTCCTCGGCGCCGACGTAGCGGCCGGGGGTGAGCACGAAACCGTGCTTGCCGATCTCCTCGACCTTGGCTGCCTTACAGAAGCCGGAGATATCTCTGTAGCTCCATTCGCCGTGCTGCGTTTCATCCCACCACGCGGGCTTTGGCTCGCCGCGCCACTGGCGGAAGGCGTAGACAATGCGGCCGATGTCTGAGCCGGCCTTGGCGTCGCCCATGCCATCGGCCAACATGCTTTCGCCGTCATCGCCGCCACTGAGCACGCGCAGGGTGCGCGTCTGCATGGTGCCGAGCTTGCGGGCGTCGATGAAGAGGGTCTCGCCCTTGCGGCCACCGGGACGGTTCGGGCAGCCGTGCTTCAGGTTGCGGCCGCTCTTGTCGCGGGTGAGGAACCAAAGGCTGACAGGAATGCCGGTGGTAAAGAAAAGCTGCGCCGGCAGGGCAACGATGGCGTCCACCAGATCGGCCTCGACGATCTTGCGGCGAATGTCGCCCTCGCCGCCGCTATTGCTGGAAAGCGAACCGTTGGCCATGACGAAGCCGGCGACGCCGCCGCCGCGACCGTTGGGCGGAGCGATGTGGTGGATGAAGTGCTGAATCCACGCGTAGTTGGCATTGCCGAGCGGCGGCGTGCCGAATCTCTTCCAGCGCACGTCTTCTTGGAGGAGCTTGCCGGACCAGTCGGAGACGTTGAACGGCGGATTGGCAATGATGTAGTCGGCCTTGAGGTCCGGGTGCAAGTCGCGCAAGAAGCTGTCGCCAGGCTGGCTGCCCAGATTGGCCTCAATGGAGCGGATGGCGAGGTTCATGTGCGCCAGTCGCCAAGTAGTGGGGTTGGACTCCTGGCCAAATATGGAGATGTCGGTCTTCTCCCCACCGTGGGCCTCGACGAAACGCTCGGACTGTACGAACATGCCACCGGAACCGCAGCAGGGGTCGTAGACGCGGCCCTCATAGGGTTCGAGCATTTCTACCAGTACACGTACCACGCAGCGCGGGGTATAGAACTCGCCACCCAGCTTGCCTTCCGCTTGGGCGAACTTGCCGAGGAAGTATTCGTAGACCCGGCCGAGGCTGTCGCGCGCCTTGGCTCGGTCGCCCTTGAAGCCGATGTCGGCAATCAGGTCGATCAGCCCCTTGAGCTTGACCGGTTCGATGCCACGACGCGCGTAGTCGCGCGGGAGCTTGTTCTTGAGGTTGGGGTTGTCGCGCTCGACGGCGAGGATGGCGTCGTCGATCAGCGTGGCAATGTCGGGCCTCGCGGCCTGGTTTTGCAGGTTTGCCCAGCGCGACTCCCGCGGCACCCAGAACACGCGCTCGGCGGTGTATTCGTCGCGGTTCTCCAGCAGCGCCTCGCACTGCGCGCCGGTGATGCCGTCGGCTTCCAGTTCCGCTTTCAGCTCTTCACGGCGCGCCGCGAACGAGTCGGAGATATATTTTAGGAATAGCAGGCCCAGCACGACGTGCTTGTATTCGGCGGCATCGATCTGGCCACGCAGGGTGTCGGCTGACTTCCAGAGGGTGTCGGCGTAGGCAAGATCGGTATTGGTTGTGTCGTTATTGGCCATATTGTTAGTCGTTTCCCGAGTTTTTATTAGGGGTTGTAAGCCGGAACCGCCGAAAATTCCGTCACCCCAACTCCAGCCCGGCGACGAGCGCATCCAGGTCGATCACCTTGCCGTTACTGAGAACGGTGTAGTGCCCGCCCAGCAGGATGTGCCGCCAGGCTGCCGGAGAAATCTGCGTGATCAACGCCAGTGTCTTGGCGTTGCCGCGTGCCTCGAACTTCGTCAGCAGCCGCGACACGATGGCCGAGTTGTAGTAGGGGTCGTCTCAGAAAACAGAAATATTCGTACGCTAGGCTTCTGTCATTTTTATGGCGGTCTCTTGACGACCCACTGCTGCCGGTCAAGAGGCTCTAAGGTAATCGGCTGGTTTCAGAGTGAATCCGCCTTCACATTGCCGCTATTTGACCATTCTCGACGGTGGAAACCAACATTTCCTAGCACCCCAAGCTCACCGAAACAGAGACGACGCCAAAAGCCAGAAGGCGTTACCTCAATAAGAATGGGGGGCATTTGTCGAAGTGCGGCGCATTCGAGCGATTCGACTTTTTTGAGCGCGGCCTTTTACAATCTTTGCCCAATCAGAGTTGTAAATGGACATGACTCTTAGGCGAGCAGCTTTGTACTTTGGCTCAATTTGTTCCGCCTCAGATAACCGTCCAACGAGACTGGCGAGAATTTTTTCTTTTCGGCCAACAGATATCTTCATGAGCATTAATAGCTCGCGGATTCTTTTGACTCGTTTGTGGGGTAGATATAGTTTCCCCTCTCGAACTACCAAACCTGTGATCAATGCATATTCACTGCAGGATACGTTTTCCTTGTGGTAACGGTACCCTCGCTTAAACATTTCAGTAGATACTAAGTTCAAAAGCTCTGCATTTGCACCTGTACCAGAAATTGTGATGTCGTCCACATAGAGGGTAAAAACGCATCCGTAGCTATCGCTTACTAGCTTGATCTTGTCAAAAAGGGGGCGATTAGCCAAAAACGACAGAACGGGGCTAATGCAGCTTCCTGTTGGTAAATGAACCCCATGCTTTTCGGTTCTTACCACGCATAGTTTCGCTAGGATTGTCGCAATATCTGGGGCGCAGCGAAGTCCGCTGAGAAAGAAGTCATGAATAGCGTCAAACTTGATGGATTGAAAAAATTTCTTGATGTCAATTTTTATGACCGTGCCACCACTTCTGTGGGCTAATGCGTTGGTCTTGTAGGACCGTTTCTTTAGTGCAGAATGGACATAGTCAGGTGGTGCAATGCGAACAAGCAATCGTAGTAGTCGCCGATGTATCGCCTCAAGAGTATCTTTGGGCTCTGTGATGTAGCGACGCGTCTTTCTGTCGAAAAAACAGCGATATTGGCCGGTCAGGCCCGATTTATCGGGGTTGGTAATGATCGAGCGATCAACACCAAGCAATTCTGCAAGTTTTTTCTTGTTGGATAGTTCGTAGAGCGGCGATTTCTCTATTTCGTATCTAAGCGGTTCTCTTGATGTTTGAGGAATCATCGTTATCAGAAATCCATTCAAGAATTCTAAGCATTTTCTTCGAGATAAATGCTCTTGCTTTGCTGACACTATGCGCGCCTTGAAGAGTCTCGGAGAAGACGACTAACGACGACAAAGGGACCTTAAAACAATCAGCATATCTTTGCAGTATATCCAAAGAAGCTTCTTTTTTCCCTCCTTCAAGCTCAGACAGGTATGAAGTGGAAATAAATAACTTACCGGCCAGTTCTGTTTGGCTCAGTCTGTGATACTGGCGGATCAACTTCAATGCTCTTGCAATCATAGTAATCATCTCAAAAAGTGAAGGGGTGTGTAGCTTAGAAGTGGTCAGCAAACCAAGCGATGAATTGCTTGCTTACTGCCTCGGCCTTCTCCCAGGCATCGGGGATATGGACGATAATCCAGCGCCAAGTTGCGGGCCTCATAAACACGAAGCTCACCAAAAACTTGAGCCTCGCCTTGGTCTTTTGAGCCAAGGAGCCTTTCTCATGCGCTTTTTCTACAACTTCACTACACTCTGGTCGTTCTGTAACTTGGTGCTTCATCTGCTACTCCTAAGAAAGCACCAGCTGAAGAGCTGGCGTGAAGGCAAAACGCCTTCCCCTCGCTCCTTCTTAGGCAGGAAAACGACCAATCCCCTTGTGAACCACTAATTGACTGATCGCGCCCTCGCGATCAGGTTCGCACAGTCCGGTGCCGGCGCGTCATCGACTCGCGGCGTGAAGACCGAGGCAAAGTTTTGGTAGGCAAAAACACGCCCACCCCGAGCCGAGGCTCAAAACAGCATTCAAGGGCTTCTCTGTTATCCAAGCTACGTGAAGAACTCTAGCCAAGATGCACTCTGAGCGCAAGACATTTTTCGCTGCCAGCGAAAAATGTTCGCTACCGACAGCCTATTTCGCGGGTTTTTTTTTGTCATGACAGCGATCACTTCGGCTTGAATATGCGGAGCGCGTCTCCGGAATCGCGTATGTTTGACTGGCCGGATCCGTAGCTGTTGCAGTCGAATTCCGGCGATAGCACATGCGTAGGCAAAGGCCGAGTTGTTCGCGTGAGTACGATCAGTTCGCGTAGGTTATCCGGCAGGTTGCAGAGTACAGCGGCCCTTTGATGGTCAACAATCTGGCGGGGTAGAATTACTGCTCCTGGCCGATCTGAGACCATCAGTTTCGTTCTACGACACATGCGGAAGGCATACCTCCGCACGAGCAGAACTCAATCACGGAGCGCTTATCTGCCCGAGTCAACCTTGGTACGCAGTTCTTTCCCCGCCTGAAAGTGGGGCACAGCTTTCGCTGGAACCTGCACGGCCTCACCGGTTTTTGGGTTGCGCCCAGTACGGGGCGGCCGGTAGTTGAGCCCGAAGCTTCCGAAACCGCGTATTTCAATGCGGTCCCCCTTCACCAGCGTGTTGCTCAGCGCTTCAAGAATGGCCTTCACCGCAAGTTCGGTATCTTTTGGGGTGAACTGCGGGAAGTGGGCAGCGAGTCGGTTGATGAGTTCGGGGCGGATCATCGGCGAATTTTACGCGGCACTTCCGCTCGGGTGCGGTGGCAAACCACACAACGCTAGGCGCGACAGCATCGATGACGCATGGCAACGTCGACGCCCTCCGGATGTTGAGCGCCGTCCCTCAGTTCAAGCTACGGTGAGTCACCGTCGCCAGGATGTCGCGGCGGAAATCAAGAGCAAGAACCCAGTGGCCGGTCCGGACTGATAAAAGACGCTAGCATTCTCTAGTAGGCGACCTTGAAGGTCGGACTGTCCTCCGGCCGAGTCTTGCGGTGATCGTAAATCCGGGTGGTGGCGATGTTGGCATGACCCAGCCACTCCTGCACCTTGGCGATGTCGGCCTGGTGGTCAAGCGCGTTGGTCGCGGCGGTCGCCCGCAACGCGTGCGCCCCGATCGCGAAACCCAGCGCCGTTGAGTATTGCCGCACCAGTTTGTAAACCGCGTCGGGTGTGATCGCTTTTTCCAGTGTGCCGGTGCAGTTGTTGCGCAGCGGCCGGAACAGCGCGCCGGCATCGTCCGCGCCATGCCCTGCGATCTCAAGATAGTCGCCGATCAAGCCGCTGGCTGCGGGGTGCAGCGGGACATAGCGGATCTTGCCGCCCTTGCCGAACACCTTCAGGTGCGGCACGCCGCGCCGCTCGTGCTTGAAGTCCTTGACCTTCAGCCGGCACAGCTCTTCGCGACGTAGCGCATGATAGAGCAGGGTGGCCAGGATGGCGCGGTCGCGCTTGCCCTTGAGTGACACGCCGTCGGGCGCGTCGAGCAGCTTGCGCGCCTGGTGATCGCCGAGGGCCGGGGTCTTGCCTTCGTAGCTTTCCACCGGCGGGCGCTTGACGCCCTTGACCGGGTTATGGGTCACGGCGTTCTTCTCGCACAGGGACTCGAACAGCGACGACAGCGCCGCCAGGCGATGGCGGACGGTCATGCCGCTCAAGGCGCGCTGCACCAGGTCGTCGCGCCAGGCGATGACGTGGGCGCGGGTCACGCCGCGAAATTCCTCGGGCTTCACGATGCCGGTGAACTTCATGAAATCCCCGAGGGCGTTTTCGTAGGCGCGACGGGTGGCCTTGTTGCCGAGGTTGGCGAACCATTCGATTTCGGGGGGCACGTCGGCCAGGCGCTGGAAGCGTTCGGCGGTCAAGAGCCGGGAAGCGACGGCCGGGAGGGCGGGGAGGGTGGCTGTGTCGCTCACGGGGAGGTCGTCCAATCCTTCGACAAGATCACGCCGGGTCATAGATGGCTTTTGACATCCATGGCGTCGTGCAGCACACGAACGATCTCAAGGCGCTGACCGTTGCGGCGATAGAAGACCAGGTGACGTTTCACGTGCAGCCGCCGATAGCCCGCCCGGACATGATCGACTGGTGTTCCCAGCTCCGGAAACTTCAGCAGCCCCTGAATCTCCCGGTCGAGGTCGTACAGGTATTGATCCGCTTGCGCCTCGCCCCATTGCTGAACGGTGTAGCTCCAAATGTCCTTGAGGTCGCGGCGCGCGCGCGGACGAACAAGCAGTTCAAGCATCTACGGAACCGCTTTTGGCCTCCTGGCGTGCCTCCTCGATGATCGATGCCATCGCGAAGGGTACCGGTTCGCCGCTCGTCTCGCCCTCGACCAGGGCCTGACGCAAGGCGCTCACTTTCTGTTCGTGCTCTTCGAGCAACCGCATCGCGGCGCGCACCACTTCGCTCTTGGACTCGAAGCGGCCGGCATCGATCTGCTTGGCGATAAAGCCTTCGAAGTGTTCACCCAGGGTGACGCTGGTGTTTCTCGGCATGGCGGCTCCTTTCTGGGCTGCTTTTGTGTATTAGATACTAATACAACGGCGTTCTGTCGAGCGCAACAGCTTCCAGGCATCTTACTATTGATAAAATAGGTTATCAATAGTACAGAGGGCGCCAACCCGACGGGCAAATGCGACGAAGTCGATTGGTCGAAAAGCTTTGATCAAAGAGGCCAGGGGCAAGACCTGACGTCGCCCGCGCAGCAAGACGATGAAGACAGGCTTACCAATCCGGCGTCGATCGGCAGCGCCGACGCGCTGGCCGGCAAGACGATGTAGTTCGAGGGCAGAGGAGGGCTCCGCTGCGAGGGTCTGTGACCTTCGCAGCGCCTCGGTTTGCCGTACAACTGTGCGCCTTGACGAGAGTATGCCAAGCGGCTGTGAGTCGGTCGCGGACGAGAGGTTAAATGGCGGCGTGTGACACGAGTGTTGAGTCTAACTCCTATTGTGTTGAAACACTCTGTTGCCCAGCACGCTCGGCAAATACCCCAAGAACCGACCATCAGAATACGCCCCGCATTCAACGATCACCGTCTCGGGAATGATGCTACGGGAGCCGCCACCGAGTTGACATCTTCGGTCTCGTCAGCAGGACTGCTCCCCCCAAAGTTTGTGCCAAGATGAAGCGTCTCATCGCTCACTCGCCAACATGAACACGAAGAGCTGTTGGATATCACCATTTCCCCATTGAGTCCCTACTGTCAGCAATTTTTCGGGATGTCTCTCTGACCACTGGGTTATGATTTCTCTCTCAGACTGGCATATTGATGAGCGACATGGCACGATGGGGATTCTTGCGGAGCTTCAGTATCAATCTCGCGTAGCCGCTCGAGAACGCGAGCGGGCTCCCCGGCGCAGCACAACTTTCGAGAGGCACTGATCATGCTACTTGAGAACTTTCCCAAAACAACTTGCGCTGTACTCGCTCACTCCGAAAACGATCACGAACCCATTTCCCGCCGCCCAATCCGAGCAGAAGTCGAGCTCCTAGTCGCAAGCCTCAAAGCCGAGAAGGTCCGGCACGTGAGAGATCATCCCGCCGACCTAATGGAACTAGAGGCCGGGCTTGCGAGGGAGAAGAAGGTTCTTATCCAGACGCTGCCATTGGGGCTCCTAGCAACGGATCACGCGGGATACTGCTCGTTTGACTTGGAGCCATTTCACGAGACGGCCGAGACGCTGACCGCGCCGGTCGAAGAAGGATTTGAGATCGTTCGAATCGTCCGCGCCCTCAGGATCTTCCCGCTCGGAGCCGACCCGATCAACGTGTTTGAACTGGATCGGCAGGTCCGCACTCCGGACTCGTATTTCGTTCCCCTTCAGTTGCCGCGCTTCGTCCTTCCACCGGGCTGGCTGGAGGTCAGACTTCCGTCGATGCAGACCCCGCGCCTGGCGGACTGGCGACTGTCGCCGGGCTCGTTCGCCGCGAACCCGTCATTATTGATCGGCGCCGACGGCTGCGAATCGATCCTGCCGGCACAGCACACGCTCAAGACGTACCGCTTCGCCGAGATCGTGCGCTTCACCGACGCCCGGCTCGACCTGAGCCAGCACGCGGACTCAGGGGTGGACTCAGGCCCCACGCGGACGAAAGTTCGACTGGGCGTGGCGCTCGACTACCGTACCGACTGGTACCACCTCGGCCACTCCCTGGGACAGATCCTCTACAGCCAGCCGCTCGCACCGTGCGAGAGCGTCAAGCTCGCCGTCATCAACTGGTCGCGGCAAGACAACATTAGTCGCACCGACGATGCCAAAATAACCGAGAACCTGCTGCACGAACAGCACCGCGAGCGCGTCGTCGAGGAAACGGTCAACGCCACCTTGCGCGAGCACCAATCCGGTGGCTCTTTCATGGCGGGGTTAGGCCTCGCCGGCAAGGGTTCCTATTCGACGATGGCCGGCGCCGGTGTGTTGTCGATTGGAGGTGCGACCTCCTCGTCCAAGGGCACGCGCAAACTGGCAGGCAATTCGCTGCAGAAGTTGAACGATACGATCACTCAGGCCACGACGGTGACGCGCGACCTGTACAGCACCGTGGTGATCCAGGCCAACCAGGCCGAGCAGAACACGCTGGAAACGCGCACGTTCACCAACAACAACCATTGCCACGCACTGACCATCCTGTACTACGAAGTGCTGCGTCACCTACGCGTAGTGTCGCGCTGGGTGGGCACGCGGCCGGTCGTGTTGATCCACCACGACCTGATCGATTTCAACGATGAGAGGCGCATTCGCACCTACCGTCGCGTGCTGGAGGCGGGTCTTCTGGAAGATCGACTGAAGCAGTGCTTCGATGCGGCGGATAAGTTGCTCTGCATGCAGAAGGCCGACGAGGCGACGAAGGCCGACTTGGGCAATCTTCGTTTCGATTTGTTTCGTGCAGAACTAGTGGTTGGCAGCGATGCTGAGGAGAGTGGCCGCGTTCGCCTGTCAATCTTGAAGCGCAACGGCGACGTCGCGATTCTACAAATGCTTTATGGAGTCCCGCCGGAGAAAGACTGGATAAAGTTCGTCGATGTGCAAGGCAAGTACATCTCAGAACTACTGACGCCGGCCGGTGGCAGCATTGCATACACGGACATTGCGGCGCTTCGGGTCGAGTTCCTCGGATGGGACGATGCACTTGGGCATCGAGGATACAACGTGCGCACGTTCAAGCTCGGTGCAACGCGGCTGTACGGCTCGTCTGGCGGGAATGAACGAGAACTCTACTGTAGCGTCGAGCGTGACATGGAGTTTCGCATTCCACTTGGCGAAGCGATACCGACGGCGGTTCGCGACCTGCCGATCTGGGCGCCGGCAGCCCCCGCCAGCGCACCCACGCCCGGAGGTTTCTCCGCGATCAACCTGCCCGAACCCGAACGCTGCTGCCTCGCCCGCCTCAAGGAACACCTGATGGCGCACAAGGAGTATTACAGCCGTCTGGTATGGCTGGCCCGCGACCCCAACCAGCGGGCGACCGAGTACGACGCCATCACCGTCGATGCGTTCGGCGTACCGCTGCTGGACTTCATCGACAACCGGCCGATCGAAGTGCTCGGCACGACCGTGGCCTTCCCGATCCGCGAGGACTTCTGGTTGCGGCTGCAGGACGACCACCGCTTTGGCCTGGGCGATGTGCTCGAACCTCCACACGCCCGCGTCGCCGAGTCGCTGCTCACGGTTCCCACGCGCGGCGTGTTCGCCGAGGGCAAACTCGGCCACTGCAACGCGTGCGAAGAGATAGACGACACACGCTACTGGCAGTGGCAGGAGTCGCCGTGCCCGTGCGAGGCACCGGACATCACCGACGTGAGCCCGGGACCACGCGGACAAACGCCCAGCGTCGAACAGACCACGATGCCCTCGCCCGTCGTCAACATCGTCAACCCGCCCGCCGCGCCGGACCCGACCGGTCTTGCGGGCGCGCTCAAGCTGCTCGGCGAAGCCAACATTTTCCGCGACATGTCGATGGCCAAGGAACTCGGCGGCTTGTTGCAGACGCTGGCGCAGCAGGCCGCGGGCATGCTGAAGCCTGGCGAGTCCGCCAAACCCGGCACGCCGCCGGCCACGCCGACCGCTGGCAGGGGCGCGGACGGCGGCGACGCCAAGCCGCCCACCGGCAACCAGCCCTCCGTGACCCCGCGCACCGCCCAAGCCACCGACAAGACCATCAAGGGCAGCGGTGCGAGCCAAGCTACCAAGCAGCAGGCGCTCGACCAAAACGTGCGCAACGCGGTGGGATTGCCCGCCCCGTTCGAAGCGCCGCGCTACTTCAACTTTGACGTGAAATGGTGGACGGGCGGCCCCGACCTCGGCGCGGATTTCGAGGTGATGATCAAGGACCATGCGAACCTGGAATACACGCTGGGCACGTACAACGCCCCGGACGGATCATTCTCCGCCACATTGCCGGACGAGCTGTGGAAGAGCTTCACGGACGCGGGCTCGATAGGCGGCGTGCGGCTCATCGCGCACAACGCGGTCTGCCCGCCCCGCGACCTGTCGCTGCATGTTCCCGAACTGCTCAACGACAACCCGACAGTCGCCAAGACGCTGCCGACGAAACTTCCGGTCGTGCACCAGGCGACCTTCACGGCGCCGGAGCTGTGGGGCAAGACGAACGCCATCACCAAGCCCGCCAGCGGCAACGTGCTGCGCTTCACCGCGGTCGCGGCACGACGGGAAACCATCATCTCCGTGGAGGCCACGCTGGGCGGCACGGGCGAATTGGCATTCGAGGCCGCGCCTTCGATCGCACAGAAGATCGCGGGCGAGATTCCACTGGCCGCGCTGGGCGGTGGAGCTGGCGCGGGCGGCGCAGGTGCGGGGGGCGCAGGCGGAGGTGCCGGCGCCGGAAACCTGGCCGCCGAACTGGCGTTCGGCCTGGCGCTGAAGGTCGCGCCGAAGCTCTCGGTGGCCGCCGGCGGCAAAGTGGCCTTGCCGGTCACCGTCGAGCTCCTCGATCACCCCTACCTCACGCTTATGCCTGTGGTGGACTCGTCCGACAAGAAGTGAGGTCTAGGATTGGAACTTCATAGTGTTCTCTTGATTGCGAATAGTCATCGTGATGCATCGTGGCGAGCGGCATGACGAATCAGGATAGATCGTGCGAAGCCACGATCTGATCCGTTTGTTGGAAGAGCCCGGGCCGGAGCGCTGAGCGCTCCCTCCGCAAGTATTTTTTTGATTTGCCCCGGACGCATGAACTCCGGATGGCCGGGAGCGCGAAGTCCCGGAGCGCTGCTGGACAGTCAGCGAAGATCTCGCGAATCCGGCCGCTTTAGCGTCCCGGCCACCGAGTTCCGGGCGAGTGCGCCACGCCGCCTGGGGAAACTGAAGTCCCGTACGCGGCCGGACAGCGTAAGCGTCCTACGCCACGAGGTTGCTGATCGGTATTTCTGCAAGCGCAGCTCTGAGCGGCAGTAGCTTATTGATCCGGCTGTAAGGCCAGGCCGGGAGCTTTTCCAGCGTTTCCTTGAGCCAGGCATACGGCTCCAAGCCATTGAGCTTTGCCGTGGCCAATAAACTCTGGATCGCAGCAGCCCGACGACCCGCGCGCTTGGAGCCGGTGAACAACCAGTTTCGCCGCCCGATGGTGATCGGCCGGATCGCGTTTTCCACCAGATTGTTATCGATCGGCAAGTCACCGCTATGGGCGGTGCGGATCAATGCCGACCAGCGCTTCAGGCTGTAGTCGATGGCGCGCGCCAGAGGTGGTGGGCTGATGAAAACAGCTGATCTCTGGCACCATCGGATATCATTTCCTTACTTGCCTCGCGCTTCCCAAATCGGGCAAGCAAGCGTCATCGCAGCGCAACCTGCGATGACGCCATATCTATTACCCCACCTTCACCGCCCTACGTAACCGCTGCTCCCGTTTCTCAACCTGCTGTGGCAGCTCGACACTGTGCGCCTGGCAACGCTCGACCACGTCATCGACCACCGAACAAACCTGCCGCTCGATCCCTTCCCGCCCCAGCACGCTTTTGGTCGCCAAATCGTTGAAGTCGGTAAATCCCTTCGGGTTCGCGGCTTGTTCGCCAGGCGCGAAGATCGGTAGCAAGGCCTTGCCGCCAACCGCCTTGGCCGCTTCCTCGGCCTTGCTGCGGCCGGGATTTATTCCCTGGGTGGCTTCGAGGTGCCGATCGTCGTCGCCGGCGATCAGGATGGGCTTGTCCGGGAACTTCGCATGCAAGGCCTTGGCGACGGGTAGCAGGTTGCCCGAGTCGAAGGCGGCGACGGTCGCGAAACCCAGCGTCTGCTGCAAGCTGCTGGCCGTCGCGTAGCCTTCGCCAATGACCAGGGCAGGGGCCTTGGCCAGGGCGTCCAGGCCGCCGATTGCATGGAAGCAGCCTTCCTTGCGGCTGTCCTTGGCGAAGCGCTTGGTGCCGTCCTCCTGGATGTACTGCATCGTCCATTGCTTGCCGTCGGTGTCGGTGGCCGGGATGTAGGTTTCCCGGCCTTCCTTGTCCGTGAAAACGCCGGCCTGCGGCTCGATTCCCTTGGTTTGCATGTACGTGGTCGGTACGATAACCGGCAGCAGATGCGCCATCTGCTTGGCCACCCGCTGCGCCGTCTGCTCCTGCAGCCGCTCCTGCTCGGCAGTGCGCGCTTGCA
This sequence comes from Accumulibacter sp., assembly GCF_032229525.1. GTDB lineage: Bacteria > Pseudomonadota > Gammaproteobacteria > Burkholderiales > Rhodocyclaceae > Accumulibacter. Next base: position 22,982 of record NZ_JAVTWB010000175.1, on the reverse strand, counting down.
GCTTTTCGGCCGCTTCGGCCTGTAGCCTGGCTTTCTGCTCGGGGTCGAGCGCGTAGCCCTTCGACTTCCACTTCATGTCGACGCCGGTCTTGTTGTTCTTCACGTAGCCGGCCGGGTGGCCGTCCAGGTGGCCCACGTAGAAGCCGGAACCGGCTTTCTCGCTGAGCTTCTCGCCTTCGACGCTGATGCGGTGTTTCTTGCCGTCCATCATCGGATGCTCGCCGCCCACGACGCAGCCGATCGAGCGCAGCGCCTCGGCGAACTCGTCTCGCGGTGACATGGCCGGCCCTTGCTGGACATGGACGTTCTCCGGCAACCAGCGTTGCAGCCGGCTCTTGTCGGCGTTCACGGCGGTAAACCAGGATTTCGCGGCCTTATCCCACAAAGCGCCGGCGGCCTTGGCTGCGGCGCGTTCGCCGTAGGGAACGGCGAGATACTGGCGCTCCTGGGTGCGCTGCTTCTCGGGCTTGGCCTGACCTTCCGGGGCCGCGGTGTCGGCTTTCCGTGCCCACTGGGCGAAGGGAGCGGCGTCCTTGATGCCTGCCGGAAGAAACCAGGATTGTTCCTGACGATCCCAACGTGCACCCAGAGCCTTCGCCTCGTTTTTCTGGTGATACGGCACGTCGAGATAGTTCTTTTGCGCCGGCTCGGTGTTGTTCGCCGCCGGTACCGACGGCTTCTCGCTCTCAAGCTGCGCGATACGCCGTTGAATATCGGCGTCGTTGAGCACGACGGCCAGGTCAGCCGACTTGCGCGCCTCTCTTGCGGCGGCAATCTGTTCGTCGGTGCTGCCGGGATCGCGGCGGACCCGCTCTTCCTCGAGTCGTGCCAGGTCGGCCGCCTGCTCGTGCGCGTTGGCTTCGCTCTGCGTCAGGGTCTGCATGGCTGCCTCCTGGTTTTCGCTGTCGGAAATGACCGGCGCGATCGCTTCCTGGCTCTGCTCGGTGCTCTGTTCCTGAACCTGCTGTTGCTCCAGAGCCAGCACATAGGCGTGGATCTTCTCGGCGTCCGCGGCCGCGCGGAAGACTTCGAGTGGATCGTCTTTCAGGACCTTGATCCACGTTCCGACATAGGCCGCGTGCTGGCCGGGATCGTGGCCGATTCCGAGCTCATCGCCCATGATCATGCTGGCAATTTCTGCCCGCAGCTCTTCCTTGGCATAGGCCTCGCTGCCGAAAGGATGCTCCAGGTCACGAGCAAGGCGTGACGGGTGGCCTGTCCAGTGTCCCAGTTCGTGCAGCGCTGTCGCATAGTAAGTGTCAGCGCTGGGAAACTGACCCTTTTCGGGGAGGTGGATGCTGTCGGATCCCGGCCGGTAGAAGGCCCGGTTTTGCGGGCCGTGCTGGATCAGCGCACCAGAGGCCTGCAAGATGTGTTCAACCCGTTCGAGGGCATTCCATTCCTGCTCCTTGCGCGGCTGCAGCGGTGGCAGGCCGTCGATCTGCTCGGCGTTGAACACGGTGGCAAAGAACACCCGGGGCCGTTCCAGGCGAACATCGTCTTTCACCGGCTTTCCCTGGGCGTCGAGTACAGGCTTGCCGGCCTCGTCGGTCTTGGCCTGTTCTTCGCTGAATTTCCAATACTGGATCGGCGTCCCTTTCTCGCCCTTGCGCACCTGCGCGCCGGCAGCCGCCGCCTGCTTGTAGGTCATCCAGCGTTGATCGGTGCGGCCCTGGCCCAGCAACTGGATGGCGTTGATGCCGCGATAGCGCTTGCCGGTGGTCGGGTTGATCGGGATGAAGGAACCCGGCTCGCCCGGATGCCACGGTCTTTGCCAGGGCGCGGTGCCTTGTTTCAATTGCTCGATCAGTTGCTCGGCAACCTGTTCGTGAAATGCTTTCTTGGTCTCGGCCATCGTCCTTACCCCTTCGCCTCGGTGGTGGCGGCCGGCGCCGTGGCATCGACCAGGTCGATATCGCTCTCGACGGCGTCCTGTTCGCTCAGGGCGTCCTCGACGAAAGCGCCGGCCTGTTCGGCTTCTTCGGGATCGAACTCGGCTTGATAGCCAGGGGTCATCGCGTCGGCGAGTTTCTCGTACAGCACGGCGGCGGCGTTGGCCGTATCGCTGACCGTACTGTCATTGGCGGCTTCATCGGTGGGCAGAACGGTGTTCCGGGTAGTCATGGTCTCTACTCCTTGGATTGGCTGTAGGCAGACCTGGTCTTGGCCAGGCCGGGCTTTCCTGCGATGAACAAGCTCATGAATTCCTCCTCACCACGTAAAAACGGGGCGGATGACGCCCTTGATTTGCGAACGATCGATCGGGCCGAAGTAACGGCCATCGAAGGAGATGCCGCTGACGTCCGACATCAACAGCAGTTCGGAACCGCTCAGCGTGAAGCGCTCCGCCTGAAAACGCGGCAGGGGCCGGCCAGCCGAATCGGCCTCGATCGGGGCGCTCAATGGCAGCAGTTCGCCATTTACGCGCACGCCTTCGGCGGTGATGCTGATGGCGTCGTTTTTAGCGGCTAAAACGCGCTTCATCATGTAGCCGTACCCACCGGGGCAGAAGCCGGCGCCGATGTAGCCCCTTGCCTTGGCCTCGTCGAAGACGCCGATTTGCGGCGGGCAGAAGATGACGTAAGCGCCTTTGACGACGGGATCGCTGCTCAGCCAGTACACGCCGACCGAAATACTCCGAGTGCTGTTGACGCGCGCGCCGCTTGCGTAGGCCATTGCACCCACCAGCAGCACGGCAACGCCGGCCACGGCAGTTGCCACGCTGACGCGCTTGAGGAGGCGCTTCATATCGTGATGGCCTCTCCTGCCGACACCGCGTGCACGTGCAGCAGCTTGTCGCTGTTTTCCGGCGCCGGGATCGCGGCGCGTGCCTGGAACACCGGATCCTTGAAGTAGAGCGGTTGCTTGCCGTAGATGGCCGGATAGCCGGCCACGTACACCACCATGTCGCCGGCCTCGTCGATGTCGCCCATGGCGTTCTTGATTGCGCCTGGCATGCGCAGGCACTCGTCGGGAGTGAGCAAGGGCCGCTGCACTTCCTGAATGGTGCGCGAAACCTGGCCAAGCAAGGCACTCGTGCGGCGTCCACTGGTAGTGACTTGTTCCTTGGCGACGGTGGTTTGCCCGGTCAGCTTCGAAAGGTGCTCGGCCGTCTCTACCCGGTTCGGCGGGTAGGCGGTTTGAACGTGACAATTGGAGGTGATGCTTTCGTCGTGCCCGTAGCCGGTTTCACGGCTCTTGAGCTGGTTGATGTCCTGGCAGATCAGGTAGCACTTGATCCCGTAGCCGGCCACGAAGGCCAGCGACTCCTGCAGGATTTCGAGTTTGCCGAGGCTGGGAAACTCGTCCAGCATCAGCAGCAAGCGGTGCTTGTAGTGCGCGACCTGGCGGCCGTCCTTGAAGTCCATCTTGTCGGCCAGCAGGCGCACGATCATGTTCACCATGATGCGCACCAGGGACCTCAAGCGAGCCTTGTCGTTGGGCTGGGTGACGATGTACAGGCTGACCGGCTGCTCGTGGTGCATCAAGTCGCGGATATGGAATTCTGACCTACTGATGTTGCGGGCGACGATGGGATCTCGGTACAGGGCCAGGTAAGACTTGGCGGTGGACAGTACCGACCCGGCTTCTTCGTCGGGGCGATCCATCATGTCGCGAGCAGCCGATCCGACGGCAGGATGGTTCTCGCCGTCTATGTGCCCGTAGGTGCGCATTTCCATCCACAGCTCGGCGATGTCCCGGTCGGGATCGGCCAGCAGGGCATCGACGGCCGGCAGGGTCGCCGCCGTTCCCTCGTTCCTGGCCTTGTAGAGCGCATGCAGGATCACGCCGACAAGCAATGCCTGGCCGGTTTTCTGCCAGTGCGATTCGAGGCCTTTGCCGTCCGGATCGACGATCAGGGTCGCCAGGTTCTGCACGTCGCCAACCTCGTTTTCGGTACCGGTGCGGATTTCGTCCAGCGGGTTCCAGCAAACACTGCCGGTGGCGGAGGCTGGCTCGAAGCGCAGCACCTTGTTGTGCGCGTGCTGCTTGCGCCAACCGGCGGTCAGTGACCAGAGCTCGCCTTTGAGGTCGGTGATGACGGCGCTCTCGCCCCAGGAAAGGAGAGTCGGCATGACCAGGCCAACGCCCTTGCCGGAACGGGTCGGCGCGTAGCACAGGACATGCTCCGGGCCGTTGTGGCGCAGGTAACGCTGCTTGCCCTGCTTGTCCAGCCAAGCGCCGACATAGACGCCAGCGCTTGTGGGCAGCGCCTTCCCGGTGAGGATCTGCCAGAAGCTACGCGGCCGGGGCAACAGCCCGGAAGCCTCGATGTCCTTCACGTTCGCCCAGCGTGCTGAACCATGCAGGTACGGGTTGAGCTTGGCCGAGTTCGCCAAAACCATCTTGGTGACAGCCAGGCCGAGCAGGCCCGCAGCACTGACGGTCATGCCGATACCGCCGGCGCGCATGATGGCGTCCGGGTACTGGCCGTACCACGTACCGACCCAGCCCAGGATCGACCACGGCGCATACACGTGGTTGAGGTGAGGACCAAGTACCGCCTGGTACTGGAAATCGTGCGCAAAGAACTGAGTGGCGGACTGCAGGCCCGCGACCAGCGACGCAACACCCAAGGCTGGAATGATCTTGTCGGCCTTGGGTTTCGGTGCGCGTACCTGCGGACCGACGGCGTTGTTGAATTTGTCTTTCACCTGCTTCGCCCTTTTGTCTTGGTTGAACCCGGCTGGGTGACGGTGACGGCATCACCGACGACAACGCGCTTCTGGCGTTGTGCGGACGCTTCGTCAATCGGCATCCCCGGAACTTCCTCGCCGCGTTTCAGCAAGGCCGGCGATTGACCCTCGCCCTGGCAGGTGCCGGCGGCAGTCTCCGCCCCGCTTTTATGATCAGTATATCGTATGTGGTTCTTTATATCGAAATGTAAAGAACGCCCCTGGTCACGCTTCTCGATATGCTTCCCGGTCGCCGACATGGCTGGCGAAGCCACTCCTGCCCGGGGAACATCCGGTCGCGGCCCGTTATCCACCTGCTCTTCCTGTTGCTCCTGGCGATCACGCCCCCCAGTGTTTGCTTCGCTCAAGAGCGCTTGTCGACGCCGCTCCAGGACGACGTCTTCAAACGTGAGGGGAAGGTTTCCGATCGCCGCTGCGCCGGCGACCTGCTCCTTGAATTCGGCGCTGCCGTTGACCGTGATGCGGTCCCCGTACCGCTCCATCGCCATGCGCAAGGCAGCCTGCAGGCCGTCCTGGGTAACTCCCCGAGAAACCTTTAGCTTCTCGCCATCGTCCCTGACCGCCGACGAGCCAACCCGGTAGATGATCGTTCCCGTCTTGGTGATGCCGTCCTGGCGCGCCTCGGCTTCCTGGTCCACCTGCTGCCCGCCTGTGGCTGCCAGCGTGTTTCCCTTGAGACCCTGCGCAGCATCGCGTGCGCGCAGGGTAGCCAGCGCCTCGCGATCTCCGTTGGTGGCCTTGCGGCGCAACCAGTCGGCCCAGGTCTGGCGCCGGCACTTCTCTTGAATGACCTGCCGATCCTTGAGGTACTGCTTGCTGATCTTCTCGATTTCGTCCCGGAGCGTCTTGCTTGCGAGCGCATAGAGTGCCTTACGGCCAACACCCGGGTCACCCAAAAGCTTGATGGCGGCCCGCTTCAGGCGACCGCTCCGCTTGGCGGCTTCAATCAGGCGATTCTTCCGGTCACGCGCCTGTGCCCAGGCAAGCGAACGCGAAGCGCCGATGTCCTGCTGCTCGGCTTTGTACCTGGCGTACAACTCGACCGTATCCACCCGTGTCCGAACCGGGCGCGGCTCGTACTGCCGTACCGGCTTCACCGCCTGGTTGGCCGTCCACTCCGCTGAAGCTTCGAAAGGGCCAAGCCGGCCTTCGAGCTTGCCCTTGGACAACTCGCGGGCAACGGAACTCGCCTTGACGACGGTTCCCGACTGGTCGGCAATGATCAAGCCGTTGCCGCGAGCCCGCAGTTCCAGGCCGTTGTCCCGCATCACTTCATGCAGCTCTGCCCAGGACTGCGCGGCCTGGATCTCCTTCAGGCATTCGCGCTGGATCCAGCCAAGCAGGCTTTCAACGCCTGCATGACGTTCCATATCGGCAGCGCGATTCTCCGCACCGCGCTTCTGCGCCTGGTGGTTGTCACGCTCCAGGCCGTAGTCGAGTTCCAGCCGCTCGCAAAGCTCGCCCAGGATCTTGTGGTCGTTGTAGGGCGTGTGGATCGAATAGCGCGTGGGGTGAATCTTGTTGATCGCAATATGGATGTGCAGGTTGTCGGTGTCGTGGTGAACGGCACTGACCCGCTGATGATCGCCGTAGCCGAGCGCCCCGCAAATTCGCGCCTCGATAGCATTCAAGGTGATTTCGTCGGGCTCGTCGCCGCGGAAGCTGACAATCAGGTGATAGGTCTTGTCGGACTCGGCACGGGTGTTCTGAACCTGGGTGTTGATGACCTCGAGAACCGCCGCGTCCGGCCGGTCTGACTGGCAATTCGTGACAGTCACGCCGCCAACGCGCTCGGCTTTCTGCTGCGCGTTGGTGATGTACTTCACCAGTTCGGCGAAGTCGCTCTTCTTGACCGACTTCATGGGCACTTGCTTGGCGATCATGCCTGCCCTCCCGGCGTTTTAGCCGCTAAAATTTTCTCAGTCAGCCCTGGGCCTGACCACCGTCCCCATGACGTGAATCATCTGGTCCTGCGTGGACTCGATTCGAGCGAGCACCGCCCGGATGGTGGCCTCGCCGACCGAAGCCAAACGAGCGTCGTCGGTCAGCCAGAGCTTCAGCAGGCCGCCGAGTCGGCCCAGGTCCCCATTGATCCTCGCCAGCTCTTCCACCTGCTTGTTGTCCACGATGCCGCGCACCTGGTAGCCAATGCCGACGTTCAGCAAGAAGGTCGACAAGCTCAGGCCAGTCGCGGCTGCATTCGCCTGGATCTGGTGCCGCTCTTCGGGCAGGCAATACACCTTGATCGGCGGACTGCCTTTGCGCGTTGCCTTGTTTTCCTTCTCCATCGTTCCCCCAGTTGTGGCGGCAATAGCCGGCTGCCTCGCAGAGCAGGATGTCCGTTGAGCACGAAGTGCGAATAAGGGCTTCGTGAAGAAGGACGACCCGCCTGCGGGTGGGCCTACTTCACATATCCTGCCCGGCGCTACAGCGTTGTTACGCCAGAAGTAGCAAGGCACAGCGCGTTGCCGGGGCGTTGTTGCAGCGTTGCCGTACCGTTAATTTCGATATATCGTATCATTGTTGAAGACGAAAACCGACCCGAAGCGGCACAAGCGCGGGCTCATGTCGGTGCGTCAGGCGGAAAAAAGACAGAACAATGCTTACGAGGCGGTCATGACGAAGAACTTGTCGGCGCGCATCGCAGAACGCGCAACCAGGAAGAAGCCGTCCCGTAACGGGCAGAACCGGGCGACCTTCCTGGCCATACGGGGGGACGTCAAACAGGCCCTCGATGACGGCTGGCCGGTCAAGACAATCTGGGAAACCTTGCACGAGGAAGGCAAGGTTTCCTTCAGCTACCAGGCTTTCCGCGGCTACGCGAATCGCCTGATCCTGTCGTCACCAGCGAGCAGGACAACAGTACCGACGCCGGTAGCTACCGACTCATGGATCGGCAATCAGCACGGCCAGGCAACAACGCAGGCAACCGAGAAAAACCCGGAGGGGCCGGCGACAAGCGGCTTCACATTCAACAGAACACCGAAGAAGGAGGATCTACTCTAATGGCCAAAATTCACATGGTCTTGCAAGGCAAGGGCGGCGTCGGCAAGTCGTTCATCGCGACGGTGATTGCGCAGTACAAGATCAGCAAGGGACAACAGCCCCTGTGCATCGACACCGACCCGGTGAACGCCACCTTCCACGGCTTCAAGGCGCTGAACGTTCGGCTCCTGGAAATCATGCAGGGCGACGAAATCCAGACCCGCAACTTCGACACCCTGGTCGAACTGATTGCGCCGTCGAAAGACGACGTGATCATCGACAACGGCGCCAGTTCCTTTGTACCGCTGACGCATTACCTAATCAGCAACCAGGTGCCGGCGCTGCTGCAGGACATGGGCCACGAAATGGTGGTGCATACCGTGATCACCGGAAGCCAGGCCCTCCTCGACACTGTCAGTGGCTTCGCCCAGCTGGCCAGCCAGTTCCCTGCCGAAGCCCTGTTCGTGGTCTGGCTCAATCCCTTCTGGGGACCGGTCGAGCACGAAGGCAAGAGCTTCGAGCAGATGAAGGCCTACACGACAAACAAGGCACGGGTGTCGGCCATCGTGAAAATCCCGGCGCTCAAGGAAGACACCTACGGCCGCGACCTGAGCGACATGCTGCAGGAGCGCCTGACTTTCGACGAAGCCCTGGCGATGGACTCGCTGACGATCATGACGCGGCAGCGCCTCAAGATCGTCAAAGGGCAATTGTTCAGCCAACTGGATAGCGCGGCGGTGCTGTGATGGCCGACCAAGTCGAAGAGTTGATCAAGGAAATCGCGGCCAAGCACGGCATAGCCGTCAGCCGCGATGACCCGATCCTGATCCTGCAAACAATCAACGCCAGGCTGATGCAGGACAGCGCCAAGGCTCAGCAAGTCATGCTTGATCAGTACAAGGAAGAACTGGAAGCCCTCGCGCTGCGCTGGGGAAACGATGCCAAGGCCAAAGCGGAAAGGATCTTGAATGTGTCCCTTGCGGCCAGCAAGGAGGCAGCAGCGAAGCTCATGCAAGAAGGGGCGAAGGAGGCGGCGGCTTCCGTGCGCGGTGAAATCGATGTGGCGCTGCGCCGCGTCGCCGGCCCAGTTCGCGACGCCCGGAGAATCAGCGCCTTGAACGTGGCGGCGTCGTGCATCACGTGTATTGCGGCAGCGATCGCCCTATGGGCTGCCGTCCATTGAATGCAAACCTGCCGGCGCCGCGCGCACGCCCGATGTCGTCGAAGGCAAGCAAGGCTGGGCGCTGGGAGCCCTCGTTCTTTAGCGGCTAAAGGGTGTCATCTGGACAATCCACGGCTCAAATGCGCCGCCAAGACCGAGGCAGCAACCGCCCTGCCCTGGTCGTATCTGATGCTCGCGTTGCTGCCGCTTTCAGGCACCTTGTCGAAATCCGACCGAGCATGCTTGATGAAAGTCTTACCGACCTGCTGAAAAACACTCTCTTTGTCGGCGTACAGGACCACGCCATCGTGGGTCTTGGTCTTGTCTGCGGGACTGGCTAGATACAAGTTGTAGATGCCGGGCTTGACGGTTCCGGCTCTGTCGACCTTGTCGTTCTGCCACTGCCCTTCCTGCTCATGCTGAACGATTCGTTGGCCGTTCATCACAAGAAGGCGCTGTTTCATGGGTTGATCCTATCCGAGAGTGCCGCCACATGGCTGTCAGGTAGAGCGGCGTGCACAATGAAGTTCACTACCTGCAGGTTAAAAACAGCGTGCAAGTCTAATACGATAGGTCGCAGTTGGAAACTACGAAGAAACAACTATTCGTTTCTAAACAGACCGTTACGCGGCTTTTCGCGAGCCGTCGAGAAAACGAAAGTCGTCCAATAACTCATTGACTTAGCATCTTCAGAGGTGGCTTTCTGATGGATGCAAGCGCTTCGACTTTATCGGTCTTTGGGGATCTCATTTTCGGACGTTGTACCGGCTACCCGCCCTGTCTTGACGGCTTCGAGAAGACCGCGCTGCTGCTCCTTCAAGGCCTCAACCTGACCTCGCCAGTTTGAGGCTTCCTCGCGTGCCTTTCCGACCTCTTTGCGCGCTTCGTCGCGCTCCATCTGCGTCGCGGCAAGACGCTCGGCAGCTCGATGCGCCTCCTGGGCGGCGGTCTTCCGCTGTTCCTGATGCGCCTCCTCGGCAGACTCGGCCTTGGCCCGGAGGGCTGCAACCTCGCTGCGCACCTGCGCAGCGTCCTGGTGGGCAAGGTCCAGCTCTGCCCGCAAATCCGCCGCTCGACGATCAATTTCGATAGCCCGCTGCTCGGCTATGGTCGCCCGACTTTCGGCAGCCAGCTTGGCATTCACCGTTTCTTGAAGCTGCTGCGCGAGTTCGGTCGATCGCGCCTGCTCGGCGTGATTCTGGGCGCTTAGCTCCTCGATTTGCCGGCATGCGGTCTCCAGCTCGGTTGCCTGGGCGTCATAGGCATCGCCAAGTTGCTTGTTGAGCGTTTCCGCCTCGGCCCGCTCGGCTTCCCACCCGGCTTGCGCAGCGCGCAGCGATTCGTTTGCCGTGTCTTGGGCGGACTGCCACAAGGCGGCCAGCGCCTGGCTATGAAGCTGATGGACAGCATCCGGAACAGTGATCGCCACCGGCGCCGCCTGGGCAGTCTGCGCACGTCGCCACTGCTTCATCGCGGTAGCGGCATCGTTCATGTTGACCTTGGACGCCTTGCGGACCGCATCCACCGTAGGAAAGGATTCCCGGCCGGCCTGCTCATAGAGCGAGTCCGCAGCAGAGAAAATGCGGTCGCGGGTGTCTTTGTTCAGTTCCATGTGCGGCGGCTCCTTCGGGGTCAAGCGAAAAAATAACGATAATTGTAATCTTCTTCTTATTCTTCTTATTGATCAAGGTTTACGGGGCAGAGGTACGCCGAAACCGAGAGCACAGTCGAACGTTGGTTATTCTGTGCAGGAGAATGCGAGGGCGTTTGCGACGGTTGTTGGCTGGCGGCGCGGGATGAACTGGTGGCATTCTTATGCAGCGTCGGTTACCTCATCCAGAAGCTGGCGTTCGGGAAAACGCCCTTCTTCCGCCGGCCAGCCACGCAAGCGGATCGACTCGGTCTCTGGAGATCTTTTTTGAGCTATATGCGGATGAAATTGTGGCCTGTCCCCGGTTACACCAATCTGCCACCGCCCGTCGACCGGTAGTTGAGAGAGCTTTTGGGGCGGCAGATAAACGCCATTCGTTAGACGTCTACGATCAATTTTCGCAACTATTCGAGGCCAATTCCATGTCAATTCCTGAGACTACCTCAAACAAAACGAGGAACCCACTCTCCTCCCCCCCCCTCAAGATGCAGAGCTGGACGGATAAAGAAAAATTTAAGTATGAGACTTGGCGGACCATCGCGTTCGCGGTAGTCGGCACGGTTTGCTTAATGCTCATCGTCAAGCCAATCGAGAAACTTGTTGACTACAAGGCGGCGATAGCTGCTGAGCGGCTAAAAATTCAAGCCAAAGTGGTAGACGACTTTCTGATCGCAGCGCATAACTACACAGCAGTCGGCTATGACGCGTGCATGGGTCAGGTAAAAGATCTGAGCACGCTCAAGGATACGGTGGTCGACGCTTTTGACTCGACGCGGCGGCGTATTAGCGTCTATTTCCAAGACACCGCCGAACTTAAAGATCTACTGACTCAGGTTGAGGGGCTGCGCGGTGAATTCTGGGCGGAGTGCCGAGTTGGTAGCAGCAACAAAACGAGGTGGGAGCCAATTCGCGTCAAGTTGGAGAAAACCAACTATGAGCTTGGAACCGTCGCACTGAAGTCAATCGGCCTGTAGGGTGTTTGAAGTAGAAAACCATAATCACATGATGGACTAGTGGTTGGCTGACACGACCCGTCGGATCGACTAACTCCGCTGTTGACGAACTCCGGACCAGAGGACGACGCAACGGCTGCGCGGTGCGTAAAGTGGATTGTAAGCTGCAACCGCCGTACTCCGTTTCCGCGAGCAGTCCGTGCCGCCATAAGGAGGAGGTAATTTACCTTGCAATGTTCGCCACCGTCGCACAATACTTACACACTCTTCATGGCCCAAATATTCAGTTTGACCATGTAGGTGAAGATATGGCGCGAGGATTCAAATCCGAACGATCGAATCGCCTACAGACTCAGGGAAGGGGGTTTGTCATGATAAGAACAACACGAATCGCGCTTGTATGCGCACTCGTAGAGAGCATTGTAGGATGTGCCGGTTACACAGCGCGGCCAGTAGCGAACGCTGCCGAGGACGCCGCGGCCGACGGCATCCGCTACTACGAGATGGCGCCATACCTTCTGATCTATGCGGACGGCAAGGGCGGCATCACCAGCAGCATCGAGATGATGCCGGATACGTCGCGCAGGATGGTGATGGACCTGCACGCTTTCGCTGCAAAGAACAATACGACCTTGACCTTCGTCAACGGCGTGCTCACCACATCCAAGTTCATCGTGGACAATACCGTCGTTCCGGCCAGCATAGTTGGTACGATCAAGACGCTCGGCCTCGCGGCAATGAACAACGCCGCCATGAACGATCCAGGCTCGGGCACCGTGCGCCAAGTGCCGGCTCCCTATCTCTTCAAGATCGTTATCGACAAGGACGGTACGCGGCTGGTGGGCGGCCAAGGCGTGGACGGCGACAACAACCCAGTGACTATCCAGGTTACCGTGACCTCGGAAGCGGCCAGTGCGACCTCGCTGGGAGGCCAACTGTGAGCCGCGCCGCAACCACTGACGTCCTGCCCCGCGTCCATTTAGCACTGATCGCAGCCGTCCTTGTGGGCGCCGGTTGTACCACGACGCTCGATGGTCACCCCGCTACCGCTGACAGTCAGGGCCTGCGCTACCACTTGCCCGCACCTCACATTTACATGGCACCACAGTCTGACGGCAGCGTGCGCGCGCAGGTGAAGTATCTTCCAGACCCTAACAACACTTACACGCTCAACCTCAACTCGTACCTCACCAGCGCGACGTTCAACGTTGAGACGAAGGACGGCATGCTGACTACCGTCAGTCTCGACACTGATTCTACTGCCATGTCCGTGGCCGGTGTGCAGGCGGCCACGGAGATTCGCAAGGCGCAGATCGCCGCCGAGCAGAGCGAAGAGAAGGCGCGCAAAGCGCAGGAACAGGCAAAACAGGAGGCTGTCAACAATGCAGATGAGACTGCACGGGTGCAGCGCGAGAAACTTGCTCTGCTGATCGACAAGCAAAAGTTTTACACCGCCCACCCAAAGTTGAACGACGAGAAGACGCGTCTTGATCTGGAGCTTGAGATCTCTCAGGAACGGCTCAAGCTCGAGCAGATGGAGCGCCGGCTCGGGCTCGTGCGTGCGACACCGAATGGCGCCTTCAATGACCCCGGCGCAACGGCTATTGTCGGTAAAGCTTACGGTCCGGTGTTGTTCCGCGTGCTGCCGGTAGGTGAGGGCGTGAAGCTGGTCGCGGTGGAAGCGCAGGCGGTCCTTGACGCCACGGCGGGGGGGCCCGCGGCCGCGCCGGCCGTAGGCGGGCTCGTTGCTCACCCGGATCGCTTCGAGATCAAGCGCGCAGATACGCAGCACGAGATCGTAGTGCACTTCAGCCATCCGGTCACGGTGGATGCCAACGCGAGCCGGCTTGTGCGTCCGTCCGAGAGCGCCACAGCTGTCGTTATCGCTGGCAACAAGCTCAAGATCTCAGCTGCCTCAGGGAACACAGAGGTGATGGTCGGCCTTCCGAATACGCTGCCGCCCGGCAACTACCGGCTGGATCTCATCGTACAGCGCGATAGCGGCGAGCGGAAGATGGTTAGTTTGCGGGTCAGCTGGCTGGAGAACTGAGAGCAATGCGCACGGTAACAATTGAGTGCCACATCGGCAAGTCGAGCGACACATTCGAGACGCCAAGCGGCTTCCTAGGCGACGTCAGCTTCTTGCGTGACCATTTTTTCGCTGGCTCGGACGGGGTCATCAATCTTGTGCCACGCAACCGCATCCCCGAGGGCCCCATTGTCGGTGCGCAAGCGCAGGTGGTGGATGCATTGGACCTGCATTTTGCGGTAGAGCGACTCGCAGCGAATCCTCCCGGCGCAACACGGGTCTCACGCGTCGCGCTCATCCTGGCGAACTCATACCGGCCGCGCAAAAGCGTGTTCGGCGTTATGTTCGATCGTGGCCAACCGACGAAGGATGACCCTAACGACGCCCTTGAGTTCACTGCCACGCCACGCGAGGGGTGCGCGATCTTCGTCGACGCCATTCAGCGGTTGCGGCACGATCCGATTGAGTTTGACAAGGAGGTCGAGTTTACCACCGTGCACGAATTGGGCCACCTATTCAATCTGGATCACCTCGAATCGCCGCCTTCGTTCATGGCTACGAGCCTTGTAACTCGTAGCCATAATTTTGACCACTTCCAGTTCACACACGGACAGCACGGCTGGCTGGCAGAATGCGCGACAAATCGGTGGGTCTATCCCGGCGGTTCGCCGTTCGTTCCAGTGTCGGCGGAGAACACTCCCTGCCGACGGCCAGTTGTACACAGCGAAGCTCCAAAGGTGGACCTACGCATCGGCATCGAAAACGCCGTGTTCGCGTGCGCGGCCCCGGTGGAGATGGACGTGACCTTAAGCTCTGCAGCGGACAGTGCGCATGTCCTGCGCATTCCCGATCGCTTGGATCCTGGTTATGAAGAATTCATAGTTTGGATTACCTACCCAAACGGCAACCGGTGTCGCTACCGTTCGCCCCGCCGCTATTGCAGCCCACAGGTTAAGCTCACGCTAAAGCCAGGGCAATCGATCGCCCGAGACATCAGCATTTTTGCCGGAGCTGGTGGTACCACATTCGCCACTCCAGGAATTTACCACCTACGTGCCGAATTTGATCTAGGCACCCGTGGCCGTGTGGTATCCAACGAAATTGTTGTCGAAGCCGTGGCCAACAGGCGGCTGCTCACTCCCGAGCGTATGGCACTTTTGCTTGACCCGTCGGTGCGCTCCTTGCTCTACCACCGCCGCGACAAAGGGGGGCGCAATATCCTGCCGCTGCTACGCCATCATCTTCAGGCAGATCCGCAAGGGGTTGGCGCGAACGACATCCGGTATGCACTGGTGCGTACGCTCTACGGCCGGGGTATGAGGGCTACAGAAGCGCAGGCCGTGCGCGACGACATCGAGCTGATATGGAGCATACCGGGCACACTGGGTCGGCGCCAACTGCATCACCTGCAGACCATGCACCAGAAAAGTATCAGAGACTCCAAACGGCCAGAGCCATGAGTGGTGAAGACGTTGCAGCGCTATGTTGCGGACGACATAAAACAGTTCAAGACGATCTACGGCGCCGTGGTTTTCGACTGCTAGATATTTGAGTGCAGCTACGGAGCTCAGGGTAATGACGGCTCGCTCTGGCTGGAAACTTTTGTTGTAAACCGGGTCATAAACTCATTAGTGTCATGTTGCATGCAGTGTGAAACATATAAACCCTGTCCACCTCAAGGGTTTCACGTTGTTTTCAGGCTATCAAAAAGTCTCATCAAGAATTCAGCAGTACACTAGGCTAAAGCGAGCACCTCAGGTGGCGGTTGAACCTGTACATGTGCGCCGGACATGGCGCGTTACTTCGTTGGTGTATCCGAAGGAAAGAAGGAGGGCAAGGTTGTCGCTGCGAGACGGAATCTAAAGGAAGCTTAATAAAAAGCTGTGTGGAGATGAACAAGAATCCCTGGTCGGCGTCGTGTGTAATACATACAGGAGGAGTTCATTATGAAAAAGGTCGGCAAGTTTATCTTTCTGCTTGGCACCGTTTGCGGAAGCTGTTTTGCAGCGTCGCAAGCGGTTTTGGGTACCCTGCCGCAGTCTCCAGTTGAAGGTGTTGACCTTGGCATCGCCGACGACGAGACGTTCTCCCGCCCTAGCTCTTGGGGCATGAACGACGACTACACGCCGGAGACTCGTTTGGCGGCTACCGAACGTGTTCTCAGTAATGACTTTAACGGCCCTTCCAGCAGACCTGGAATCTCGATTGCTTGGCGTAATGCTGCACAGGTAGAAGAGGTTGAGGTCCGGGTTCGTAACCTTGGAAATAAACCAGGAGAAGGCCGCATTTATGTGGTTGTTCTAGATGAAGAAGGACTGCCCCTCCTCTCTCTTCAACCTCCCGACGAGTTCAAGACCATCCGCATCCCGGCGTTCGTAGATGGCGGGCGCGAAGGCAAGATTCTTCGGATGCAATCAAGCCGAGAACTGAACAACATCATTGACCAGTTCGACCGAACTCACAAGCGATACGACGTGCGCGCGGTCGTTGAGACTGTTGGCACCAAGGATGCAAATCCATTTGACAACGTCAAGACCAAATCTTGGAACGTTGAACACCGGGTGGAGCCAGGACGTTTGGTGGCATTCAATTATGTGTATAAAAACAACGAGGACAAGCCAGTTACTGTTAAATGGCAGTTCGAACGAACGCACTACCCGAAGGGTTGGCAGTTGCAAGGTATCCCAACGCAAAGCACTCCGTTCGTCATACAGCCGGGTCAGATGATTAACGGCACGCTTTCCATGAAGGCACCGGCCGCCATTTCGGAAGGGGTCTTTCTAGAGTCGCGATTGAGCCTCGTTGACGTGAATAGCGGAACGCCTTGGCAACAGAAGGAATGGTTCCTAGCGCATGATACGATTCCTCCAACTGTCGCTGACTATCGCTTGGTGGCTACTACGGACCACCGCATATCCATTCAGGCATTGGTTGCGGACCAAGGTTCTGGAGTCAAGGAAGCCACTGGCGTAACAACCCAATATTCAACCGATGGCGGCCTTACGTGGGCGGAAAAGGCACACAATTACAAAGCTGGAAACTTTGTGGTTCCGACCCTATTCGAAGTGTCACTCGGACCATTTGCGTTAGGAACTAAGTTAGAGCTGCGGTTCACTGCCGAGGACACAGTCGGAAACGCGACGACAATTATCCCAAAGGATGCATCTGCAATTCGTGCACCTGCTGGCGCAGAAAAATTACTGGAAATGGGCCATGTCTTTCCTCGTACACAACCGAACGCACTCTTCTATCTGGAGCCAGGTAATAGCGACATTAGCGTCGTCGCTGCCGAGTTTGCGAGCAGGATGCGGAGCGATGCTCAAATGGATCCTGTGCGCGTAGAAGAACTGGAAGGCCTAATCAGGAACATGCGGGTTTCACCTCAGGGTAAGGCAATGCTTCAGGAGAGTGTCAAGGCGATGGCGGCAATGCCTTCGCGTGCCGCAGCCGCTGCTAGACTCCAAGACTTACTGGCATCCATGCCTGCTGAGGAAATATCTGCAGATGCAGGCAAGGTCGTCACTCTTGAAATGAAGCGAGTTATCGCTCCAGGCGCATCAGTCCTCGGGAATATGTCTACTCTGCAGCTGACAGTTCAATGAGGTGGGGTTTCACGGCAGTCTCGCTGTTTTTCTTGGCCGCCGCAACCGGTGCTGAGTTGACGTACCGCGTCAAGCGGCCCTTAGGCCTGATTGAGCCGGATATTCCAATAGGGCGGCCTCTAACAGCTGCGGTTGTGGACTTGGGAGGTCGTCTATTTTTCGAGACGAGGCTTTCGGCATCTGGGAAGACTAGTTGTGCGAGCTGTCACAATCCGGCAAGTGGCTTTGCAGACTCTAAGGCGGCAAGTATTCGAGACGACGGTAGCTTCACAAACCGCCGAACACAGTCTGTCCTCAATGCCGGATACCTGCCAACAACCATGTGGGACGGCAAGTATCGATCGCTCGAAGAACAGGTGTTCGACACCTTCCGTGTCGGCGGTGACATGGGGCAGCCCGTGGAAGACGCTGTTGCTCAGATTCGAAGTGACGCTGACTACCAAAACGCGTTTAGGCGTGCGTTTGGGACGAAAGAGGTCACAGCGAAGAGGCTCACGGAGGCAATCGCTCAGTACGAGCGAAGTCTGACTTCAGGCGACTCACCGTTTGACCACTACGTTTTCGGGGGTGATAGGACTGCCCTCACCGTCGACCAGGTGAAGGGTTTGGATGTCTTCTCATTGCGTGGTGGATGCTTGAACTGTCATGACGTGTTCCATCCACAGTTCAACCCACTCGGAGGCGGTACCGCTCTCTTCACCGATTTTCGGTTTCACAACCTTGGTGTAGGGTACAAGTTTGGTCGCTTTCGTGACGTTGGGAGGTTCTCGATCACAAGGGATCCGTCGGATCTGGGAGCGTTCAGAACTCCTTCTCTCCGAAACGTCGCACAGCGTGCTCCGTACATGCATGATGGAAGCTTGAAGACGCTGGAAGATGTGGTTGAGTTCTATGACAAGGGTGGAACTCCGAACCCAAATCTATCGCCTTCCATTCGTCCAATCTTTCTAACGTCCGAAGAGAAGCGTTTTCTCGTTGAGTTTCTGCGCGCACTATCAAGCCCCGCTGTGGTGGAAGCGGCCCGCAGCGCTAACTAAGCATCACGCATAGAATTTTCGGATAACGCCACTCAAACCGGGGGTAAGTTCATTCAGACACTTGAGTGCTGCCGGTTCGGAAAGAAGGGGACTCGTTGCAGAAGGGGACGCAGCCCACCATACTTCGACCGGCACTTTGGTCAACTCGTGCCGGCCATTGTCCATGTGACGTTCCTCCACCTTGTCTAGAGCTCCCGGCAGAAATTTCGATGACAAGGAGACGAGCGGTAAGAACGAGTTCTGGTGGACAAGGGTGACTTTGCCCTTTGCCAGCTTGCAGACAAGAATGTCCTTCCGGCTTCGAAGTTTTTGTAGCGCGTTGAAAATGGCAGAGGAGTCTTGCAGAGACCACCAAGTACCGGAGAAATCGGTCCCAACGATGTGTCTCACCAACGACGGTATAAGTAAGGTTTTTGCTGCTTCTGCTACGACTTGGTGTGCCCGGATAAACTCAAGCAAGTTTCGCTGAGAAGTGTTGTATGTCATGTTTCCTCCCAGTCGTCCGCAAATAAGGCTAAGGATATCAGTGTACGTTGAAGTTGAGTCTTCATGAAGGCGCACCATTAGGTGATTGCTGCTCGAAGGCTCGTTTCTGGCAACGAACGGTAGTTGATGGCCTGCTCCAGAAGAAACGATAGAGGGCATTTTTTCTTTGGAGTTCAATCTTGAAAGTGGTGGATGTGCAAGGATTTTTAAGGCCGGACCTAGGAGGAGATGTTTAGAAATACGGCGGGGGAGAGAGCCCTTAGGCGGAGATAAGACAGGGTGTTTTTGGTTATAAAAGGTTAAAAGATGGTTAACGGCCGAGGAAAAGGCCTAAAAACCATGAAAAAACAAATGCGTAGGAAATGAGCGCCTGCGTCATCTGTCACGGTTGCATGCGTCATCTGTCACGGGTTTATGCTTCATCTGTCACGGTTGCCGCGGCGAAGTTGTCGATTTCATGCGTCATCAGTCACCAAACATGCTTCATCAGTCACGTTTGGTGACGGTTGAGTGTATCTGGAGCGATGTGTAGAGAAGGTTATCCACAAGGAGGGTTGGCAGACGGGGTTTTGACGCCAAAAACCGTGACAGATGACGCATGGGCGACTAGTTTGCCCTGCGTCATCTGTCACGCTGCCTGCGTCATCTGTCACGCTTCTGTGGATAACTTGGCTCTGCGGGTATCTGAAGGGGGCTTGGGGACAGGTGCTTTGGCAAGCCGTGACAAATGAAGCATGGAGATGGGACAAGGGCTTGTGCGCCCGGGTGGTGTGCGATGACCGTGCCGTCATTCGTTGACGACGTAGATGCTGTCGTCGGTATGTAGCTGCACGCACTTGGCAATGCCACTGGCCTCGATCTCCGCGCAGGCCTCGCGTGCTGTGCGCCGCCACCCGTAGACGGTCTTGCTCGTTGATCCGCACATTTCGCGGAACCTGTCGAGTTTCAGGGGGAAAGGTTGCTTGTGGCTTTCGATGTAGTCCGCCAGGCGGCGGGCGACGGGCGACAGGGAGCGGTAGGTTTCCCAGGAATGATTGGTGAAGGTGTTGCCGGCGAAGAGCACGATCAGGTTGGGGTCAACCCAGACGCGGTATTGAGTGAGCTTGCCTTCAGCGTCGTTGATGGCGCTGTACTTGTCGATCAGCGAGATGGCGCCACTCTTGCCATAGGCCTTATCGTTCAGGACCAGCACTTCGTTGGCCTTGAGGCGAGAAATGCATTCGCGGACCTTGTCGTAGTAGCGCCCATTCTTGGCCCAGCCGAGGTCGCGGACCAGATCCTTGACGGAGAACTCGAAGGGGTCACCCAGAGGCACGTGCTTGGCGTAATGCATGATCTGAAGCCAGACGAGTTCGTCATCCTCGGCCCTCAGTTCGATGCCGGTATAGACAAGCGAAATGCCTTGGCCTTCGTGCAGGTGGAACAGCTTCTCGTGTTGCAGAACCCGCCGGGCTTCCCTCTTGTTGCGGGCGGTGAACAGCGACGAGCGGGCGTAGTCGTTCGGAATGAAGCGCTGGCTGTCGTTCAGATCGGGAAGCAGCAAGTCCAGCTGGAACGGCTGGTGGGGGTCGATGCCCCGCTTGTCCAGGTAAGCGTCGCGGCGAAGCTTGTCAAACTTCCCGGAAATCTGGTCTGTCGGTACTTTTTCGCCGGTTGCCATATTCTCTTACTCCCTCTTTCTTCCGTTGACCTTGCGGCTTGAAGTTGCAAAGACGCAAGGCTGCTGGGGTATCCGAACCCTGCTTACCCTTCCACGAGTGCTACGAGCTGCACTTGCGAAAGATCGGCCATGAACTCCTGTCCGTCATCCTCGTATTTCAACAAGGCGTAGCCTGCGGCCGGTGGCCGGCGATTCAGGAGCAGGCGGGCGGGCCGATCGTCGTGTCTGACCTGCACGATGGTTTTCTTCAGCTTGTCCAGGTTGGCTTCCTTCGGAGCTTTATCGTGCTTGTCCGCGGATGCGTCCGGAGCTTGCTCGGCAACGGCGTTTTCATGGTCGCTGGCTTCGTAATCGCTCTGGGCGGCGGGAGACTCATCGATCGGGTCGTCGTCGGCGGCAGGGGCGACGTACTCATGCTTGCGTTTGTCTTCGAGAAACTCGCGCAGCAGCTTGACCGATCCGCGTGCAATTTCCTGGCTCTCGTCGGCCAGCCACACGCTTACCTCCTGGGGTCGCTTCTTGTGCGCGGTCACCAGTTCGTTGATCACCGTCACGTCACGGCACCGCCCCGAGTTGAACGCGATGGCAATTGGGTCCGGCAGGTCCAGCAAGGTCACGTGCTGCGACACAAAGGAAGCGGACTTGCCAAGCTCCTTGGCGATTTCGCCCTTCTGCTTGCCCTTGGCCAGTTCGCGGCCGATGAAATCGGCAATCTCGCGGGGGGTAAGGTCGTTGCGTTGCAGGTTCTCGATGACCTGGTCGGCCTCGTTGTAGTCGTTGTCGATGAACGCGGGGATGCTGGTCTTGCCTGCCAGTTTTGACGCGCGGGCGCGCCGCGCTCCGTGGTTGATGATGAAAAAGCCGGATGCCTCGGGATTCTCACGCACGGAAATAGGGGTCTTGACGCCGCGCAAACGGATCGTGTCGGCGAGTTCTGTCAGGCTTTCCGAAGAGAAGCCCGGGTTGTCCTTCGTTCTCGGTTGGTGCGGATCCTCGGAAATCAGATCGAGCGGCAGATCCAGTGGTCCGGAAGCATTCCCGCTGGCTTCCGGCTGGTTCAGGAGGCCCGAAAGATCGCCGATGTTATCCAGGCCCAGTCCAAACGCCGGTGGCTGCGCCTCGGGCTGCTTCTTGGCCTTCTTGACGGTGTTGGTGGCGGCGGTAGTCATTGTGCAATCTCCATCTTCTCGAAAACATGAGCGGCCAATGCGCGGACTTCCTGCGCGGCCTTGCGAGCGGCGGTCTTCCTGATCTTCCAGACCGGCACGCCTGAAGCCAGGGCATCGGCGATACTGCTGCGAAGGCCAATTCCGGCCGGGATCATCAGTTGTGGATAGGCGTTCGCCAGCTCTTGCAGGTGGCGACCATGGCGCGGGTTGCGGCCATCGATCTTGCTGGGCACCATGCCAAGGAACTTCAGGCCGGGATTCGCCTTGCGGACGTTGGCAATGGCCATGACCATCTTCTTGATCCCCTGGATGCTGTAGGCCTCCAACTCGATCGGCGAAAGCACATAGTCGGCCGCGTAAAGTGCCGCGGCCATGCTGACACCAAGGGAAGGCGCGGTGTCGATCAGGCACACGTCGAATCCGCACTTGGCCAGTGCCTTGACGTTGTGCGTGAAGCTCGATGCCACATCGGCCATCGTCCGCTTTTCCATGTCGGCCAGTGGCGCGTCGGAAGCGATCAGGCGTACCAGCGGGCCTTCTGGCAAGTCCTTGAAGCAGGCACGTACCGCGTCGCCGTTCGTCGAGAACATCTGGCTTGCCAGGTAGCCGCTCTGGAATTCCTGCAGCGTATAAGAGGCATTGGCCTGGGTGTCCAGGTCGATCACGGCAACTCTCAAGCCGCGTTCGAGGAAGTCAAACGCAAGGTGAACGACGGTTGAAGTCTTGCCGACGCCGCCCTTCTGATTTGCCGTGACGAGTGTTTTCATTTAGTGGGCTCCCGTTTCCTTGTGGCGTCCTCGGCCCACTTTTTCACAATGAAAGCCTGGTGTTCCGGCAATACTGCCGATACCCGCTCGTAGCCCGCCGGTAAATTCTTTGCCTGGTGTGCGGACCACACCCGGTCGACCGCTTGCGATACCGCGCCCCTGGAGAGTCCCAATTGCGCGACAAAGTCCGCTTGTGGCTTGCCGTCGATCAGCACGCCGCGGGCGATCTCCAGTGTCTGTTCCCCTACTTTCAGCCCCTTGACGGCCTCGTGGAACTGGCCTTCGGTCAGCCGTTTTTTCATGGATTGCACCCATTTCTTGCTCCGCGCCAGGATTGATCAAAAGGCGGTGACAGCCGCCATTCGTGAGTTGCCGGTCAGCCGAACGGCTGTCGTCCGGGAAGGCCAATTTTTTAGCCGCTAAAATTTGTTGCCTTTCGGCTTGTACAGAGAAACAAAGCAGGTAAGCGAGGTCAGCACTGCGAAATGAAGGGTAAACGTCCAAACGTCATGAACGTCCGCCCTGCCCCATTGGTATATCATGCGAAACAACTGAAAAAATACGTCGATCGACAGAACCCACTTCAATACCGGCCACACGAGGACAATGGCAACCCAGATGCCTTCGACCAGGCCGGAAAAGATGGCTTTTCCGCGGATCCCTTCAAGGTACTTGGGAGCGATCCACGGCCGAGCCGCACGGGGGACGGGGGAATCGAGACTCCGGGGGAACTTGATGATGCTCGCCATTGATTGACCCTCCATGCGGTCGCATGTCTAATGCC
>NZ_JAVTWB010000174.1:0-43343 GCF_032229525.1 Accumulibacter sp. | reverse complement strand
CCCGCGCGGGAGAAGCAACCGTGTTTGACGTCAAGCGTTTTCTGGTTGCCAAGGGCCGGGGATGAGGGAAACGGGCATGACTTTCATTATCGGGGGTGTCCCGACAGTTCATGACCGTTAGGGCCGTTGCCGGGCGGGCCGGCCCGCCCGGCCGGGGCGGCCGATAACAAATGTCGGCGGCCGGCCTAAAGTTCTTCTTTTTCGTGCCGATAATTGTTGTTGGGGGCTGATGAGCTATGCAACGAGGTCGTCGCTGCAGTCCGCCAGTTGGTCCGGGGATACGCGGCATGTCTCAGCGGTTTGCCGGTTAAATTAGATAAGGAAGGCTGCTGTCTGGCTTGTATTGGTGGGCTTGTTCGATGCCTCTGGCAAGAAACATGATCACACGGTTCGATCAGCTTGGCGTTCATTTTGCTGTCGATGATGCGGATGCTTGCCTTCGCGCCGTTTGGCATTGCCGCCAACGCAGATCGTCTTGAGGAGATCGTCGACGACAAGATACGCCAACCGAACTGATCGGCCATAGGCCCGATGCGGTGCATGTTGTCGCCCCGGGGGATGGCGCCACTACTTATCGGGCATCAAGTTGGCGCGCACTGTGCGGCAGGGAACTAGTTCACCGCAAACGCTAAAGAACAGGTAACTTATGTCGTAGACCATCGTAGTGGTGAGGTGGCCAATAATAATGAGGAGGAGCGAAGATGGGCGGAGTCGCGTGGAAGATTCGTGCAGCAATGCTGCTTCAGGTCATGGCGGCGGCGTTGGCCGGCTGGTTGGGTAATGGCGTATTCGGTGGTGGCGTAAATGGCTGGCTTCTTGCCCTCGGTGTCCTGGTGGTGATCTCTCTCGTACTCGGTCTGCTGCTCGAAAAGAGCCTCGTCGGTCGTTTGAATTCCCTGCGGGAGGTGATCGCCGGCATGTATGCGGACGGCGACCTGACCAAGCGTGCGCCGGAGCAGGGAAGCGATGAAATCGCGGCCCTGACGACCGATTTCAATCGCTTGATCGGGAGTTTTTCGACCATCGTCGGCAAGGTCCTGTTCAACGCGGTCGAGGTCGCCAACGCTTCCAAACAGCTGATGGGCGATGCCAACCGTGTCGCTTCGGGGTCGAACAAGCAGCGTGACGCCGCTGTGGCTACCGCCAGCGCGATGGGCGAGTTGACCGACAACATGGATCAGGTGAGCCAGAGTGCCGGTGAAACGGCGGACATTGCGGAGACCTCGAACAGCTTGTCGACCGATGGCATGAAGATCGTGCACAGTGCGTCGGCAGAAATGGAGCTGATCGCCGCCTCGGTGACCCAGTCAGCGAAGGTTGTTTGCGCGCTCGGTGAGCGGTCGAAGGCTATCAGTGGCATCGTCCAGACGATTCGCGAAATTGCTGACCAGACCAACTTGCTGGCGCTCAATGCGGCGATCGAGGCCGCGCGCGCCGGTGACCAGGGGCGCGGTTTTGCCGTCGTCGCCGACGAGGTGCGCAAGCTGGCCGAACGGACATCGCAGGCGACTGGCGAAATCAGTCAGATGATTTCGGCGATTCAGGGCGAGACGCAGAGTGCGATTACCAGTATCGAGGCCGGTAGCGGGCAGGCGCGCAACGGCGCGGAGCTTGCACAGCAGGCGGCTGAGTCGCTCGAGCGCATCAATAGCGGCGCGCGGGCAACGATGGAGAAAGTCGATGCGATCACGGCCGCCGTCGCGCAGCAGAGTCGAACCGGGCAGAGGATTGCCGACCATGTTCGCGGGATCAAGGACATGGCCGACGCCAACAACGCCGTGGCAACCGAGACCCTGGCAGCTGTCGATCACGTTGAATGCCTGGCCGAGAATCTCCGGGAAATCAGTAACGTGTTCAAGCTCGGCGCGCTGGGTGAGCAGGCCTTGGCCACCCATGCCAGAATGCCGGAAATCGTCAAGCAGGCGGCGGCAGGGATTGGCCAGATTTTCGACAAAGCCGTCGATACGGGCAAGATCAAGATCGACGACCTGTTCGATGACCGCTACCAGCCGATCTCAAACACCCGGCCGCAGAAGTTCAAGAGCCGCTTCGACGATTTCACTGATCAGAGCGTGGCGCCACTGCAGGAAGCGGTGTTGGAGCAGTACAAATGGGCCATCTACGCAATTGCGATCGATCGCAACGCCTATGTTCCGACCCACAACCGCAAGTTTTCGCAGCCGTTGACAGGCAACGAGAAAGTCGATTTCGTGAATAACCGTACCAAGCGTGTCTTCGATGATCCGGTCGGCAAGCGCACCGGCAGTCACCAGCAGCCCTTTCTGCTGCAGACTTACCGGCGTGATACCGGCGAGGTGGTGCATGACATCTCGGCACCGATTCATGTCAAGGGCCGACACTGGGGTGGTTTCCGCATTGGCTACAAGACCGAAGTCTGAGCCGGTATCTGGGTTTGGCTGCCCGCTGGTCGATCACGCCGCGGTGATGCCTGTTTGATCGGGATTTCCGGGGTAAAGCGTGTGCTGGTTCTTGCGCGAGGGAAAAGAGCAATGTCAGAGTTACTGAAGAACATCGATGCCCGTACCAAACTGGCGGGGACCAACAAGCTGGAGATCCTGTTGTTCTCTCTCGGCATGGATGCGCGTACCGGGCGACAAGAGACTTTCGGTATCAATGTCTTCAAGGTCCGCGAGGTGATGCGGACGCCGCTGATTACGGCGGCCCCCGACATGCCGGCGTCAGTGGAAGGGATGGTCAGTCTGCGCGGCATTCTGGTACCGGTGGTCGATCTGACGCGTTATGCGCGGGTGGACACCGAGGCGCCGCGCTCGATCATGATCGTCACCGAGTACGCCGGCCACACGCAGGGTTTTCTGGTCGAGGGGGTGGACACCATTCTGCGCCTCGACTGGAGTCAGATGCGGGTGCCGCCAGCGATGCTGATGGCCGAGATGGGTGGCCTGGTTACCGCGGTCACCGAGTTGCCGGATGGCCGGCTGGTGATGTTGATGGATGTCGAGAAGATCTTGTCGGAGACCACCAAGTACGACGACGAGACCGTCTACCGCAACATCAAACCGATCGGCAATCCCCAACTGACGGTGTATTTTGCCGACGACTCGGCGGTCGCGCGCAAGCAGATCCAGCGGACGCTGGAGGCGATGGACGTAAAATACGTGGCGGCGATCAATGGTCGCGACGCCTGGGACGAGCTCGAGAAGGTGGCGGCGTGCGCGCAAGCCGCCGGGCAGGACGTGAGCGATCTGGTCAGTCTGGTACTGACGGACATCGAAATGCCCGAGATGGATGGTTACATTCTGACCAAGAAGATCAAATCCGACGCTCGCTTTGCTGGTGTACCGGTGATCATGCATTCGTCTTTGTCGGGGATGTCGAACCAGCAACTTGGCAAGTCCGTTGGCGTTGATGAGTATGTGCCCAAGTTCGAGCCGCAACGCTTGTCGGAAACGCTGGCGCGAAGACTGATCGGTGCTGTCCCCGCGCTGCAGTTGAGCTGATCTCGCGATTTATCTGGAGCGATACGATGGATGTGGCTGAAAGGAAAGACCTGCTTGAGGGAATCGACGCGAGGACCCGCCTGGCGGGTTCCAACAAGATGGAGATTCTGCTGTTCTCCCTCGGAACGCGTGAGACCTTCGGGATCAACGTCTTCAAGGTGCGCGAGGTTGGACTCACGCCGCACATTACCAAGACACCGAATATGCCACGCGGGGTCGAAGGCCTGATTTCCCTGCGCGGCAACGTCATCCCGGTGTTGTCCTTGCTCTCCTTCCTGGAGCACAAGGACCAACCCCGTGAGTACGGCAAGACGATGATGGTGGCCG
Organism: Accumulibacter sp.; assembly: GCF_032229525.1. Taxonomy (GTDB): domain Bacteria; phylum Pseudomonadota; class Gammaproteobacteria; order Burkholderiales; family Rhodocyclaceae; genus Accumulibacter. Next base: position 39,537 of record NZ_JAVTWB010000174.1, on the reverse strand, counting down.
AGTACTCCAAGCGAACCCTCGGCTTTCTGGTGCACGAGGTGGATCGGATCATCCGTGTCGACTGGGAGCGAGTAAAGGCTCCCGAAAGCGTCCTGTCCGCCAACCAGGGTCTGATCACCGCGATTACCGAACTCGACGACGGCAAGCTGGTATCGATTCTCGATGTCGAGCAGATTCTGGCCAACGCCTTTGGCGAGGCGATCATCGTCGATATTCAGCCAGCCAAGGTTGGCGAGGATGTCAGCATATTCTTCGCGGATGACTCGATTGTCGCCCGGCGGAAGATCGCCGAGGTGCTCGATAAACTGGGTGTCAAGCACAAGTATGCGACCAACGGTGCCGAAGCGTGGAGTCGCTTGCAGGGAATCGCTGCGCACGCCAGCCAGACCGGGAAAGGGGTGCGCGAGGAGGTCCGCCTGATTCTGGTCGACGCAGAAATGCCGGAGATGGACGGTTACGTCCTGACCAAGAACATCAAGAGCGATAGGCGTTTTGAGGGTATTCCGGTGGTGATGCATTCATCGTTATCGTCGGAGGCCAACCATGCCATGGGTAAGGCGGTTGGTGTTGACGCCTACGTCGGAAAATTCGACGCGGAAGTCCTCGCCGACACCCTGCGCCCCCTGCTCGAGCACTGAAAGAAAGAATAGGAGTAAAGAATGGCTGATCCGAAGCTGAGAATTCTGGTGGTGGACGATTTTTCGACGATGCGGCGCATTGTCCGGAATCTCCTCAAGGAACTGGGTTTCTCCAATGTCGATGAGGCGGAAGATGGGGCGATCGCGCTCCAGAAGCTGACTGCTGGGGGGTTCGAGTTCGTAGTGACCGACTGGAACATGCCGAACATGGATGGACTGCAACTGCTGCAGGCGATTCGTAGCACCCCGGCGCTCAAGCACCTGCCAGTGATGATGATTACCGCTGAGGCCAAAAAGGAAAACATCATTGCCGCAGCACAAGCCGGGGCAAGCGGCTACATCGTCAAGCCTTTCACTGCAGCAACACTCGCCGAGAAGCTGCAAAAGATTTTTGACAAGATGGGTGGCTGAGATGAGCGATTCGAATACGTCCGGGGACTCGAGCGAACTCGAGGCACTGTTCGATAGCATCAGCTTGGAAGTTGCCTCGACCCTACCGCCGGCGCCGACCGCAGCGGCCAAGCCGTCGCTGATGCAGCAGTTGCGCGAGGTCCAGGGGGAAGTGGACGATAGCGACGAATTGCAGGCCTTGTTCGAGGCGGTAGTCTCGGCTCAGCGCACTGACTCTGCGCCAGCAGACCAGGAGTCGTCCCCCGCCGGGCAAGAAGCGAACGTCAACGACAAGGTGTTTCAGCGCGTCGGCCAGATGGCCAGACAGCTGCATGACACGCTCGGCGAGCTCGGCTATCACCAACTCCTCGACAGTGCCGTTGCTGCCTTGCCGGATGCCGCGGACCGCCTCAATTACGTCGCCACGCTCACCGAGCAGGCGGCGTGCAAGGTATTGAATGCAACCGACCTTGCCAATCCGCTGCAAGACGAGTTGGAGGTAAGTTCGGCGGCCCTGGCGGGGCGGTGGGATGCGTTGTATGCCAATCAGATGAGTGTTGATGAGTTCAAGCGTCTGGCTGAAGAGACACGCACTTTCCTGAAAGAAGGCTTGCCGCAGAAGACCGGGGCAACCAAAGCACAGCTGCTCGAGATCATGATGGCGCAGGATTTTCAGGATCTTACCGGGCAGGTGATCAAGAAGACGATTGCCGTGGCGCAGGAACTGGAGGCGCAACTGATGGGGGTGCTGATCGAGACCATGCCCGGCGAGCGGCGCACCGAATCGGTGATGAGTTTGCTCAACGGGCCGGTAATCAACGCCGAGGGTCGCAGTGATGTCGTGGCTACGCAGCAGCAGGTCGATGACCTGCTCGGCAGCCTCGGATTCTAGGGGGTGCAAGATGAGTGATTTTGCCGGGATGGAAGACCTCCTGCAGGATTTCCTGCAGGAAGCCGGTGACCTGCTGTCGGATGTCGACAACAAGCTCGTTGATCTCGAAAAATATCCGGATGACGGTCGTTTGCTCAACGATATTTTCCGGGGCTTTCACACGATCAAGGGCGGCGCCGGATTTCTCAATGCCAGCGAACTGGTAACCCTCTGTCACCTGACCGAGAACCTGTTCGACAAGCTCAGAAACGCCGAGAGGACGCTTACGCCAGCTTTGATGGATACCATCATGGCCGCTACCCAGGGCGTTCGTAACATGTTTGGCGAGATCGCCCAGGGCAGACAGCCCGCCCCGGCTGAGCATCAGGTCACGGCCAGCTTGCGAGCTGCGCTGGAGGGCGTCGAAGAGCGTCTCGGCACGCCGGCGGCCGGGCAGCCGACGGACAAGGCGATCAAGGAGGCGCTGCCTCAGGCTCGCGTAGCCGGCGCCGCACCGGCTGCTGCGGCGCCGGCTACCGATCCCGATTGGCACCTGTTGCATCAGGCGTTGCTTGGCCAGACGGCGGCTTCCGTACCTGTGACGGCCCCTGGCACCGTTGCTGCGCCTGCCGCCGGGGTTGATCTGGCCGCACTGCAGCCGCATTTCCCGCCCGAAGGACGCCGCGCTACGGACAAGCCAGGGGCCGTGGCGGGCGGTGTCAGCGCCGGTCGGCGTGCGGAAGAGAAAGCTGCCCCGCGCGAGACGACGATCAGGGTGGATACTGCGCGCCTGGATCAGGTGCTCAACCTGTCCGGTGAGATCGGCTTGACGAAGAACCGGCTGACCAGCCTGCGCGCTGACATCCTCGCCGGCAGAAACGACACCGAGACCTTGCAGGCGCTCGACCAGGCGGTCAGCCAGCTCGACCTGCTGGTTTCCGATCTGCAGAACTCGGTGATGAAGACGCGGATGCAGCCGATTGGCCGCTTGTTCCAGAAATACCCGCGTATTGCGCGTGATCTGGCGCGGCAGTTGGGCAAGGACGTCGAGTTGGTGCTGGTCGGCGAAGAGACCGAAGTCGACAAAACGATGATCGAGGATCTCGCCGATCCGCTGGTTCACCTGATTCGCAACGCTGTCGATCATGGTGTGGAGTCGCCTGAGGAGCGGGAAGCAGCCGGCAAGCCGGTGAAGAGCGTTGTCCGCCTGGAAGCGCGCCAGGAGGGCGATCACATCGTGCTGACGATTGCCGACGACGGCCGTGGGATGAGTCCTGAGCGCATCCGGGCGAAAGCGATCGAGAAGAACATCATCAGCGAAGAGGAGGCTAATGCGCTGGATGAGCGGCAGAGCCTCAATCTGGTCTTTCTGCCCGGTTTTTCGACCATGGCGCAGGCGTCGGCGGTATCAGGCCGTGGCGTTGGCATGGACGTGGTGAAGACCAATATCCAGAAACTGAACGGTTCCATCGAGATCCGTTCCGAACTCGGCAAGGGTTCCATATTCGTCATTCATCTACCGCTGACGCTGGCGATTCTGCCGGTCCTGCTCGTTCTGCTGGGTGATCAGCCCTTCGCGCTGCCCCTCTCGATGGTCAGGGAAATCCTGCCAATCGACCACGAACGAATGCAGGAAGTGGGTGGTCGGGAGACGATGGTTGTCCGTGGCGAGATCCTGCCGGTGATTGCGCTCTCGCGTTTGCTTGGCTGGCCGCAGCTGCAGCCGGCCGAGTACGGGGTGTTGATGCAGACCGCGGAGCGCAGTTTCATTCTCGCGGTCGACGACTTTGCCGGCCGCGATGATGCGGTGATCAAGGCGCTTGTTGATTTCCGCCCGCGTGGCGTGGCTGGCGTGACGACCCTCTCGAACGGTCAGATCGTCCTGATCCTGGATCTGAAGGAACTGCTTACCGATCTGGCCGCCCCTAGTGAGAGTGAAGCACGCAGTGCTCCGCCGAGGGCGCTGGCATTCTCCGCGTAGAAGACTGGCGTCAGCCAGGCAGTTTTTTGCAGGGGGCTACGGCCCCCTGTTCGTTTTTTCGTTGCCGGGAGAACTGTTGCTCTTGTGCCACTATCCGAGAATTGGCCTAAATAACATCTCATACTGCCCTATTTATTAAAGTTTTTTCCTATAATAGCCACGAGTACACTGGAAGCTCGAAATGGCTGAGGAAAGCGACCTCGAAAAAACCGAAACGGCGTCAGCAAGGCGTCTTGAGCAGGCACGCGAGGAGGGGCAGGTCCCGCGCTCGCGGGAGGTCGGCACGTTCCTGATTCTGCTCGTTGGCGCGGCAGCATTCTGGTTGGTCGGTCCATGGATCGTCGAGCGGGTGTCAGGGATCTTTCGCCGTGGTCTGGTGGTCGACCAGGCTCTGGCACGCGAGCCGGCACTGATGCTGGTTCGGCTGGCCGATATCTCGGTCGATGCCATGCTCTCGTTCGCACCGCTGTTTGGCGCGCTGATCGCCGCCGCGCTGCTGTCGCCGTTTTTTGTCGGCAGCTGGAATTTTTCGCCAAAGGCCCTGCAACCGGACGTCAGTCGTCTGAATCCGCTCAAGGGCCTGTCCCGCATCGTTTCCTGGAGCGGGCTGGTGGAGCTGATCAAGGCGGTGGTCAAATCGTCCTTGATCGGTGGCGTCGCGGTCTGGGTTCTTTGGAATGAGAGCGGTGGTCTGCTGGACATGTTCGCGCAATCGATCGAGGTCGGTTTGTCGAGCGCTGCTCATTTGCTCAGCTTCAGCTTTCTGGTGATCGTTTCGGCGATGCTGCTGATCGTTGTCGTGGACGTGCCGTTCCAAATCTGGCAGTACCACGACAAGCTCAAGATGAGTCGCCAGGAAGTCAAGCAGGAAGGCAAGGAGCTTGAGGGGAACCCCGAGATCAAGGGCCGCATCCGCCAGTTGCAGCGCGAGGCGGCTCGCAAACGGATGATGGCCGCGGTGCCGGCAGCCGACGTGATTGTCACCAATCCGACCCATTACGCCGTGGCGCTGGCCTACAAGAGTGGCATGGGGGCGCCGAAGCTGTTGGCCAAGGGGGCCGGTGAGATTGCCCTCAAGATACGTGAAGTCGGCGCGCAGAACGGTGTGCCAACGGTCGAAGCCGCTCCTCTGGCGCGAGCGCTCTATCGCCATGCGGAACTCGACCAGGAAATCCCCGCGGCGCTCTACGCAGCGGTTGCCGAGGTGCTGGCCTATGTCTATCAGTTGAACAGCTGGCGCGAGGCGGGCGGCCGGTATCCGCAACCGCCGAGGGAGATTGCCGTTCCGGTCGAATTGATCACGGAGGAGGTGCATGGCTAACGCCGGCGTGCTGGCGCTGCAGGGCCTCTTCGTTCGTTTTGGCCACCGGCAACTGGCCGGCCCGGTGTTGATTCTGGCGATCCTGGCGATGATGGTGTTGCCATTGCCGCCTTTTGCACTGGATCTCTTCTTCACCTTCAACATTGCCATTTCGGTGATCGTCATGCTGGTCGCGATGAGCGTGATGAAGCCGCTGGATTTCTCCGTTTTTCCGACGGTGCTGCTGGTCACGACGCTTCTGCGGCTGTCCCTCAATGTGGCATCGACGCGGGTTGTTCTGCTCGACGGACATACCGGTCCCGGGGCGGCAGGACAGGTCATCGAGGCGTTCGGGCACTTTCTGGTCGGCGGTAATTATGCGGTAGGCCTCGTCGTGTTCACCATTCTGGTGATTATCAATTTCGTCGTCATCACCAAGGGTGCCGGACGGGTCGCCGAAGTGGCGGCACGGTTCACCCTTGACGCCATGCCAGGCAAGCAGATGGCGATCGATGCGGACCTCAACGCTGGCCTGATCGGTGAGGATGACGCACGTCAGCGCCGTACGACGATAGCCCAGGAGGCGGATTTCTTCGGGTCGATGGACGGTGCGTCGAAGTTTGTTCGCGGCGACGCGGTCGCCGGCATCCTGATCATGTTGATCAACGTTGTTGGTGGCCTGTTCGTCGGCGTGCTCCAGCACGGCCTGGACATCGGCACGGCGGCCAAGACCTACACCCTGTTGACGATTGGCGATGGCCTGGTGGCACAGATCCCGGCGCTGATCATCTCCATTGCCGCGGGCATGGTGGTGACGCGCGTCGGTGACGATCAGGATGTTTCGCAGCAGTTTGTCGCGCAGTTGTTCAACAATCCGAGGCTGGTGTTTCTGACCGCCGCGATCATCGGCTTGCTGGGTTTGATTCCCGGTATGCCCAATTTTGTCTTCCTGCTGCTGGCGAGCCTTCTGGCCACCATCGCCTGGCGGATGGAGAAACGGGATCGCGTCGCCTCGCCGCTGCCGGTGGCCGCGGCCCCGGTCGCGGCACGGGAAGCGCAGGAGGCCAGTTGGGCCGACGTCACGGCCCTCGACGTCCTCGGCCTGGAGGTTGGCTACCGCTTGATTCCTCTGGTCGACAAGGCGCAGGACGGAGAACTGCTTCGCCGTATCCGGGGCATACGCAAGAAATTTGCCCAGGAAGTGGGGTTCCTGGTCGCGCCGATTCACATTCGCGACAATCTCGAACTGAAACCCAATGCCTACAAGATTCTGCTCAAAGGCGTCGAGATAGGCGCGGGAGAAGCCTTTCCGGGGAACCTGCTGGCAATCAATCCCGGGCGGGTGGCCGGGCAGGTTGCGGGCACGGTTACCAAGGATCCCGCCTACGGTCTACCGGCGGTGTGGATTGACACAGCACTGCGGGAGCAGGCACAAGCCTACGGGTACACCGTCGTCGATGCCAGTACGGTGACTGCCACTCATCTCAATCAGCTGATCCTCTCGCACGCTGCGGAGCTGCTGGGACGACAGGAAACGCAAGCGCTGCTTGATCATTTGGCCAAGGATATGCCCAAGCTGGTCGAGGATGTGGTGCCCAAGCTGCTGGCGCTCGGCGTTTTCCAGAAGGTTTTGCGCAACCTGCTGGAAGAAGGCGTTCACCTTCGCGATATGCGAACGATCATCGAAACACTGGCCGACGTTGCGCCCAACTCGCAGGATCCCGAGGTGCTGACTGCACAGGTGCGGATTGCGCTGGGTCGTTCGATCGTCCAGGAGCTTTTCCCGGGAGTAGCCGAAATGCAGGTGATGTCACTTGATCCGCAACTGGAACGCATTCTTCTCCAGGCCGTCGCCGGCGGCGGCGATGGCACCAGCATTGAGCCGGGTCTGGCCGATACCCTGGTCCGGGAGGCGGTTGCCGCAGCCCAGCGTCAGGAAGAGATCGGCTTGCCGACCGTCCTCTTGGTGCCGGGAAATCTGCGCACCTTGTTGTCGCGTTTTTTGCGCCGCAGCATCTCGCAGCTGAAGGTGCTTGCGCATGGTGAAGTGCCGGAAAACAGAATCATCAAAGTTACCTCTATCATCGGGGGCAGGGTATGAACGTCAGGAAATTCATTGCCGCGACGGCGCGGGACGCATTGCGCAAGGTCAAGGAGACGCTCGGACCGGACGCGATCATCCTGTCCAATCGCGGTATTCCGGGAGGCGTCGAAATCATGGCGGTTGCCGCTCAGGACATGGAGATGATCATTCCCACCGGCGAGCGCGATGCGTTGCCACGTGGTAAGGACTCCGCAGGCCACTTGTTCGAGACGAGTAAGGGGCGGGCAGCTGTAGCGGGCGGCCAGCCGCGGGCGCAGGTGGCGGCGCCAGCACAGTCGGCCCAGGGCGTGCCGCCGACCCGTCCAGCGCCGCCGCTCGCGGCGCGACCCCTGTCGCAGGTCAACCTGCCGCCGCCGCAGCCCAGGAGCGCTCCGCAGCCGGAGGCAGAAGTGGTTCCTGCGGCTGTGATGGATGAGATCCGCAGTCTGCGAAGGATCGTCGAGCAACACCTGGCCGGCTTTGCATGGGGAGAGTCTGCCCGCGTTGAGCCGGTCAAGACCGAGATTCTTCGCCAACTGCTTGATGCCGGCTTCTCGCCACAGTTTGCGCGCGAGTTGCTCGCCGAGTTGCCGCGTGATCTGGGCGTCGGACAGGCACTGGCCTGGGTGAGAGGCGGCGCAGACCGTGCCATGTTGACCACCAACAGCGAGACCGACATTGTCGACCGTGGCGGTATTTATGCGCTGGTCGGACCAACCGGGGTCGGCAAGACCACCACTACGGCCAAGCTTGCCGCACGCTGCGTGCTGCGTCACGGTGCCAGAAAGCTTGCTCTGGTGACGACGGATGGCTACCGGATCGGTGCCCACGAACAGCTGCGAATCTATGGCCGCATCCTTGGCGTTTCGGTTCATCTGGCCAAGGATGCCGAAGATCTGCGGGCTACGTTGCAGGATCTGCAGCACACCCACATGGTCCTGATCGACACCATGGGCATGAGCCAGCGCGACCGCCTGGTGCGAGAGCAGGTGGCGATGTTCGGTGACAACGACGTCAAGTCCCTGCTGGTCCTTTCGGCGACCAGCCGCGGCGACACCCTGGACGATGTGGTCAAGGCTTACAGCGGGCTGCAAAGCCTTGCCGGTTGTATCCTGACCAAGGTGGACGAAGCCGCCAGTCTGGCCGCCTCGGTCGATGTGATCATCCGTCATCGCTTGCGCCTGTACTACGTCTCGAACGGGCAGCGGGTGCCGGAAGACCTGCACCTGCCCAATCGCCCCTATCTGCTGCATCGGGCATTCAAGGACCTGCCCGAGAGTTCGCCGCATCGCCTGGCCGGTGTCGAGCCCGGCTTGATGATGGCCAGCGCCGCTTCGAGCGTTGCGTCTGCGGGAGGAGCTCATCGTGGCTGAGCTTCGGGGAGATCAGGCGGCTGGTTTGCGGCGCCTGTTTAGTCGTCCGTCACTGCGAGTGGTCACTTTTGCTGCCGGCAGCATTGGCGTTGGCAAGAGCGTGCTGGTGGCCAATCTGGCGGCTTCTCTGGCCCGTCAAGGCAAGGACGTGCTGGTGGTGGACGAGAATACTGACGACAACATCGCAGCCTATTTCGGCGCCCTTGCCCGGTATGATCTGCAGCAGGTGATCGATCGGGAGAAGTCGCTGTCGGAAGTGATCCTGCCGGTGGCACCCGGCGTCCGCGTCCTGCCGGCGGCCAGAGTGATCAAGCAGCTTGCCCGCTTGAGCGCCGCCGAGCAGCGAATCCTGCTCGAGAGCCTTGGGCAGATCGGCCGGCCGGCGGACGTCGTGCTGGTTGATAGTTCACTTGATCACCCGCTCGGTTTTTCGCCGCTCGGTCTTGCCGCGCACGAGGCGGTCATCGTCGTCTCGCCGAACGGTGCTTCGATTACCGAGGCCTATGCGCTGATCAAGAAAGTCAGCCTGGCCTATTCACGTAAGCACTTCCGGATCCTGGTGAACAAGGCGCGGGCCGCCGGCGAGGCGCGGGCGGTTTACGACAACCTCGCCGAGGTGGCGCACAGTCGCCGGCTCGCTTGCCTCGACTATGCCGGCTACGTGCCGATCGACGAGCGCCTGCGACAGGCTTCCCGACTTTGTCAGCCGGTTGCCGGGCTGTTTCCGGATTCGCCGTCGGCCGAGGCGTACCAAGGTTTGGCCAGCAGTCTGCTCAACTGGCCAGCAGCCGAGACTGACGTCGGCGGGCTCGAACATTTCGTGCAACAACTGCTACACTTGAGCCAACGTATCGACCCGACAGCTATCTACGCCTGATCGCTCTACAATGACGCATGTATAACGCTGCTGGTCAGATCAACAAGGAGCAGCTGGTCCAGCGCTTCGCCCCGATGGTGAAGCGCATCGCTTGCCATCTGATGGTGCGCCTGCCTGCCAGCGTCCAACTTGACGATCTGGTGCAGAACGGCATGCTCGGCCTGCTTGATGCCATTGGCCGTTTCGAGACTGGCATGGGCGCCCAGTTTGAAGCTTATGCGGCGCAACGTGTGCGCGGCTCAATGCTCGATGGCCTGCGTGAGAACGATTGGTTGCCGCGCAGCTTGCGACGCGGCTGTCGGCGCATAGAAGTGGCTATTGCTCAACTGGAACAGGAAAACGGCCGTGCACCCACCGAAAGCGAGCTTGCCGACTCTCTGGGCATGGCACTTGCTGATTATCAGCAGATGCTGCAGGACGCTCGCGGGCACCAGCTCGTTTATCTCGAAGATCTGGTGGCCGAGGGCGGCGAGGATTTTCTCGAGCGTCATCTGGTGGAGGGTGGCGCCGATCCGGCGAAGCTCTTCGATGAGGCCAATCTCCGCCAGGCGATGGTCGAGGCGATCGCGGTTCTCCCGGAGCGCGAAAAACTGGTGATGGCGCTTTACTACGAGCAGGATCTCAATCTCAGGGAGATTGGCGAGGTCATGGCTATCACTGAATCACGGGTGTGCCAGTTGCACAGCCAGGCGGTGATGAGACTGCGTGCCCGCCTGGCCGGTGGCGCGGGAAAGCCGCAGAAAAAGGCGCAACGCGATGGATAGGATCAGCGTGCTCGGCTTGCTGTTCGGCTTTCTGGCAATTGTCGGTGGCCAGATTCTCGAAGGGGGGCACCTGGCATCGCTGTCGCAGCCGACGGCCCTGCTGATCGTCGTCGGCGGCACGCTGGGCGCGGTCATGTTGCAGAGCCCCTATGCCACGTTTCTCCGCGGTATCCGGATGGCGAAATGGATCTTGCGGCCCCCGGTGGTCAATCCGCGGCAGGTGATTCAGCAGATTACCGGCTGGAGTCAGGTGTCACGGCGGGAAGGCCTGCTGGCGCTGGACGCAGTGGTCAACGAGCTGAAAGACGAGTTCACGCGCAAGGGGCTTCAGCTGCTGGTCGACGGCGCCGAACCCGAGAGACTGCGAGAGGTTCTCGACGTCGAGATCAACACTTTTGATCACGAAATGAAGCTCTCCGCCAGAATATGGGAGGCGGCCGGCGGCTACTCGCCGACGATCGGCATCCTCGGTGCGGTGATGGGATTGATTCAGGTGATGGAGAATCTTTCCGATCCGTCCAAACTTGGCGCGGGCATCGCGGTGGCGTTCGTGGCAACGATCTACGGTGTTGGCCTGGCCAATCTGGTTTACCTGCCGATCGCCAACAAGTTGAAGGCGCACATCAACCGCCTCATCGTACAGCGCGAAATGATCGTGGACGGGCTGGTGGGGATCGCCAATGGTGATAATCCACGCATCATCGAAAGCCGCCTCCAGGGTTATATCTTCTAGTCGATGGCACGTCGAAAGCCCATCGAAGAGCATGACAATCACGAGCGCTGGCTGGTGTCGTACGCAGATTTCATTACCCTGCTGTTTGCCTTCTTCGTGGTGATGTATGCGCTTTCCTCGGTGAATGAGGGCAAGTATCGCGTTCTCAGCGATTCCATGGTCAGCGCTTTCCGCAATGTTCCGGTCAACAGCGTTGGCCAACTGTCGCTGGTGATACCAACGCCGGCGCCAGTGCAGAAGCCGAGTCTGGCAAGCAAGACACAGGAAAAGGTCCGACAGAAGCAGCGTCAGGAGATGCGCAATGTGGCCAAAGAGATTCTCGAAGTGATGGCGCCGCTGGTCGAGCAGGGGAAAGTTCGCATTCTTGAAACCAGTCGCGGCGTGACCATAGAAATCAACGACAGCATTCTCTTTTCGCCAGGGCAGGCGTTGATTCAACCACCCTTGGCGAAAGCCATGCAATCGGTGGCCGCGGTGCTGGTTGCCACCGATTTCCCGATCACCATCGAGGGCCACACCGACGACGTTCCGATCAAGAACGCGCAATTCCCTTCGAACTGGGAGCTTTCGGCAGTACGGGCAACGACGGTATTGCGCCTGTTTGCCGATGCTGGCGTAGCCGCCACGCGCCTGACGGCAATCGGTTACGCTGACACGCGTCCGGTGGAGCCCAATGTTCTGGCCGATGGACGGGCGCGCAACCGGCGGGTGTCGATTCTCATCGACTCGCAGATTCCGGAAACGGGAACCGAGGTCCAGCTGCAGGAGCAACAGACGGTGGAGCCCGATCGGGCCTCGCCGGGACGCGCCGCGCCGCCGGCAGCAGCGCGCTGACGCGTCTAGCGTCTAGGCACTATCGCTGATGCGGCGACCGCTGGGCGGGGTCTTTTGCCCGTCCGGGCCGTACAGATTGGCAGATGCGTTGCTGCCCATGAGAGTTTCGAGCGCTAGCGCGTTGTGTTGCATGCGCACCTGAATCAGTTCGCCATTCACCCGATTCAGCTCCCGCGCCTGGCCAGCCAGGGAGAGCAACGAAGACCAGGCGGATCGCGCGCGAACTTCAGCGGGATTCGCCGCGAACCAGCTGGCCATTCCAGTGCCATCCGTATCCGTAGTCAGACCGCTCGCCCGTAGCAACATGCTGCGTTGCGCCGCCAGGGTCGCCAGTTTCGCAGCGACGGCGTCTTTCTGGCGAACCAGTTCGATCAGATCATCGACTTGACCCTTCACCAGCATTTCCTGCTCACGTTCGAGCAGGGCGACAAAGTCTTCTACCGTGGCGGCTTCGGCGTCGACGGTTCTCACCAATGCGGCTGCATCTGACGCCGTCATTTTTGCGGGAATCAGCTTTGCCGTTGCGAGCTGACGAGTTCACTGGCCGAGGCAATCAGTCGGTCGGCAATGGCCTCGGTATTGATGGTGAACCGACCTTCGGCGATTGCCTGCTTGATATCGGCAACGCGGGTCGCATCGAACGCCGGCGCTTCTCCCGAATACTGCAGTTGCGCAGCCAATTCGCTGAGATGAACGTCGGTAGTGGTATCTGCTGCCGGTCTGGTGACGCTGCTGCTGCTCGTGCGCGTCGCGCTATGGACATTGCCAACAGTGCTTGTTGTGCTGTCGATTTTCACGGTAGTGCCCCTTGAACGATTACTCTCACTTCTTCTATCGGCGAAGGACAGCAGAACTTTAACATTTTCTGGCGGATACGGGCGGAGAGGCGTCAATACGAAACTTCAACGATACCCCCGGCGCGCGCGACGCCGCTGACTACCTGCCCGGAAGCGGTCCGAACCTGGGCAATCTGGCCGTCTATGGCGTTGTTCAGCGCCTTTCCTTCGTTGCTGACCGTGAAGCCCCGACCAGCCGACAGCAATCTGACGCTTTGTCCCTGCTGAACAGCCCATGGTGCGGTCAGCAGGTCACTGCGTAGTGGCTGGCCGGCTGCGACGCCGTTTCTGACGGTCTTGCCCACTGCCTGCGCCAGATCGGTGACGATGGTGGTCGGTAGAGTCCCGAGATCACCGTTTTGCATGAACACGTCCGAGGCACTGACGATCTGGCCCGGATTCAACTGCCGGGCGGTCACCAGGTAGCTTCCGGAAATACGGATTTGTACCGGCACATAGACTGTCCACGGGGTCGGGGCGAGGCAGCGAACGCCGACGGTCGTTCTTCCCCAGAGCCGACTTCCCGCAGGCAGGAAGGGCTCGAAAGTGCTGCAGGGCGCGGCCTGGGCATGCTGGTCAAGATGGCCGACGGTGTAGCTCACCTTGCCGGGTAGCCCTTGGGTCTGGACACGCAGATAGCTGTCCACAGCACCGGACAGGGTAGCCTGGGCGTGTGCCCCATTGCCGATCATAGCCAGGAGAGCGAGGAACAGCCTCAGCAAGACGGCGCGGTGCTGGAGAAGGTAAAGGATGGACATGCCCCATTCTGCCTGATTCTGCTGAACTCGCGAAGTAGCCCCGCGGCCGGCGCCTGGCGGCCCTGGCGGCAATATTTGCCGCGGAGCCGGCAATTGCGGCCCTGGCGGTCTGACCATCCGACCCCGAATCGGTTGATGACAGGATGCATGGGCTGTGGCACGGGTATTGCTTGAACAGTCCTTAGAAGAACACAGTGTGAAGCGAGGTCATCATGGTCAGCAAGATTCAAGAGGCACTTTCCTTCCAGCAGCAAGCGCTGAGTCTGCGCGCCAATCGGCAGCAGGTGCTGGCGGGCAATATTGCCAACGCCGATACGCCGAACTACAAGGCACGTGATTTTGATTTTACGACCGCGCTGCAGAATGCCGTCAGCGGCCGTGGCGAAGGGAGCCTGCAACTGGCTACCACTTCTCCGCGCCATTCCCGAGGGAGTGCTGACGCTGGTCCGGTGCCGCTGATGTATCGCCAGCCGACGCAAGCAAGCGCCGACGGCAACACCGTCGAGATGGACATCGAGCGGGCTCAGTTTGCCGGCAATGCATTCTTCTACGAGGCCGGTGTGACTTTTCTCTCCGGCCGGATCAGAACCTTGCAGGCTGCGATCCAGGGGCAATAAGAGATGAGCATTCTCAATACTTTCAATGTTGCCGGTAGCGCGATGACCGCCCAGGCAATCCGCCTGAACGCGGTTGCCAGCAACCTGGCCAACGCCGACAGCGTGGTCGGCTCCGACGGTAAACCCTATCGCGCCAAACAGGTGGTTTTCGCGGCGACGCCGATGGGCAGTGCTGCGGCACAAGGGGTACGGGTCACACAGGTGGTCGAGGACAGCAGTCCCGGTCGCAAACTCTATGACCCACGCAACCCGGTCGCCGACGAAACGGGCTACGTAACGATGCCCAACGTCAGCGTGGTGGACGAAATGACCAACATGATATCGGCGTCGCGTGCATACCAGACCAACGCCGAGGTCATGAACACCGCCAAGCAACTGCTGCTCAAGACGCTGACGCTTGGCCAGTAAGAGTCCAATTCACGAGGAGAAACTGATGGCCGCCGTACAACCCAGCACTTCAGGCAACGACTACCTGGCTTCGCTCAACACGCAGGCCAAAGCGGGCACCAACCAGCTGGTTTCGACCAGCGAGGAAGTGCAGAACCGCTTTCTCAAGCTGCTGGTGACGCAGTTGAAGAACCAGGATCCGCTGAACCCGCTCGACAACGCTGCGGTGACCTCGCAGATATCACAGATCAGTACCGTCACCGGCATCGAAAAGCTCAATACGACGCTCGAGACCTTGCTCGGGACCTACAACGACGGCCAGGCGGTGCAGGCCGCAGCCTTGATCGGCAAGAGCGTTCTGGTCGCCGGTTCAGGCCTCTCCCTGGCCAACGGCGTGGCCAATGGTGGTGTCAATTTATCGGCACCTGCGGATAACGTGACCCTGTCGATTCTCGGCGCAAACGGCAACGTGCTGCAGAGCCAGAGCCTCGGTGCGCGCGACGCTGGCAGCTTCGCCTTTACCTGGGATGGCATGACCGACGGCGGGGTGGTCGCCCCACCGGGGAGCTACAGTTTTGCGGTCAGTGCCGTCCGTGGTAACGAACCGGTGTCAGCCGAAGCGCTGCAAATTGGCACGGTTAATGCTTTAGTTAAAGACAAGGGCGCTTTCCAGCTCGACCTCGGTGGGCTGGGGCGGGTGGGTATCCACCAAGTCCAGCAAATTCTCTAGAAGCAGGGGGCAAAAGATGAGTTTTCAACAGGGATTGAGTGGTCTGGCTGCGGCGGCCACGGCGCTGGATGTGATCGGTAACAATATTTCCAACTCCGGTACGGTAGGGTTCAAGGGCGCCAGTACGAACTTCTCCTCCGTCTATGCGGCATCGCAGGGGCTCGCCGGTACTTCACAGACCGGCATTGGCGTCGGTGTTTCGGCGATCCAGCAGAACTTTACGCAGGGTAATGTGACGGTGACCAACAATCCCCTCGATCTGGCACTGAATGGCGACGGTTTCTTTCGTGTCAGCCAGGGAGGCGCCGTAAGCTATACCCGTAGTGGCCAGTTTCACGCTGACGAGAACGGTTACGTGATCAACGACCAGAACGCCCGTCTGACCGGCTATCCGGTTACTGCAAATGGTCTGATTTCGCCTTCCAATCCGGTCGAACTACAACTGTCTGTCACGGCGATCCAGCCCCGTGCTACCAGCGACCCATTGGCTGGGAACCTCACCGCAGTTCTCAACCTCGACGCACGAGATGCCGCCCCAGCGGCAACCTTCGATCCCCTTGACCCAGCCACCTACACTTTCGCCACGGCCTTGAGCGTTTTCGACACGCTCGGGGTGGCGCACACCTTGAGTACGTATTTCGTTACCAAAGCGCCTGCGACAAGTGGTTCGTGGGATGTGCACGCGACCCTGGATGGCGCAAATCCGCTGCCAACCACCCCCGGTCAGTTGACCTTCGATTCCTCCGGTATCCTGACTGCGGGAAGCATGCAGACACTTCCTTCATGGACCTTGACCAACGGTGCTGGCACATTGGCGCCCGGAATCATGGATTTCACCGGCACCACCCAGTTCGGCAGTCAAGCAAGCGTTAACCGCTTGAGCCAGGGCGGCTACACCGCAGGTAGCCTGGTGGGTGTTGGCGTCGGCAGCGACGGCATCATCAACGGGCGGTACAGCAACGGCCAGACACTGAACATGGGGCAGGTGGTAGTGGCTAACTTCGCCAACCCGCGCGGCCTGTTGAATATCGGCAACAACCAGTGGACTCTGACCACAGCATCAGGACCGGAGCTGATCGGCGCACCGGGATCCGGCAGCCGTGGGGTCATCCAGTCTGCCGCGCTGGAGGAATCAAACGTCGACCTGACCAAGGAGCTGGTGGACATGATCACGGCACAGCGTAACTACCAGGCCAACGCGGAAACCATCAAGACTCAGGATCAGATCCTCCAGAGCCTGCTGAACCTGCGCTAGTGACTGACTTGAGCAAGATGAGAGCAGCGGCACCATGGATCGTCTGATCTACACCGCGATGAGTGGCGCCAAGCAGGTCTTCCTGCAGCAGGCCGGCGTGGCTCAGAATCTGGCGAATGCCACGACTATCGGCTACCGCGCCATGGAGCACCGATTCCGCGCGGTGCCGGTGTTGGGCGAGGGGGAGCCGACACGCGTTTTCGCTGCCGATGCCTCGGTCGCCGACGTTTTCGAAGCGGGGCCGGTGACGGTCACCGGGCGGCCGCTTGACGTGGCGGTCGAGGGTGCCGGCTGGATTGCCGTGCAGGGCGGCGACGGCCGCGAGGCCTACACCCGCGCCGGTAATCTGAAGACGGACGCCAACGGTGTGCTGCAGACCAGTACAGGTTTCAATGTGCTTGGCGAAGGCGGGCCGATCGCGCTGCCACCGGACAACAACATCGCGATTGCCCCGGACGGGACGGTTTCGAGCATCCCGCGTTTCGGCGCAGGGGCGATCAACAGCGCCAACGCGGTGGGGCGGATCAAGCTGGTCAATCCGCCGGAAAACACCTTGGTGCGTGGCGACGATGGCCTCTTCCGGACCGCCAACGGCATTCCCGCCCTGGTCGACGAGAAGGTGAACCTGCTACCCGAGGCGCTGGAGGGGAGCAACGTCAACACCGCGGAGGCGATGGTCAGGATGATCAGCCTTTCTCGCCAGTTCGAGATGCAGATCAAGATGTTGCAGACGGCCGATGACAATGCGCGCGCGGCCAGCCAGATTCTCTCGATGAACGCCTGATAGGACCAACTCAAGATGATGCGCTCACTGTGGACTGCCAGCACCGGCCTCAACGCCCAACAGGTGCAGATAGACATCATTGCCAACAACCTGGCCAACGTCAGCACCAACGGCTTCAAGCAGGCACGCGGCATTTTCGCCGATCTGCTTTACCAGACCCTGCGTCAGCCCGGCGCCCAGTCGTCGCAGAGCACGCAGATTCCCGATGGTCTCCAGATCGGCCTCGGGGTGACGCCGGTTTCGACGGGCCGGATATTCACTCAGGGCTCCCTGCAACAGACCGGCAACAGCCTCGATATGGCGATCGATGGCGCTGGTTTTTTCCAGGTCTTGCTGCCCGACGGCACCTCTGCTTACACCCGCGATGGATCGTTCCAGAAGGACAACCAGGGCCAGATGGTCACTACCAGCGGCTACCCGTTGCAGCCGGCGATCACGATTCCCGAGAACGCCCTGAGCGTGACCATCGGGACCGACGGCGTGGTCAGTATCACCCAGCCGGGCACCGTGGCAGCGGTGCAGATCGGCACCATACAGGTGGCGACCTTTATCAACAATGGCGGCCTGCTGGCGGTTGGCGACAACCTATACCTGGAGACCGCGTCGAGCGGGACGCCCACCCCCAACACGCCGGGAACGAACGGTTCCGGCCTAGTGGTACAGAATTATGTCGAGGCGTCAAACGTCAACGTTGCTCAGGAACTGGTGAATATGATCCAGACCCAGCGCGCCTACGAACTCAACTCCAAGGTGATATCCACCTCGGACCAGATGCTGGCTCGCCTGACCCAGTTGTGAGGGGGTCGATCATGAGTAATCGCCTGCTGCGCGTCAGAAACACCCTGCTGATCCTTCCAGCAGTGCTCTTGATGGCTGCGTGTACCACCGTTCCGCCAACCAATATTCATCAGCCGATGACGGCGCGTCCCCAGCAGCGAAGCGACGCGCTGGCTGCCAATCTCGCGGCCACTGGCAGTATCTATCAGGCTGGGTCATCGCGAACGCTGTTTGAAGACCGGCGTGCTCGTTATGTCGGCGACACGATCACGGTGACGATTACCGAGAATACATCAGCGTCGACCAAGTCGAATACCAACGTCAGCAAAACAGGAAGCATCAGCGCCTCTGCCGGGCCGTTCGTCGGTTCGCCGGCAAACTGGTTCCGGCCCGCGGAAATGAGCGCCAACAGCAGCAATGTCGCTGCGGGCAAAGGCGACGCAGCCGCCAACAACGTCTTCACCGGCACCATTACGGTCACCGTCATCGAGGTCTTGCCAAACGGCAACCTGCTCGTCTCAGGAGAGAAGCAGGTGGCCATTGGCCACGGCCAGGAATACATCCGCCTTTCCGGTATCGTCAATCCGTACTTCGTCAACGCGGCCAATACCATTCCTTCGTCACAGATCGCCGATGCGCGTATTGAGTACAAGGAGAGCGGTACGATCAGCGAAGCGCAGGTCATGGGTTGGCTGGCACGATTCTTTCTTACATTCCTGCCATTCTGAGGAAAACCGAGAATGGCCTGGATAATGAACAGTCAAACCGGCAACACTCTGCGCCGCACGGCAATTCTTGCCGGTCTTGCGCTGGCGCTGGCCAGCACATCGGCTTTTGCCGACCGGATCAAGGACCTGGCGTCGGTGCAGGGAGTCCGCAACAACCAACTGGTGGGGTACGGGATCGTCGTCGGCCTTGACGGTACCGGGGATCAGACGACGCAGACGCCTTTTACCACCCAGGGAATCATCAACATGCTGGCGCAGCTCGGGACCACCCTGGCGACGACCCAATCCCTGCAGCTGAAGAACGTCGCCGCCGTGATGGTGACCGCCAATCTGCCTGCGTTTGCCGGAATCGGGCAGCAGATTGACGTCACCGTGTCGTCGATGGGCAACGCCAAGAGTCTGCGCGGTGGCACGCTGGTGATGACGCCGCTGAAAGGTGCCGACGGCCAGATCTACGGGCAAGCACAGGGCAATCTGCTGGTGGGTGGTGCCGGAGCGGCCGCCGGTGGCAGCAAAGTGGCGGTCAATCATCTTCTTGCCGGTCGTATCGCGGGGGGGGCCACGGTCGAGCGCGAGGTGCCGACGGCGCTTGGCCAGGGTCCGTTCATCCATTACGAGATGGCCAGCACCGACTTCGGCACCACGCAGCGAGTGGTCGAGGTAATCAACCGCGAGATTGGTCCGGGTACCGCACAGGCTCTCGACGGACGGCGGATTCAGGTTATCGCACCCGAGGATGCCAATAGTCGCGTGGCCTTCCTGGGACGGCTGGGGAGTCTCGAAGTCCGCCCGGCCAAATCGGCGGCCAAGGTGATCATCAACCCGCGCACCGGTTCGGTGGTCATGAACCAGATGGTCACCATTGAATCGTGTGCGGTGGCCCATGGCAGCCTTTCGGTGGTGATCAATACCGAGCAGAGCGTCAGTCAGCCCAATGCACTGGCCGCCGGCCAGACGGTCACCACCAGCCAGAGCGAGATCGAGATCAAACAGGGTGGCGGTTCTCTGATCCAGTTGAAAGCGGGAGTCAGCCTCTCTGAAGTGGTCAAGGCGATCAACGCGCTCGGCGCCGGCCCACAGGATCTGCTGTCCATTCTGCAGTCGATGAAGGCCGCGGGCGCGCTGCGCGCGGACCTTGAGATCATCTGACCCGCCGCCTACGATGCCCCGACGAGGATAATCCGCTCATGAAATCCGTCGATCTTGCGACCAATCGCCTGGTTCTCGACCCGGCAGCGGCAGCCGATTTGCGCACCCGGCTCAGTCAGGACCCGCAAGGCGGACTGAAACAGGCCGCGCAAGAGTTCGAGGGCATGCTGCTGCACCTGATGCTGAAAAGCATGCGCGATGCCAGCGGTACGGGTGGCCTGCTGGACAGTGAACAGAGCCGCTTCTTTACAGCCATTGGCGATCAGCAAATGGCGCTACAGCTTGCTTCGCAAATGCCCATGGGGCTGGCCGGACTGATCGAGCAGCAGTTGGGCAGCAAGACCAGTGCTGGCAGCCCCGGCGGAGGCAGCTCGGCACTCGGTGCCTTGCAGGAGTCGCTGCGCTCGCAGTATGCGGTGACGGCGGCTGCGCAGCTCTACGGTGGTGGCGCTCAACCCACGAGCGCTGTGCCGGCATCCGCTAAAGCCGGGCCAGGGCTAACGCCTGGCGTGACCAGTGCGGCAGACGGTCCGGACGGTCCGCGCGATTTTGTCGATCGTGTCTGGCCGCATGCGCTAGAGGCAGCCGCCACCACCGGCATACCTCCTCGCTTTCTGGTTGCCCAGTCGGCGCTCGAGAGTGGCTGGGGAAGGCATGAGATCCGGACAGCCGATGGTTCGCCAAGCTTCAACCTGTTTGGCGTCAAGGCCGGGCGGAGCTGGTCGGGCCCGACGGTGGAGGTCCAGACGAGCGAGTTCGTCAATGGCGTGGCGCAAGAAGAGCGCGCTAAGTTCCGCGTTTATGCTTCCTATGCCGAGGCCTTTCACGACTATGCCAATACTCTGCGCGGCAACCCGCGTTTTGCCGCGGTTCTTGGTCAGCAGGACGGCACACAATTCGCGCGTTCACTGCAGCAGGCCGGCTACGCCACCGACCCGATGTACGCCGACAAGATTTCGCGCATCATCGCTGGACCCACGCTGCGCCAGGCACTGGCCGCTTAGCGGTTGCAGCCATTGCCGGCGCTGCAGTTAAAGAAATGGGCTAATCTGCCGTTTACGGTGTTATCGACCAAGGAAGACTTCACGCCATGGGCACAGGAATCCTCAGTACCGGTGTCAGTGGTTTGCAGGCCGCACAGCTCGGACTGCAGACTGTTGGGCACAATATTGCCAACGTCAATACGACCGGGTTTGCGCGCCAGCGCACGGTCCAGGCAAGCAATTCCGCGCTGGTGAGCGGCGCCGGCTACCTCGGGCAGGGCACCCACGTGGCGACGATTGAACGCCTTTACAGCGGTTTCCTGACTGACCAGGTCAATCGTTCGCAGAGCAGTTCGAGCGGGCTGGACAGCTATTACGCTCAGATCAGCCAGATCGATGATCTGCTGGCCGATCCGAGTGCCGGACTGTCGCCGGCGCTGCAGGATTTCTTCGCCAGCATTCAGGACCTGTCGGCCAACCCCTCGCAATTGTCCAGCCGCCAGGGGATGATCTCCAGTGCACAAGCGCTTGGCGCTCGCTACCAGGTGTTGGGCGATCAGCTCGCCCAGATGTACGAAGGCATCAACGCCGAAGTCACGGCGACGGTGCGCGGGATAAACTCATACGCCACGCAGATTGGCATGCTCAACGAGCAGATCGTCGTTGCGCAAGGGGCTACCAGCCAGCCGGCCAACGACCTGATGGACACCCGTGACAAGTTGGTGGCCGAGCTGAACAAGCTGGTCAAGACAAGAACGACAACCAATAGTGACGGCAGCTACAATGTGTCCATCGGCAGTGGCCAGCAACTGGTCGTCGGCTCGCAGTTGATGGCTCTCACGACAATCCCGTCGTCTGCCGATCCCTCCCGTCTGGTGGTTGGCCTGACCACCGGCGGGTCGGTCATCGAACTACCCGAATCCCTGCTCGGTGGCGGCAGTCTTGGTGGTTTGCTGCAGTTTCGCAGCGAATCGCTGGATCGCGCGAGCAATGAGTTGGGTCGCAATGCGGCATCGCTGGCGCTGACCTTCAATGCGCAGAGCGCACTCGGTCAGGATCTTCTTGGCCAATCGCTGCTCTCTTCGTCACCGACGAGTTTCGCGCCGGCGCTGTTTTCCATTTCGTCCCCGGCAGTGATTGCCAATACCAGGAACCCGAGCGGCAGTCCGACTGTCACCGCTGCTTTCGTCGATCCGCCACCGTTCAATGGCAACTACTACACCGACCTGACCAGTAGCGACTACCGGCTCAGCGCCGATGCCACCGGCGTCACGCTGACTCGCCTTTCGGACAACAAGGCGTGGTTTGGGGCGGGTCTCGGGGCAGGTCAAGGCATTGATGCGGTGAACGTCCTGCTAGCGAGCGACCCGCAGGGATTCACGCTGGCGGCTTCCTCGCTGCCCCTGGTGGCTGGTGCGAGTTATCTCATCGAGCCAACCCGTGCGGTGGCTCGTAATATATCGGTGAATCCTGCGGTTGCCGCGGATCCGCGTCTGATTACGGCCGCCGGACCGGTTCGCACCTCGGTAGGGACGGCCAATACTGGTGCTGCTGCGATTTCGGCCGGGAATGTTGGACCGGGCTATGCAGCGGTCTCTACCCTGCCGATTACCATGGACTACGTTGCCGGCGTCGGCGGTGGGCTGCGCAATTTTCCGGTGCCGTCACAAGTATCCGTCGACGGCGTTGTGTCGATCATCGCTGCGTCCACCGATGTTGTAGCCTTCACGAGTGGAGCGAGCATCACGGTGGGCTCGGTTGGCAGCACGCCTCCCTCCGGCTTCAATTTTACGATAACCGGCTTGCCCAACAACGGCGATACGTTCTTGATTTCGCCCAATGCCGGGGCAACCGCCGACGGGCGAAACGCGCTCGCCCTGGCGAAGCTTCAGACGCAGGGCACCATGTCCGGGGCGGCGTCGTCGTACCAGCAAGCGTACGCGCAGCTGGTTAGCGAAACCGGCAGCAAGACACGCGAGATACAGGTTACCGGTGACGCGCAACGGACCCTCCTGCAGCAGGCTACAGCCAGCCGTGACTCGCTTTCCGCAGTCAATCTCGACGAGGAAGCGGCCAACCTTATCCGTTATCAACAGGCCTATCAAGCGTCGGCCAAATCCCTGCAGATTGGCGCCAGTCTGTTCGAGACGATTCTGGCGTTGGGCGCTTAAGGAGAGTCACATGAGGATCAGTACCAATCAGATATACGACTCGGCTTTGCTCGGCATGGGGCGCAACCAGAGCCAGCTGGTCAAGTTGCAGAGTCAGCTGTCCAGTGGGCGCCGGATGATGACCCCGGCAGACGATCCGATAGCTTCTGCCCGTGCTCTGGATGTGACCCAGGCCAAGGAAGTCACGGCCCAATTCGCGCGGAATCAGGGCAATGCAGGTGACCGGCTGGCTCTCGTCGACAGTCAGCTGAGCTCTCTCACCGATCTGCTGCAGAGTGTTCGTACCCGGGTTATCCAGGCGGGCAATACGGTACTCAGTAACAGCGATCGCGAGGCGATCGCCGCCGAACTCGACGTGCGCCTTGAAGACATGCTGGCCTTGGCCAATAGCCGGAACGCGGAAGGTGACTATCTTTTTTCCGGCTACCAGGGCGCGACGGCGCCGTTCGCACGTAACGCGGCAAGCTCGGCGGTATCGTATTTCGGTGACGACGGCGAGCGTTTGCTGCAGGTGACTTCGTCTCAGCAGATGGCGACCAACGTTGCCGGCAGCGATTTGTTCATGAATATCCGTGAGGGTAACGGCACCTTCGTGACCGCCGCTGGTGGCAGTGGCGTGGGCCAAAATCAGGGACAGGGGGCGATTGACGCAGGTTCGGTCCTGGATCAGCAGAAATGGCACAGTGCTGTCAATGGCTTTCCCTGGCAGGGGGCGAGCAACGTCGGGCTGCAGATCGAGTTCTCGTCGCCCGGAGGCGTCAGCAGCTACCAGTTGTTCGATGTTTCGACGCCGCCCCCGCCCGCTGCAGCCTGGCCACCAACGCCAGTCAGCGCGGTGTTGCCCTATATCGCCGGGCAGGCCATTCCGCTGAGCACGACGGTGCCGGTGACTGACTTCGGGGTACAAGTGGTGATCAACGGTGCGCCAGTTGCTGGTGACACCTTCACGATCAAGCCCAGTGTCAACAAGAGCGCCTTTCAAACCATGGACGAGCTGATCAATCTGCTGCGTTCGCCATTGGGTGCCGGCGCGGCAGCGACAGACTATTCAGGGAAGCTGGCCGGGCACCTGAGCAATCTCGATCAGGTGCTGGCCAACATCAGCCGCGTACAAACAACCGTCGGCGGGAAATTGCAGTCGCTCGACAGCCTGACCAGCAATGCTGTCGCTCTTGATCTGCAGTACCAGAAGACCTTGTCGGACCTTCAGGATCTCGATTATGCACAGGCGATCACGGACTTCACCAGAGTGCAGGTAGGCCTGGAAGCTGCGCAGAAGTCTTTCGTCACGGCGACGGGTCTGAGTCTTTTCAGCCTCCTCTGATCGATGAGAATGCCGCTGTGCGTCGTTGCAGGTTTGTCTTTGGCCATGCTGTTGACCGGTTGCGGGACTGTCGACAGCGTCAGCGCGCCGCGGCCAGTCATTGACCCGCCCGAGCGCTCCTTTACCCAGGCGCCGAATCCCACGGTCAGCCTGGAGCCGGCCAAAGCGGTTGCTCTGGCCGGGGCGGTGGGCTATGCCGTCTCTGAATACACGGGCGCAGCCAATCTTGGGATGGCCGCTGCAGTGGCGATAGTCGCCTATGTGGTCTACGATCCGCTGGCGCCCAATTGGAGCATCGAGGAAAGGATCGTTGACCGCGACACCTATCTGCTGTCGATGCGTGCCAAGAGCTTTCGCACCGGCGGCGATGGCGAGTCAGGTTTGATCCTCAGGCGGCGAGCGCAGCAGTTGCAGCGCGCGCGGGGTTTCTCTGCCTACCGGATTCTCGACTATTCGGAGGGAATCGAATCGAGCACGCCTTTTACGCATCGCTACGCGGAAGGTGTCATTCAGCTGGTCCACGCCGATCCGGGCGGTGGTAGGCGCTAGACCCCGGCGGCGGCGAAATTTCCCAGCATCGACTGCAGTGCGTACTCGAACAACTGCTGCAGGGGGACGCCGAGATATGGCAGACCCACCATTAGTGCGGCAAAGCCGAGGGTGATGGTCAGTGGAAAGCCGATTACGATCAGATTGAGCTGCGGCGCGGCGCGGCTCAGTATGGCCAGGGCCATGTTGGTGATCAACAGCGCGACCAGGATCGGCAGCGCGAGCAGTAGTCCCGAGGAAAAGATGATCGCGCCGGAGCCCGCCAGCTTCCACCAGGTGCTGGCTCCCAGGTGCGGTGTGCCGACAGGAATGGCGGCGAAGCTGTGCGTCAGGGTGGCGATCACCATCAGATGGCCGTTGATGGCCATGAACACCAGCAGCGCCAGAAGCCCCATGAATTCCGAGATCACCACCGTCTGACCGGCACTCTGCGGGTCGAACGAGGTGGCGAAGCCGAGGCCCATCTGCAGCCCAATCATGCTCCCCGCCAGGTCAACTGCACCAAAAACGAGGCGTACGGCGAAACCCATGGCGAAACCGATGAGCAGTTGTTGCGCAAGGATCAGCAGGCCCGTTGCCGAGGCGGGGTCGACCGCGGGCATCGGCGGCAGGACGGGGGAAATGGCGAAGGTGATGGCCAGGCCGATTATCAGCCGGACGCGCCTCGGCAGGGCTGGATTGCTGAACGGCGGGGCGCTGACCAGTACGGCGAGGACGCGCGTCAGCGGAAAGAAGAAGGCCACTACCCAGGCATTGATCTCTGTCGCTGTCAGGCTGATCATCGGTCTTTCAGCCGACCAGCAGCGGGATGCTTTCGAACAGCCGCCGCACGTAGTCGACCATGATCTGCAGCATCCAGGGACCGGCCAGAAGCAGGATCAGGAACACGCCCACCAGCTTGGGGATGAACGAGAGGGTCTGCTCGTTGATCTGGGTGGCTGCCTGAAAGATGCTGACCACCAGGCCGATCAGCAGTGCCGCCAGCAGCAGGGGCGCCGAGAGCATCAGGGTCATCTCGACCGCCTGACGCCCGATATCCATTACCAGTTCGGGCGTCATGAGCCAAAACTCGTGACCAGCGAGCCGAGGATCAGATGCCAACCATCGACCAGAACGAATAGCATCAGCTTGAACGGCAGGGCAATCATCACCGGTGACATCATCATCATGCCCATCGACATCAGTACGCTGGCCACGACCATGTCGACGATCAGGAAGGGGATGAAGATGATGAAGCCGATCTGGAACGCAGTCTTCAACTCGCTGGTCACGAAAGCCGGGATCAGCAAGCGCATCGGGATATCCTCGACGGACTGGAATCTGGGCGCGTTGGTCATCCGGGCAAAGAGCGCAATGTCGGACTCACGGGTCTGCTTGAGCATGAACTTGCGCAAGGGCACAGCACCTCGGTCGATCGCCTGCAGGTAGGTGATCTTGTTTTCGGACAAGGGCAGATAGGCGTCGGTATAGATCGTATCCAGCACCGGGGACATGATGAAGAAGGTCAGGAAGAGCGAGAGGCCAAGCAGCACCTGGTTCGGCGGTGAGGTTTGCGTACCCAGCGCGTGTCGTAGCAGCGAGAGAACGATGATGATGCGCGTGAAACTGGTCATCATCAGCAGCGCTGCCGGAATGAAGGTCAGTGCCGTCAGCGTGAGCAGGGTCTGGATCGACAGCGTGTAGGTCTGGCTGCCGCCAGTGCCGGGAGTGCTGGTCAGCGCCGGCAGGCCCCCCGCCTGGGCCCAGGCCGCAAGTGGTGCGAGCAAGCCAAGCAGAACGAGGCCGCTGGCGAGCTTAGCGGCCTTCATTTTTCCGCTCGGCGATCTGTTTCAGCCACTGCGAGAAAGGCTTCTCGCGCTCGCCAGGCGCTTGCAATTCGCCCTTCGGTAGCGTGTGCAGGGTCCGGATCTGCCCTGGCACAACGCCGACCACGATCCAGGTATCCTCAATTTCGACGAGAACGATGCGTTCCCTGGTGCCGATCATCAGGCCGCCGACGACTCGCAGGGGTCCGTTGCTGCCGAAGCCGCGACCACCGTTGAGCCTGCGCAGCAAGTAGGCGGCCAGAAACAGGATGCCGATGACCAGGGCCAGGCCGAAAGCCGTTTGCAGCATCATGGCTGCCGAAACACCCGGTGGTTCCGTTGCCGCAGCCGGTTGCGCCAAGGCGCTGCTCGAGAACAGCGCGAACGCCAGCCGACACGCGTTTTGTGTCCGGTGGCAACTGCGGGATTTGAGGTGTCGAAGCAAGTGGGTCGGCCGGCGCTGGGTGCTGGCCGCTATCTTAAAGCAAGCGAGTAGAAGGTCAAACGTCGCGATTGATCGGATCCTCATGCAAGGGACTGCACGGAGGCTCAATGTCCGATCTTGCGAGCCCGTTCGGAGGGGGTAACGATATCGGTCAGGCGAATCCCGAACTTGTCATTGACGACCACCACTTCGCCCTGTGCGATCAGGGTGCCGTTGACGAAGACGCTCATCGGTTCTCCGGCCAGCGCATCGAGTTCGACGACCGAACCGTGCGCAAGCTGCAGGAGATTCTTGATGGTGATCTTGGTGCGGCCGAGTTCGACGGCGATCTGGACCGGAATGTCCAGAATCATGTCGAGCTCGTTCATCAGTGAAGCCTTGTTGCCGGGTCCATCGAAACTCGGGAAGATACTGGCGGGCTGCGCATTGGCGGCGGCCCCGGCTTCGGCCGTCGCCTGTTCGGCCATCGCTGCCGCCCAGTCGTCGTCGGCGCTGCCGTCGTCAGCGGCTGGATCCTGGTGCTCGCTGCTTTCGTCTTTATCCATTGATTTCTCCGACAGGGACGTCCTCACTCTCGGCGACCATGAAGCGGTCGATCTTGAGAGCGTATTGCCCATCCTGCTGTCCGTAACGGCATTCCATCACCGGCACATCATCTACCGACGCCACGATCTTGTCGGGGATATCCAGAGGAATGACGTCGCCGACTTTCATCGTCAGAACCTGGCGAAGGCTGATACTCCTTGTCGCAAGTTGGGCGGTAATTTCGACTTCGGCGTTCTTCAGTTGCCTGCGCAACATGATGATCCAGCGTCGGTCGGTAGACAGTTGGTCACTCTGCAAGGCGCTGTAGAGCAGGTCGCGAATGGGTTCGAGCATCGAGTACGGGAAGCAGATGTGCATGTCGGCGCTCGAGCCCCCGAATTCAAGCGAGAACGTCGTCGAGATGACAATCTCGGAAGGCGTTGCGATGTTTGCGAACTGCGAGTTCATTTCCGAGCGGACGTAGTCAAACGTCAGGTCGTACACCGGTTTCCATGCCCGCGAGTATTCAGTGAACACGACAGTCAGCAGCCCCTGGATGATCCTTTGTTCCGTCGCGGTGAAATCGCGGCCTTCGACGCGCGTGTGAAAGCGACCATCGCCGCCAAACATGTTGTCGACCACCAAAAAGACCAGACTCGGGTCGAAGACGAACAAGGCTGTGCCGCGCAGTGATTTCGCGGTGACCAGATTCAGGTTGGTCGGTACCACCAGGTTACGCGTGAACTCGCTGTATTTCTGTACCCGTATCGAGCCGACCGAGATCTCCGTGCTGCGATGCATGTAGTTGAACAGGCCAATGCGTAGGTAGCGGGCAAAGCGTTCATTGACCAGTTCGAGCGTCGGCATCCGCCCGCGCACGATCCGCTCTTGTGTTCCGATGTTGTACGGGCGAACGCTACCGGTGAGGTCCTCGGGTGCTTCCGCTTCCTCGGACTCCCCGCTAACGCCCTTGAGCAGGGCGTCGACTTCATCCTGCGAGAGGAAATCGGCGCTCATCTTGCCTTACTGAATGATGAACGAAGTAAACAGGACTTCCCTGATCGGCGCGCCATGCGTCTTTTCCTTGCTCGCTGGCTCGAGAACGGTGTTCATTTGCTTCTTGATCTCCAGGGCGAGGCGCTCCTTGCCCTCCGTGTTGATCAACTCCGACGCTTTCTTGCTTGACAGAAGCAACGTGAGATCGTTGCGCAGCTTGGGCATGTACGCCTTGATGTGCTCGCCAGTCGCCTGGTCGTTGACTTCCGCCGAGAGAATCAGCTGGAGAAACTGGTCGCCATTTTCCGGGATGAGATTGACAGTAAATGCATCAAGGGTGACGTAGATGGGGGGGCCATCGCGTTCCGCCCTTTTTTTGGCCGGCTTGGCACTTTCAACGGCGCCGTCGCTGCCCTCGTCGTATTGGGGAGCCGTTTTCAACAGGAAGAAGGCTCCTGCGCCAACGAGTCCGAGCACCAGCACCAGCACGGTGATGATGATGATCAGCAGTTTCTTGCTCTTCTTGGCTGGTACGGCTACCGCGTCTGCAGCTGCCGGTTTTTCATCCTTGGCCATTCAGCGCTTTTCTCCCTGGTTTCGTCGTGAGCCATGGTCTTCAGATTTGCTGTGAGCGTGCTTTGCCCGGGTGAGGCAGCGCCTTGTCGCGTGCTAGGCAAAAATGTCGATCAGTGCATTACCCCGGTGCGTGGCGATCACCTGCCCCGTAGGGCCGCCTGAGGCATCAATCCCAAGTATAGCCCCATCGGCCGTCGGGCGGTGTTGGCGTGACGGTCCTTGCTCACCGCCCGACGGTTGCTGGAAGGATTCGCTGCCGACGCTGACCTGTGCCAGCATGATCCCCGTACCGGCGAACATCTCGCGTAGTCGCGGCAGTGCCGTTTCGATCGCCGCACGAACATCCGCGTTCGCCGAGACGAAGTGTGCTTTGGCGCTGTCCTTGTCGATCTGGAGGGTGACCTCGATCGACCCCAGTTGTGGCGGATTGAGCGTCAACTGCGCAAGTTGTTTGTCGTTGCCGACGAACCACAACAGCTTCTGGCCGAGTTCTCCCGCCCAGGACGCATCGCGGAGAGGTGTTTGAATGCCCAGCGGCATCTCTTGAGCGCTCTGGGCGAAAGCGCCAGTCGCTGGCGTGTGGGGTCCAGGGGCAAGAGTTGCCAGGTTGCTTGCTGCTGATAGCGGTGTTTCGGCTGTTATCGGTTCCGCGCGCGTCAAAACGTCTGCCGCGACGGGGGCGGCAGCGGCAAATTTTGCCGCATTGCCGTTGCCGTCGGCGCTCATGGCCGGCAGGGCAGACGATCCGCGCGCGCCCGTATCCTGGTTCCACAGTTGCTGCTCCAGCGTATCGGGTCGGCCGGGAGAGAGGGTGCTGACTGAGGGCAGGTCAGTCGGGTCGACCAGTCGCTCGTGCGCCATGCGTGCCTGAGCGGGCGGATTCAGGTCAAGGACTGCCAGGAACTGAGGGTCGGCGAGGGGAGGGCTGACCTCGACGGGAGCCTTCTTGTCGTCTGCAGGTGCCATTTTGTCAGGCAATCCGAGTAACACGCTCGCAAAATCGAGGCCTGTGCTCGGGTCGTCCGCCGACGATATGCCAGCGGCGCGCCCTGCGGGTGCTTCCAGAACTGGCGGCTTGACTAACGTTGCAGCGATGGTAATGGTCACGGCTGATTCCTTTCAGCAAGTACTACCGCTGTATAAGCAATTAGTGTGCCCAACCATGCGTCAGTATTCTTGCTCGTCGTCCTTCCGGCGAGCGGCGTATTCGTCCTGTGCTTTTTGCTCCTGGCGAAGGGCAAGCCGTGCTTCACTGGCGCGATGCCGTTCGAAAAGCGCATCGAAAGCCTGCAGCTTGGTGCGCTGTTGCTGCCAATTGGCCTGCCCGGCGGCGGTGTGAGTCTCCTGCACGATGACGGCCTGAAGCTGCTGTTCAATTGCCTCGTCGAGACGGTTCAGGAATTCCTGATAGTTGCGCCATTCGGGTTGCGCCAGGCCATTCTTTGCCGCTTGCCGAAAGCGTTCAGCGTACTCGTCACGATACTGCTGCAGCATGCCGAGCTTTGTCTTCGCGTCGCGTTCCGTCGCAATCAGGCGGGCAAGGTGTTGGGTGGCCTTGTCGGTACGATTGTGCATCAGGTCGAGTACGGTTTGCAGGGAGAAGGGTCTGGGCACGGTGGGGGATGGACTGATCAATTCACGGCATCAACCGCGGTGAGGACAGGGGGCACGCGTGGGTCAGACGCCGGGAGCAAACAGGGCGTCCAGTTGAGCAAGGCTACTGTCGAAATCTGCTCGTTGAGCCAAGCCTTGCTGCAACAATACTTCGAATTTCGGATAGATGGCGATGGCTTGGTCGAGTTGCGGATCGGACCCCGCAGCGTAGGCTCCGACGCTGATCAGGTCGCGCGAGCGCTGGTAGCGCGAAAAAAGGTTCTTGAACCGCCGAATCTGCTCAAGGTGCCCGGGGCTGACCAGGTTGACCATGGCGCGGGAGATCGACTGTTCGATATCGATTGCCGGATAGTGGCCAGCGTCGGCGAGCGTCCGCGAGAGCACGATGTGGCCGTCAAGAATCGCTCGTGCGGAGTCAGCAATCGGATCCTGCTGGTCGTCACCTTCCGCGAGCACCGTGTAGAA
Source organism: Accumulibacter sp. (assembly GCF_032229525.1). Lineage (GTDB taxonomy): Bacteria > Pseudomonadota > Gammaproteobacteria > Burkholderiales > Rhodocyclaceae > Accumulibacter. The sequence goes on along the minus strand of NZ_JAVTWB010000174.1, from coordinate 8,219 downwards.
GCCGGTGATCGAACCACCGCCATCGGGCCCGTTGCCGGCGCGCTCGACCAGTTGGGGCAGGCGTGCGAAAACCGATGGCGGGTAGCCACGGGTGACCGGTGGCTCGCCGATGGCCAGAGCGATTTCGCGTTGCGCCATGGCGTAGCGGGTAAGCGAGTCCATGATCAGCAGCACATGCCGGCCCCGATCCCGAAAATACTCGGCGATGCACGTCGCGTAGGCTGCCCCCTGCAGACGCATCAACGGGCTGACGTCGGCCGGTGCGGCGACCACCACCGACCGGCGCAGCCCTTCCTCCCCAAGAATCTGTTCGATGAACTCCTTGACTTCGCGTCCGCGCTCGCCAATCAGGCCGACGACAATGACGTCGGCCTCGGTATGACGGGCCATCATGCCGAGCAGCACGCTCTTGCCGACGCCCGATCCGGCGAAAAGCCCCATCCGTTGTCCGCGGCCGACACACAGTAGGGCATTGATGGCGCGCACGCCGACATCGAGGGGCTGGTCAATGCTTGCTCGGGACATCGGGTTGACCGGTCTGCTCTGCAGCGGGCGAAGCGAGCGCGCATCCAGCGGGCCAAGCTTGTCGAGCGGGCGGCCTGCTCCATCCAGAATGCGGCCAAGGAGCGCCTCGCCCACCGGCACAAGCTTTGCGCGGTCGATCGAGCGCCGGCGCGCGGGCGGCGGCCGACCGATTCGCGGTGGCCCATTGGGCGTTTCGAGGGCGACGACCCGGGCGCCGGGCGGCAGACCGTAAACATCCTCTGATGGCATCAGGAACAGCCGCTCGCCGTTGAAACCGACGACTTCTGCTTCGATCGCCGAGCCGCCAACCGGCATGATTCGGCAAGAGCTGCCCAAGGGTAGCCTTAGCCCGGCAGCCTCCATGACAAGGCCATTGATGCGTGTCAGGTGTCCGCTCGGTAGTAAGGAGCTGACCTGGCTGGCCGCCTGACCGCAGCTTTCGAGGAAGCTGCGCCAGTCAGTCAGGTGTTGGTTATCGGTGACGTCACTCATCGTCGGCTGGCCTTCGTCTCCGCGTCCGCGGTGGTCAGCCAGTCCGGGCTGGCACCGATGCCTTCGATGACTCGACGCCAACGTGTTTCCAGCGTGGCGTCAACTTCGCTGGCACCCAGCTCGACCCGACATCCGCCGATCGTCAGCGCGCTATCTTCGACGATTCGCCAGTTGTTGTGCGAGAGCGCCTCGCCCAGATGGCTGCGTACCAGGGTGGCGTCTTCCGGGTGGACGAACAGCAGCGGCTGTCCGTGATGCGGATGAAGGGTGGCCACGGCTTCCCTGACGATCGGCAGCAGCAGTTCCGGTTGCACCCGCAGGCTCTGCCGCAACACCTGATTGGCGACTTCGATCGCCAGCGCCAACAACTGATCGGCGACGCCCTGGTCGATAGTGGCCAGCGCCTGCTGCAGGCTATCCATCAGCGTAGCGATCCCGGCCGCTGCCGCCTGCGCTGCCGCGATGCCCTCCTGGTAGCCTACCGCGTAACCCTCCTCATGCGCTTCGCGATGCATGCGCTCGATGGCTTCAGCCGTTGGCAGCACCACTGGGGGGTCCTGCGGCGGGTTGTCCGGTGGGCCCGAAATTTCGACCGCTGCTTCCTCGGCCGGCGGGGCGGCAGGAGGCGGCGAGGCGGCGTTCCCTTGCTCTTCATCAAAAGCTGCGACTTCCCAGCGCTGATAGGCCGTCAGCTTCTCCTTGGGGATCCAGCTGCTCATGATCGTTGCTCGCTCAGACCATGTCCTCGCCACCTGCACCGCCAATGACGACCTGACCCTCGTCGGCCAGACGGCGGACGATCTTGAGGATTTCCTTCTGCTCGGCCTCGACTTCCGAGAGCCGCACCGGACCACGCGAATCGAGATCTTCTCGCAGCATTTCCGAGGCCCGCTGGGACATGTTCTTGAAGATCTTCTCGCGCAGCACTTCAGTAGCTCCCTTCATGGCCAGAATCAGCGACTCTGACTGAATTTCTCGAAGCAGCAGCTGGATCGCCCGGTCATCGAGGTCGAGAAGGTTTTCGAAGACGAACATTTCGTCGAGGATCTTCTGCGCCAGGTCGGGGTCGTATTCGCGGATCGAGTCAACCACCGAGGTTTCGTTGGTGGAGCCCATGAAGTTGAGGATTTCGGCCACCGTCCGTACACCACCCAAAGCTGAGCGCTTGACGTTGGCGGAACCGGAGAGCAGGCGCAGCATGACATCGTTCAACTCGCGCAAGGCTTCTGGCTGAATGCCTTCGAGTGTCGCAATACGCAAGATCACGTCGTTGCGCAGGCGCTCGGTGAACTGGTTGAGGATGTCGCTGGTGTGGTCGTGGGCGAGGTGGACGAGAATCGTGGCGATGATCTGCGGGTGCTCGTTCTTGATCAATTCCGCGACCGTCGGCGCATCCATCCACCGCAGCCCTTCAATGCCATTGGTGTCACCCGGCTGCAGAATCCGCGAGATCAGATTGGCCGCCTTGTCGTCGCCCAAGGCCTTGGTCAGTACCGCGCGAACATAGGCGTCGGTATCGGTGTGCACCGCGGCGGATTCTTCGGCGGTCTGCTGGAACTCCGAGAGCACCTCCTCGACGCGTGTGCGCGGCACCGATTGCAGCGTGGCCATGGCACGGCCCAGTTTCTGTACCTCCTTCGGGCCCAGATGCTTGAGCACCTCGGCGGCGTAGTCTTCGCCGAGGCTGATCAAGAGAATGGCGCTCTTCTCGACGCCGTCGTCATCAGCCATTGGCGCCGGTCCAGTCCTTGATGATGTTGGCGACGATTTGCGGATCTTTCTGGGCTAACTCGCGGGCCTCGGCGAGCCTTTTCTCCAGCAATATTTTGTTGCCCGTTGGCACGCGTTGCTCTTCTTCGCCTTCTTCCCCGGCAAGGAGATCGATCGTGCCGCCAACGCCTCCCTTGGCCCCGGCTATTGGCTGAAGCACCGTCTTCAGTAGCGGCCGCACGACCCCGAACAGCAGATAGGCAACGATGGCGGCGATGGCGCCATACTTGATCAAGTCCTTGACCAGTGAGAGCATGTCGGGATCCCGCCAGAGCGGTAGCTGATCTTCTTTTTCGCTGGCGGTGAAGGGCGCGTTGGCGACCGAAACGGTATCGCCACGCTCCTTGTTGAAGCCCATGGCTTCCTTGACGAGATCGCCGATCTGTTTCAGTTCTGCATCTGGCAGCGGCCGCTTGGCTGGTTTGCCGTCCTTGCCGATGACTTCGCGCTGATTGACCACCACGGCCCCGGACAAGCGTTTGATCGTTCCGACGGCCTCCTTGACATGGCGGATGGTCTTGTCGACTTCGTAGTTGATCGTCGCATTCTTGCTGGTGCTGAGTGGCTGGCCGACGCTGCTGATCGATGCCTGCACGCCAGCCGCATTGATCTGTCCCGGCAGCGGTTGCGCTGGCGGGGCGGCGGGTCCGGCGCCGGCGACCGGGGGCCGGGTCAGGGGAGCAGTCGCTGGCAGCGGCGGCTGATTGCTGAGTGCGCCGGGAACGCCCTGCGCGCTCGGGTTGGTACTCGCCGTTTCGCTGGTCTGCTGGCTGCGGATGCTGATGTCCGGCGGCGTGGTGTTGGGGCGATGGGTTTCGGCGGTGTGTTCGCTCTGCGAAAAGTCGATGTCGGCGGCGATCTGGACGCGAGCATTGTCGCGGCCGACGATCGGCGCCAGGATGTCTTCAACCCGCCTGATAATGCTGGCCTCGACTTCCTGGATGTACTGGACCTGTGTGGGATCAAGGCCTGCGCCAAGGAGTTTGCCCTTCATCTGGGAGAGCAATGCGCCGCTCTGGTCGAGCAGGGTGACGCTGGTCGCCGCCAACTGCGGCACACTGGCGGCGATCAGATTCTGGATGCCGGCGATCTGGGCGGCATCTAGCGAGCGTCCCGGGTAGAGATTGAGCAGAACCGACGCCGAAGGCCGCAAATCCTCGCGCAGGAAAACGGTCGGCTTGGGGATGGCCAGGTGCACGCGCGCTGACTGAACGGCGGCAATCGATTGAATGGTTCGCGAAAGCTCGCCCTCGAGGCCGCGTTGATAATTGACTTGCTCGGCAAACTGGCTGATACCGAATTTCTGGCTTTCCATCAACTCGAAGCCGACCGCGCCGCCTCTCGGGAGTCCCTGCGAGGCGAGGCGAAGCCGCACATCATGGACCCTGCTGCCGGGAACCAGGATGGCGCTGCCTGAGTCACTGAACTGGTAGGGAACGTTCATCTGTTCCAGCGCGGCGATGATTGCGCCGCCGTCGCGTTCGTTGATGTTGGAGAAAAGCACCCTGAAATCGGCTTGCCTCAGCAAGGTGCCGGCGGTGACGAGCAGGGCGAAGATCGCAGCAATGGACACCATCAACAGCACTTTTTGCTTATCGCTCAGACGCGCCAGCGCCTCGCGAGCGCGATCCAGCGGCCTGCCCGCGCCTGTTGTCTCGGTGGTGTTGGTTCCGGCTGCCGCCATGCGCCTGACAAGGTGAAGAGCCTGCGAGCATGCAGGCGAAAAGCGAAAAACGATGACAATTACTCTGCTATTGTAGCTGTTAACTGCACAGGACTTTCCATCGGATGAGCCAAGTCGCACAAATGCCGAGCCATGAACTCAAGGCGCAGGAACTGCAGCGGGCTTTCGACGCCTTCAATCAGGTTTCGCTGGCGCTGACCCAGTCGTACCAGGGACTTCAGGGTCGCGTTGAATCCTTGACGGCCGAGCTGGCAGTGGCCAATGGTGAGTTGCGTCAGCAATACGAGGAGAAAGAAGCGCTTTCCGAACGTCTTTCGCTGCTGCTTAACGCATTGCCGGCCGGCGTGGTGGTGCTCGACAGCGCTGCCCGTGTCAGCGAGGCCAATCCGGCGGCGGCCGAAATGTTCGGTCCGATGGTCGTCGGCGCAGCCTGGCCGGCACTGGCACAGGTGAGACTGGTGGCGACCGAGGCCCCCGCGGAGTGGCAGCTCGATTCGCGGCGTCTGGCCATTGTCGAGAGTGCGCTTGATTCGGCGGGTGGGCGTATTCTGCTGATTCACGATGTCACAGCCGCGCACGGCCTCAAGGCCGAAGTGGAGCGCAACCAGCGCCTGGTGGCGATGGGCGAGATGGCTGCTTCGCTGGCACACCAATTGCGCACGCCGCTGGCTACCGCCTTACTGTACAGCGCCAATCTCGGCCAGGCGGACATCTCCAATGAGGCGCGTGCCCGTTTTGCCGGCAAGACCACCACGCAGCTCAAGCGCCTGGAGCGCCTGATCCAGGAAGTGCTGCTCTTTGCCCGCGGCGAAAGTATTGGCCGGGATACGACGCTTGCCAGGCAACTGCTCGCCGACGCTGCGCAGACCGTCGAGCCGTTGTTCGTCGACAAGAACGTCGCCTTCCGGGTTGTCTGCGAGGCGAGCGAAACAACCGTGACCGGTAGCCGCAAGGCGCTGGTCGGTGCCTTGGTGAATCTGCTCGAGAACGCTTTGCAGGCTTGCAGCGCCGGCGGGGAAGTGACGCTGGGGGCCAGCTTGGTCGGCGAGCAGCTGAGAATCGCCGTGCGCGATACGGGTCCCGGCATCGCCCTCGAGATTCAGGCGCGCGTGTTCGAACCGTTCTTCACGACGCGCGGGCAGGGAACCGGGCTCGGTTTGGCCATCGCCTTGGGTGTGGTGCGCGCGCACGGCGGGACCGTGAATGTCGTTTCGCACCCGGGAGAAGGTTCGGAGTTCGTGATCATGTTGCCTGGTCGGCCGGCAGCAGGACAGCACTGCTGAGGAAGCGTGGATCGGATGGCATCGGGATTGCCGATATTGATTGTCGAAGACGACGCAGCTCTGCGTGAAGCGGTTTGCGATACTCTCGAACTGGCAGGGCAGGTGGTCGTCTCCGCCGCGGGCGGTGAGGAGGCGCTGGAGATTCTCGCCAAACGCGCCGTTTCCCTGGTGGTCAGCGATGTGCGCATGCTGCCGATCGACGGCATCACCCTGCTGAAGGAGATTCGCCACCGCTTTCCGCACCTGCCGGTGGTTCTGATGACTGCGTTCGCGGATGTCGACCGCGCCGTGGAAGCCATGCGTGCAGGCGCTTGCGACTTCCTGCTCAAGCCGTTCGAGCCGAAAGCGCTGCTTGATCACGTCAAGCGCTATCGTTTGCCAGAGACGCAAGACGACGATCGGATCGTCGCCATCGATCCGGTGAGCATCAACCTTTTTGCGCTTGCCAGGCGAGTCGCGCAGAGTGACAGTACCGTCCTGCTGACCGGAGAGAGCGGCGTTGGCAAGGAAGTGGTGGCCCGTTTCATCCACCAGTATTCGACACGGCGCAAGGGGCCGTTCGTCGCCATCAACTGTGCGGCCATTCCGGACAACCTGCTTGAGGCCACCCTTTTCGGTCACGAGAAGGGCGCTTTCAGTGGCGCCCATCAAGCCCAGGCCGGCAAGTTCGAGCAGGCGCAGAACGGTACCCTGCTGCTCGACGAAATCACCGAACTACCGCTTGGCCTGCAGGCCAAGCTGCTGCGCGTGCTGCAGGAGCGTGAGGTGGAAAGGGTGGGTGGCAAGAAGCCGGTGCTACTCGACATCCGTATCATCGCCACGTCCAATCGGGACATGGCCGACGCCGTGACCAAGGGCCTCTTTCGTGAGGATCTGTTCTATCGGCTGAACGTTTTTCCCCTGCTGATCCCGGCGCTACGGCAGCGAGGTGAGGATATCGCGCCTTTGGCGCGCCATTTTCTGGCCGAGCACGGCGGTCGAGCCGGTCGACCAGGCTTGCGCCTGTCTGCCGCGGCGGAGGCTGTGTTGCGCCAGCATGGCTGGCCTGGCAATGTTCGTGAAATGGAAAACGTGATGCAGCGCGCCGTCATTCTGGCGTCTGGCGATGTCGTCGAAGCGGAGGCCTTGCATCTGGCGGCGACGGGTCCTGTCTATCCGGCGGCAGGGCCGCGGCCAGAAATCCCTTTGCCGGAGACCAGCGCGGCGGCGCCACCGCCAGCGTCGCGGAAAGTTGACAAGATGCGGGAGGTGGAGCGCGAGCATATACTGGAAACATTGGCGTCTGCGGGGGGGTCCCGGACGCTGGCTGGCCAACGCCTCGGAATGTCCGAAAGAACCTTGCGTCACAAGTTGCGACAGTATCGCTTGGAAGGTTTTTTGAAAGGCTGATCTTCTTGTCTTGGCCAGGGGCGAGCTGGCGCGTTTTTTGCATTGCTAAAGCGGAAGATGTTTGGAGGAGCCAATGGACAGTAAGGGAATTGAACAGGTGTTGAGCACCTTGCGAGCGACGTCGGCCGCCGCGGGCGGTCGTGCAACCGAGGCGCAGAGCCCGCCTGCAGGGGCAGCAGACTTCGCGCAGGTGTTGCAGAACTCGATCGCTCAGGTCAGTCAGACCCAGCAACAGGCAGAAGGCATGGCGGCAAATTTTGCCGCCGGCAACAGCACCGAAAACCTGGCCGACGTGATGATCGCCCTGCAGACGGCCAACCTCTCGTTTCAGGAAATGATCCAGGTACGCAACAAGCTCGTCTCCGCCTACCAGGATGTCATGAACATGCAGGTCTAGTTCGCTGAGCTGATTTGATGGCACGTGCCCGAAGCGTTCCAGGCGGCGATCGGCGGTAAGCGTGTCAGCCACTGGAAGAAGTGCCTGAGGAAGGCAGCGCTCAGTTTCATGCTCACGATTTCGGGGTGCCTGCCCGAAACACGAAGGCTTCGGCGTCGTTGCCAGATGGGCAATTGCCAGGCAGGTTATTTCTCCGGGCCTTGAGTTCTGCGGCCCAAGCGCCGATAATGTTGTTTATGGTCGTAATTCCGGCAAACCGGAAGCGTTCTGGACGCGGGTTCGATTCCCGCCACCTCCACCACTGAGGGGGTGCACCGGTTTCGACAGGGTGACAGATGGCGAGCAGGCGACCCGAGAGGCGACGGACGTAATCCGCGCAAAACCACAAACGCCAATGATGAGCGTTTCGCAATGGCCGCTTAAGGCCTGCTGAGGACGTAGCCGTCCGATAAACAGAATGGCTATCGGCGGGGGCTTCGGCCCCCGTCGTCACGTGGTCCCGTTGTCCCGACTCCCGTCAATGATGAAATCGAGCGGGCCGCAAGCGCGTCCACGCCGGCCAAGGCTGCGAAGGCGTCGTCGAGACCAGACGCGCGAACCCGTCGTCGCAGCTTGGCAGCTAAATCAGCGGTCAGCGGCTGGCCGGTTTACCACACCCGTTAAACCGGTTGAAGCAGGC
>NZ_JAVTWB010000173.1:0-6942 GCF_032229525.1 Accumulibacter sp. | reverse complement strand
TGTCGCTCGCGTCGTAGACGTCGTAGCGGAAGAACTCGCTGCCGGTGAAGGGGAAGACGACTTTGGTGTCACCCTTCTTGATCCCCATGTAGTTGTAATTGCCCAGGGCCAGGAAATCCTCGCTCTGGAAGAGATCCCCGGCCGTGGTGTAGGCCGCTGCCGGCGTGGTCACCCCGAGGTAACTCATCAGCGTCAGTGGAATCTGCAGGTGCGAGGTCACGTGTTCGAACGCCTGCGCCGGATAACCGGGAATGTGCAGAACCAGAGGCACCCTGATCTGCTGCTCGGGAAAATAGTTGCCGTGGCCGTGCCCCCAGTGGCCGTTCTCCATGAACTCCTCGCCGTGGTCGCCGGTAAACAGGACGATGGTGTTGTCGAGCATCTTGTTGGCTTCGAGGGTGTCGAGGATTCGCCCGACCTGGGCATCGACGAAATGCGCTGCGTTGACATAGCGTTGGTGGATCGCGTCAGCATTCTTCAGCAGGTCGAGCTTGGCGTAATTGACTTCTTTCAGGTAATCCGGCCGGATTACCGCCGACTCCGGGAAGGTGTAGGGCGCGTGCGTCGCTTCGAAGAACATGAACATGAAACGCGGCTTCGCGCCCGACGGGTGGGCGAGATCGGCGAGGATATCATCGACGTTTTGCTGGTCCCGCTGCCACGGCGCACCCTCCTGCAAGGCCTGCATCACGGTGCCTTTCGGCATGTCGCTGAAAACGGTATGGTCAAGCTCCGGATAGGTGAAGCTCTGACTGGTGCGCAGTGAAAAGAGGTAGCCCTTATCGATCAGCAGGTCGATCAGCACCGGGCGCACTCGCTGTGCCTCGAAGCTGTACCAGTAGGGCGCATGCAAACCGTAGAACATCGAAAACAGACCCATGCGCGTACGGTTGCCGCCGCTGTAGTGACGCTTGAAGCTCATCGATTTCTTGGCGAAGGCCCAGAGATTCGGCGTCACCTCCTCGTTGAACAGATCCCAGCGGAACGATTCAGCGGTCAGCCAGATGATGTTCGGGTACCGCTCGCGCGCTTCGGTGGTAATCGGCTGCAAGGGATAGTTGACCTTTCCTTTGGCGAGCTTCAGGGCGTTTGATTTTTCTGCCTGCGCCACGCCCAGCCGGCGCAATAACCCCGTCGCGCTGGTGTTCAGACGGAAGGGCAGGACCGAGGCCGCCTGCAGGTAGGACTCCTCGCCGGTGTAGGCGCTGAAGGCATAGACACCCTCGGTGACGAAAAAAGTCATCAGCAGCAGAGCGGCGAGCGCCGGCGCCATGCCGCGCGAGGGATGCTTCTCCCTGCCCGGCCGACCGCTGCGCCAGTGCACGAAGAGCAGGACCAGGCCCAGCGAGAGCGCCGCCAGAACGACTATCCCGGCAATGCTGTAGGTCGTCTGGTCGGTCGCGCCGAGCGCCGCCAGACCACCTGGCGTCGTCACCAGATTCCAGACGAAGGCATTGATGTGGTATTCGTAGAGCTTGAACAGTTGCAGATCGATGAACACCAGCAGCACGACGACGAGACTGACCAGCCAGACGCTGCCATAGACCAGCGCCAACTTCCATCGCGGAACGGCTTGCCCACGCGGGCGCACGATAAACTCCAGCAGTTGGCCGATCAGCATGACCGGCAACAGGAACACCGTCGCATAGACCAGCGACGACAGTGCCGCGAACAGGAAGACGCTCGGCTGAGCGGCCTCGATGAATTGCCAGTACTGCACCAAAAGCAGGCACAGCAGGACGAACAGAACGACGTAATAGTGCCGCAGCGCGCGTTGAACCCGTGTCACCCCGATACCTCTGCCAAAACCATGGGCTGGCGATGTTGCAGTGGCGGACTTAAGGGGCGCTTAAACGAAACCGTGGACGACGGCGCGGCGCGCCCTCCTCGTCCTCGTCCTCCTTCCGGACCCGAGATCATTGTCGCGTACTGATCAATTCATGTCAGTATGCCCCCCGGGGACTTCAATCCCGTCGAATCACGCTGGTGCTGGGCGGACATCCTTCTGTCGCGGGGCCGACAAACGTTGAACGCCCAGGCGCAGCACTTTTCCACTCAAGGAGTAAGCCATGAAACGATCCGTAGCCGTCGCAGCGTGTCTCCTGTTGCCTGCTTTGGCCATCGCCGCAGAGACGACCGTTACCGTCAACGGCGCCGACAGCAAAGGTGTCGGGCCTTCCGTGGGCACGGTCCGCATGCTTGAAACCCAGTACGGCCTGGCTTTCTATCCCGATCTCAAGGGCTTGCCGCCTGGCCTGCACGGCTTTCATGTGCACCAGAACCCATCGTGCGCGCCAGCGGAAAAAGACGGCGCGCCGGTCGCGGCGTTGGCTGCCGGCGGGCATCTGGATCCGCAAGGGACCAAGAAACACGGCGAACCGTGGGGTGACGGGCATCTCGGCGATCTGCCACCGCTCTACGTCGCTGCCGACGGTAGCGCCACCAGCCCTGTGCTGGCGCCACGCTTGAAGCTTGCCGACGTGGCGGGTCGTTCGCTGATGATCCATGCGGGCGGCGACAATCACTCGGACCACCCGGCCGCCCTTGGTGGTGGTGGTGCCCGCGTCGCTTGCGGTGTCATCGGCGGCTAAAGCGGGGGCCCAGGAGTCTTCAGCGCTCCTGGGCGCGCACCCGGCGGCGACAGGTCCGGGCGGTCGACGAACGACTCAGGCGTGCGCCTCCATGGCCAGCCGGTCCACGAAGCGGACGATCGCCTCGACAACCGCCTGCGGCTGATCACGATGCGGCGAATGACGGCAGTCGGCGAGCCGCAGCAGGTCGACGTCGGTGACCGCTTCGGCAATGCACTCGATCTGCCGCATCGTCGCGAACTCGTCGTCTTCGCCCTGAATCGCCAGTAGCGGACAGGCAATCGCCGGCAAGCAAGCGGTGATGTCCCAGGAGCGGAATTCCGGCGCCAGCCAGATATCGTGCCAAGCCCGGAAGACCGAATTCGGGTCACGGTGGTAGCGGCCCAGCCTTTGCGGCCAGTCGCTGTTGACGTAGGACTGGCCGGCACGCGCGATGCCATCGAGCGCTTTTTCTTCGACGAACTCATGCGGTGCAAGGACGACCACCCCGGCCACCCGCTCGGGTAGCGCGGCGGCATAGATCAGGGCAATCGAGCCGCCATCGCTGTGACCGATCAGCACCGGCCGTTCGATGGCCAGGGCGGCCAGCAAGGGCGGCAGGCGTTGCTGCGCTTCCTCATGCAGGTAACGAGGGCTTCGCGGCACGAGCAGCGGAGCCGAGTAGCCATGACCGAGGCGCGACCAGATCAGCGTCCGACAACCGGTCGCCTGGGCCACCTGCGCCGGAAAGTCTCGCCACAAGGCGACGCTGCCCAGGCCCTCGTGGAGAAAGACCAGGGTCGGACGATCGGTGCGCTGCGCCGGAATCAGGAGGTATTCGAGTTGCTGCCCGTCGACTTCGACGAAAACCACGCTCAGGCGATCAACAGGAAATCGCGCACCACGGCGATCTGGCTCTCGTCGAGAAACATCGGTGCGTGCCCGGCACCGGGAATTTCTGCCGTCTGGGGGCGCGGCCCGCGGGTCGCCATTTCCTGCAGCGTGTCACGCGTCAGCACCGCCGAGTCGGCGCCGCGCACCACCAGTGTCGGGCAGCGAATGCTGTCATAGATTGGCCAGAGATTGACGTCGCCGGCACTCAACTCGTGCCGGAACGGGTCGCCAATCGCCGGGTCGTAGCGCATTTCGAGGCGCCCATCGGCCGCATGCTGCAAGCTGAACTCGGTGAGATGTCGCCACTGGGCGTCGGTCAGGCGGCCGAAAGGCTCGCTGACCAGGCGAACATACTTTTCGGCATCTTCATAGGTTTCGAATTTCGGCGCCCGACCGACGTACTCGCCGATCAGTTGCAGGGACGCTACCGGAATCAGCGGGCCGACATCGTTGAGCACCAGGCGGCCAATCGGCGAGTCTTCCTGGCTGGCGATCCACATGCCGATCACACCACCCATCGAGGTGCCAAGCCAGTGCACCGACTCGACATCAAGACGGGCCAGCAGCACCATCAGGTCGGCCACATACTGCGGAAAAACGTAGCTCGACGGGTCGCGCAGCCAGTCGCTGCGCCCGCGCCCGACCACATCCGGGCAAATCACCCGATACTCGGCGGCCATCGCCCGCGCCAGATCATCGAAGTCGCGTCCATTGCGCGTCAATCCGTGTACGCAAACCAGAACGTTCGGATTGTCCGGGTCACCCCATTGCGTGTAGGCCATGCGATGCAAGCCGGCAGGCGAAGCACAGCGCACGTCGCGTTCAACGAATCCTGGCTCCTCGCCGGCCAGCCAACGCGAAAGGTCAGCGCGAACGCTCATCTGGTAAATCTCCCTGCAAGTTCGATGTTGTTTCGCCACGCGGCGCGGTCGGCGAACGATCGTTGCGGCCAACCCCAAGGTCAGGCCAGTTGTCGGCGAGCGCCTCGGCGCGCTGCCGGCAACCCGCGGCAGCCCGGGGCAACCCGTAGTTGTTGCTTCAGGCGGCCTGGCTGACCAGTCGCTGCGCCGGAACGGTGCAGACTTTAGCACATGGCCTGCCCCCAGGTCGAAACCAGCCAGGGTCACCAGCCGGCCTGCAACAGGCGGCACGAAGCAAGGGCGGAGAGAAGCCGCCGCCGTCGGCGAAAGAGAGCCCGCAACGCGGCGACAGAGCGACCGACACGCGGAGCAAAGTGCAGAACGGCACGTGCGCGGATCGCCACCACGGCCGTCGCGGCGCTTCGGGGTGTGTCAGATTTGCATCATTGACCACGACAAAGCCGTATCAGCTGCTATTTGCTATTGACAGCACCCCCAGCACATGGAGAACAATAGCCCTAACTTACATGGTATTAGCTCATACAGTTAAAGTCTCTTGTGAATTTCGCTGGGATGGAACTCGTGTAAGTCGGCTCAGAAACCGCCTCAAGAAAAGCGCCGAGATGGCCGTTGCCAAGGTATCAGCCAGGCCCCCGCCAGAGACGCTCTCTTCAAGGAGAGAACAGCATGAATCTTCTCGATCACCCCGCACTTCGCTTCTTTCGCAGTCTGCTACCCACCTTCTCGAAACCGAGTCTCTCGGAGACGGAATTTCTCAACCAGCAACTGGCGGTACTCCAAGCGCATGTAGAACGCTTTCCCTCGCAGGAGAGGGACCTCCGCGCCCTGGCGTGGATCGAGGCCAATGCCGAGCGCTATCGGCACCAGTGGCAAGGGTAGGCAGCGACGCGCAAACGCCATCGGCAATTCACTCCCGGCGGCTGACCATTTTCTGCAGTGACGCCAGCGTGGCGCTTTCCGCTCACCAGCCCCCTGCACTGAAGTCGACCGCCAGCGCTTCACTCTCCCTGCCAGTAGCGACGATATTCCGCCCGATACGAAGAGAGCGCGATTCCATCTGCCAGGGTGACGCGGATGGCACCGTCGACATCGCTGCGCCAGAGCCGGCTGCCGGCATAGCGTTCGACGACGTCGGGCCGCGGATGGCGGAAGCGGTTGCGGTAGCCGACCGGGAAGATCACCTCGCGAGCGCCTACCGCCGCGATGAAGGCGGGGGTAGACGACGTGCCGCTGCCGTGATGCGGCGCCAGCAGCGCATCACTGGCAAGCAGGGCCGGGCTCCGGGCGAGCAGTGCCTGCTCGGCGCCGGCCTCGATATCGGAAGTCAGCAGGACGCTAGCGACAGTATTTTCGACGCGCAGCACGCAACTCATGTTGTTGCTCCGCGCGTTCTGGCGCGCGTAATCAGCCGTCTGCGGGTGCAGGATGGTGAAGCGCACACCGTCCCACTCCCAGTGTTGACCGGCGAGGCAGCGTTCGCCCGGCAGTTCCGGCAGCGAACTCAGGGTTCGGGCGATCGGCAATGCCTCCTGAACCGCCACCAGCCCGCCGGAATGATCCTTGTCGCGATGAGTGACGATCAGCGTATCGATGTGCTCGACACCGGTGGCGCGCAGATAGGGGACGACGATGCGCTGCCCGGCATCCGACTCGGCGCTGTACAGCGGCCCGGTGTCGTAGAGCAAGGTGTGTTCGGCCGTGCGTACGACCACCGCCAGCCCCTGGCCGACATCGAGGACGTCAACCCAGGCAGCGCCGGGTGGCGGCCGCGCCGCCGGCCAGAACAACGCCGGCAACAGCAGGCACAGACCCAGCCAGCGCGCCGGAAAACCGCGCGGCAGCAGCAACCAGGCCACCCCGAGCAGGGCCAGCAGTGTCGCCGCCAGCGGCGGCGCCGGCTGTTGCCAGAGCGGCCAGCGCGCGAGCCATTCCAGGAACGCCATCAGCAGCGACAACAGCCAGTGGTCGAGGTGTAGCAGCGGCGGCCAGGGAACGACCGCAAACAGCAGCGCCAGCGGCGTGATCAGGAAACTGACCACCGGAATGGCCAGCGCATTGGCCAGCGGCGAGACCAGCGAGAACTGCTGGAACAGCAGCAACAGCAGTGGCAAGGTGCCGATGGTCACCGCCCACTGCGTCGCTCCCCAGCGGGCAAGCGCCGCACGCCAGCCACGGGGGACGCCGAGCCGGGCCGTGCCGACGAAGAAGAGCACCCCCACGGCGGCGAAAGAAAGCCAGAAACCCGGCGACAGCACCGCCCAGGGATCGATCAGCAGCACCAGCAGCAAGGCCAGCAAGAGGCTGCGACTGGCGCCGAGGTTGCGACCCGACCACAAGGCCAGCGCCACCACGCTCAGCATGTACAGCGTGCGCTGCGTCGGCACGGCGAAGCCGGCGAGCAAGGAGTAGCCAAGAGCGGCCAGCCAGCCGGCGGCAATCGCCGCTTTCGCTGCGGGCAGAGCGAGCATCAGCCGCGTGCTGCGCCGCCACAGCCAGCCGACCAGCGCCGCGAAGAGCGCGGCGACCATGGTCACGTGGAGGCCGGAGATCGACATCAGGTGAGTGACGCCCGTCTGCCTGAACAGGCGCCACTGCTC
>NZ_JAVTWB010000172.1:0-6963 GCF_032229525.1 Accumulibacter sp. | reverse complement strand
ATGACTTTCATGATCTGGGGTATCTCGACATGTCATGACCGTTAGCGGCGCGGCCTGCCCAACGATTCGTCCACCATGACATCCAGGCCCCAGGCCTGGCATGTAGGTGCCAGCGAGTCACCAGAGCCGCTACATGACCCTGTCGGCGCCCTTGAACGACAAAGGGCTTTCAGCCGCGCGGGCTGGCTTTCTACTACACCAAGGACCCCCTGATGCGCTCCATCAAAACCCCACTTGTGCTGGCCTGCGCGGCTTCACTGCTGGTCGTCAGCGCCTGCAACTCGGAGCAGAACGCAAAATCCGCGACCCCAGCGGTGACCGGAGTGGCGGTGGCGACCGTGAACGGCACCGCCATCAACCAGAGCCGTGTCGACATGATTATCAAGCACGGCGCCAGCGCCGGCCAAGCGGACACCCCGGAAGCCAGGAAAAGCATCATTGACAAGCTGACCATGCAAACCCTGATCGCCGAGGAGGCGGTGAAGAAGGGTTTGGACAAATTGCCTGAAGTCACCGAGCAACTCGCTGTCCTCCGGCAATCGGTTCTGGCCGACGCCTATGTGCAGGATTTCATCAAGAACACTCCGGTCAGCGAGGACCTGCTGAAGGCCGAATACGATCGCATCAAGGCGACCATCACCGGCAGCGAGTACAAGGCGCGCCATATCCTGGTGGAAACCGAGGCCGAAGCCCAGGCGATCATTGCCAAACTGAAGACAGAGCCGGGATCGTTCGCGAAGCTGGCGATGGAAAAATCCCGAGATGCCGGCTCCAAGGTCAGCGGCGGCGATCTCGGATGGTTTGACGTCAGCAGGATGGTGCCGGAGTTCAGCAATGCCGTCAGCACGCTGAAAAAAGGCGCGTTCACCCAGGAGCCGGTGAAAACCCAGTATGGCTATCACGTCATTTTTCTGGAAGACTCCAGGGCGATAGAAGCCCCTCCATTTGAAGAAGTAAGACCTGAACTGACCCAACAGATGCAGCAGCAGAACCTGAAGAAGCAGCTGGACGAGCTCAAGGCCAGGGCCAAGATCGAGATTGTCGGCACGCCTGCGGTAGCCAGGTAGACCCCGGTCAGACGAACTCGGACCGGCTGTTTCAAGTCGTTCGTGTCGTCATTGAACCTGGAGGGATTTATGGCAAATGCATCCACCCAATCAGGCACTTCCGCCGCCAGTGGACCGGATCTCGAAAAGATCCCGGTCGAGGAGGTCTTGTCGACGCTCGCCGTCAAGCCGGATCAGGGCCTGAGCGCCGCCGAAGCGCAACAACGACTCAGCCGCTACGGACCGAACGCCATCGTCACCAGGGAGAAAAGCCTCGCTGAGCAGATTCGTGGCTATTTCACCGGTTCGATGGCCTACGTCATCGAAACGGCGGCGCTGGTTTCCGCACTGCTCGGCCACTGGGACGACTTCTTCATCATCGGTTCACTGCTGCTGTTCAACGCGGCGCTCGAATACTGGCAGGACCGCAAGGCATCGAACGCGCTGGCCGCGCTGAAGGCCGGCCTGGCGCCGGAGGCCACCGTCCTGCGCGACGGCCAGTGGAGCACGGTGCAGGCGGCGACGCTGGTTCCCGGCGACATGGTCAAGATCCGCCTCGGCGTGATCGTCCCGGCGGACCTGCGCCTGACCAGTGGCGACTTCGCCTCGATCGACCAGGCAGCGCTCACCGGCGAATCGCTGCCGGCCCGAAAGCAGGTCGGTGACGAAGCCTACGCCGGCAGTGTCGTCAAGCAGGGCGAGATGGAAGCCGTGGTCATCGCCACCGGCACCAATACCTTCTTCGGCCGTACCGCCAAGCTCGTCTCCGGCGCCGGCGCCGTCAGCCACGCCCAGAAAGCGATGTTCCAGATCAGCAACTTCCTGATCGTCGTGGCCGTCTGCCTGACGCTGGTCCTGGTGGCTGTCAAGGTCTATCACGACATCGTGATTGCCAAGGACTGGAACCTCGCCGACGCCCTCGGCATCCTGCAGTTCGTGCTGGTGCTGATGGTCGCTTCGATCCCGGTGGCGATGCCGGCGGTGTTCTCGATCACCATGGCGCTCGGCGCACTGGCGCTGTCGAAACAGCAGGCGATTGTTTCCAAGCTGTCGGCGATCGAGGAGATGGCCGGCGTCGATATCCTCTGCTCGGACAAGACCGGCACCCTGACCAAGAACCAGTTGAGCCTCAGTGAGCCGATGCTCTTCGCCGCCACCGATGCGCAGGACTGCATCCTGGCGGCGGCACTGGCGTCGAAGCTCGAGGACAAGGACGCCATCGACACCGCGGTGATCACCGCGCTCAAGGACCAGACGCTGCTCAAGGGCTGGACCATGAGCAAGTTCGTTCCCTTCGACCCGGTCACCAAGCGCACGCAAGCCTCCGTCACCGACGCCAGCGGCAAATCCTTCGTCGTCGCCAAGGGCGCGCCGCAGGCGATCGTCGATCTTGCCAGGGCGCCTGCCGCTGTCGCCGAGAAAGTCAAGGAGGCGGTGGACAAGCTGGCTGCGCAGGGTGCGCGGGCATTGGGCGTGGCGCGCTCGGCCGATGACGGCGCGAGCTGGTCGTTCCTCGGCATCCTGCCGATGTTCGATCCGCCACGCGACGACTCCAGGGAAACCATCGACAAGGCGGCGGAAAAAGGTGTGCGGGTGATGATGATCACTGGCGACGACACCGCCATCGCCATCGAGACGGCACGCCAGCTCGGCATGGGCACGCACATCATTGCGGCGGCGGAAGCCTTCCCCAAGGACATGGATCCCGACAATGTGCCGCCGGCGATCATCGATGCGATCGAGCGGGCAGACGGCTTTGCGCGCGTCTTCCCGGAGCACAAGTACGCCATCGTCAAGGCGTTGCAGTCGCGCGGCCATTTGGTGGCGATGACCGGCGACGGCGTCAATGATGCGCCGGCCTTGAAACAGGCCGATTGCGGCACCGCCGTCTCCGGCGCCACCGATGCTGCCCGCGGCGCGGCGGCGCTGATCCTCACCGCCCCCGGCCTGTCGGTAATCAACGGTGCCATCGACGAAGCGCGGCGGATCTTCGGTCGCATCAATAGCTACCTGATCTACCGCATCGCCTTGACCATCGACATCATGTTCCTCGTCGTCCTGTCGTCGATCTTCCTCGGCTTCTCGCCGTTGACCGCGATCATGATCGTCGCCATGTCGCTGCTCAACGACCTGCCGATGATGACCATCGCCTACGACAACACGCCGGTCAGTCCGCGGCCGGTGCGCTGGGAGCTGCCGCAAATCTTCGGCCTGGCGACCGTTCTCGGCATCTTCTCCATCGCCGAATCCTTCGGCCTGCTGCTGTTCGGCGTCAAGGTGCTCTCGGAGCCGCATCTGCAGGACTACTTCGGGCTGGCGACGCACGCCCAGCTGCAGACGATGATGTTCGTGCAACTGGTCGGCGGTGGCCAACTGCTGCTGTTCATCACCCGCACCGAGCGCTGGTTCTTCCAGCGGCCATTGCCGGCCGCGCCCCTGTTCTGGGCGATTGTCGGCACGCAGCTCGTGGCCACCCTGATGTGCGGTTTTGGCTTGCTGGTGCCGGCGATTTCCTGGCAGCTGATCGGCTGGGTCTGGCTCTATCTGCTGAGCTGGTTGTTGATCCTCGGCAGCGTCCGGATAATCCATGACCGCTTCGCGAGCTACCGCACGGCGCGCCACCAGAAGAGCCTGGCGATCGTCAATCAGTCGCTGCACTCGCACCTGGCCACGGCCTCACCGGCCGCGGCTGCCAACCGCTGATCTCGAGCAAAGGAGAAAAGAGTCATGGACTTCCGTAAAGAATTTGCCGTCAACCCGGGCAAGAAGGTCAAGCTGGCTGGCATAGACCCAGCGCAGAAGGGCGGCTATCTCTCGAACGAGGCGGCACAGCCCGAGATCACGAAGTACGTCACGCGCATGGCCGAAATGCAGGCACTGCTCTACGCCAACGCCGACCAGTCGCTGCTGGTCGTGCTGCAGGCGCTTGATGCCGCCGGCAAGGACGGCGTCGTGCGTCACCTGTTCAGCGGCATGAATCCGCAGGGCACCTCCGTCTTCGGCTTCAAGCAGCCGAGCGCCAGCGAAGCCGCGCACGACTTCCTCTGGCGTGCACACCAGCGCACCCCGGGCAAGGGCGAGGTGGTCGTCTTCAACCGCTCCTACTACGAAGACGTGCTGGTCGTGCGGGTGCACGAACTGGTCCCGAAAGCGGTGTGGTCGAAACGCTACGAGCTGATCAACGACTTCGAGCAGCTGCTCACCCAGAACGGCACGCGGATTCTCAAGTTCTTCCTGCACATCAGCCCCGAGGAACAACTCGAGCGCTTCAAGCAGCGGCTCGACGACCCCGCTCGCAACTGGAAGATCAGCGAGTCGGACTACTCGGAGCGCGAGTTGTGGCCGAAGTACACTGAAGCGTACGAAGACGCCCTGGAGAAGACCAGCACGGCACACGCGCCGTGGTACGTCATCCCGGCAAATCACAAGTGGTTCCGCAACCTCGCGGCTTCGCAGATCATCGCCGAGACGATGGCGGACATGAAGCTCAAGTTGCCACCAACACGGGTGGACCTCGAAGAGGTGCGCCGCAAGTATCACGCCGCAGCCGCGGCGCAGGAAAAACGCAACGGCAAGGGCTAGCGTGCCGCTTGCGGCGAGCCAAGGAGGGCGGTGATGACCACAGCGAGCGAGGGCAAGCGCTTCCGGCTGCCGATCTTGCAGGGGATCCTGCCGATTGACCGGGCGGGCGTCGGACGGGACATCATCGCCGGCTTCACCCTCGCCGCGCTGTCGATTCCGGGGACGATGGGCTACACCAAGATCATCGGCACGCCGGTGATCACAGGCCTGTACACCATCCTCATCCCGATGTGCCTGTTTGCCATCTTTGGCTCGTCGCGGCACCTGTCGGTCAATGCCGATTCGGCGACGGCGGCGGTGGTCGCCGCCGGCCTTGCCGGCATGGCGGTGCGGGGGTCCAACGAATGGCTGGCACTGTGCAGCCTGCTGGCACTGATGGCGGCGGTCTTGATGTTCGCCGCACGCGTACTGCGGCTGGGCTTCCTCGCCGACTTTCTCTCGCGCACGGTACTCACCGGTTTTCTCACCGGCGTCGGCATACAGGTCTCGCTGCTCGAGGTCTCCGGCTTGCTGGGCCTGCCGCGGATCAGCAACCATCCGCTGTCGCAGATCGTGCACGACGCGCAATCGATCGGCCAGACCAATCCCTACGCGCTTTCGATGGCGCTGGCCGTGCTGGTGGTGATCCTCGGCGGCAAGAAGCTGTCGGAGAAGATTCCCGGCGGCCTGATCGCCGTCCTTGGCGCCATCGCCGTCAGCTGGGCGCTGGGTCTCGACGCCCACCTGGCAACGCTGGGTGCGGTACCCAGCGGTCTGCCGACGCTCGGTCTGCCACAGGTCGACTGGAGCTGGCCGCTGATCTGGAAGCTGGCGCCAATCGCGGCGGCCTGCTTCGTCGTCATTCTCTCGCAGAGCGCCGCGACCTCGCGCGCCTACGCCGCCAAGTACAACGATCGCTTCGACGAGAACGTCGATATGGTCGGGCTGGGTATGGCCAACCTTGGCGCCGGTCTGTCCGGGACCTTCATCGTCAATGGCAGCCCGACCAACACGGCAATGGTCGCCGGTGGCGGTGGCCGCAGCCAGATTTCACAGATCACCACCAGCGTCATCGTGCTGCTGGTCCTGCTCTTCCTCACCGGCCCGCTGGCGCATTTGCCGGACGCGGTGCTGTCGGCGATCGTTTTCCTGGTGGCGGTGAAAATGATCGACGTCAAGGGCATGAGCCGAATCTTCGTCGAGGCGCGCCCCGAGTTCTGGGTCGCCCTGGTGACAGCGGCGACGGTGGTCGTCGTGGGCGTCGAGCAGGGCATCGTCCTGGCGATGATCCTGTCGCTACTCGATCACGTGCGGCGCAGCTACCGCGGCACCAATTCGGTGATCGCCGTGGACAAGCGGAAGAAAGGCTGGCAGACGGTAGCGCTAAGCACACCGCAGCAGATCGCGCCCGGCCTGATGGTCTATCTTTTCAGCCACAGCCTCTATTACGCCAACGCCGGACAGTTCGTCGAAGAGGTCCTCGAACTGGTGAAGAGCAGCGGGCAGCCGCCCTTGCGCTGTCTCTGCGTCGAAGCGGCAGCGATCGGCGACGTGGATTTCTCGGCGGCGGCGATGTTGCGCGATACCGCCACCCTGCTCAGAGAGCAAGACATCCGGCTGGTATTTGCCAACCTGACCACGAACGTCCGCGCGCAATTCGACCGCCACGGGATCACGGAGATCCTGGGCGAGCACGCGATCTACGGGTCGATCCATGCCGTGGTGGCGAAATACGAGGACCAGTCGGGCGCCGCCGAGGCGACGCCGACCACGAACAACGACGGCGCGGCGCCGGCGTGTTAATCGGCCCGGAGCGAATCACCATGACCAGCGGCGCACCTCGGCCGCGACCTCTGCGGCTACCTCTGCCGCCGCGGACCCGAGCCGAAGGCAAGCGGCCGATTCCGTGCCGTCACGGCCGCGCTCGGACGACTCATGTTCCGCCTCACGGGCACGTTGGAACCCGAGCGACGGACGAGACGATTCTGGCCGAGACCCTTGCAGGGACTTGCCCTGACAATGACGCGCGGCTGCTTTTCCCTCACGTTGCCCAGCTGCCGACGCCAGCCGGGCGCTCACCAGGACTTCCCCATCGGGCAGTAGGCGAGACGTGGTCAAAGCGCTACGCTGCACTTCCATGTCGAAGCAAGACTCTACGAGCGCCTGCGTGGCGGTGGTCGATGACGACGACGAACTGCGTCGCTCCTTCGCGCGCCTGCTTCGCGCGTCGGGCATGCAGCCGGTCACCTATGCATCAGCCGAGGCGCTGCTCGCGGACAGCATGCGTCCGCAATTCGACTGCCTGGTGCTGGATGTGCAACTGCCCGGGATGTCGGGGCTCGATCTGCAGGAGCAC
>NZ_JAVTWB010000171.1:0-7017 GCF_032229525.1 Accumulibacter sp. | reverse complement strand
CGACCTGTCGATCAATACCTACACGGTGCGCAACGAGCGTTTCTACAGCGGCATCGTTCGCGACACGACCGAGCGCAAGGCAGCAGAACGGGCGTTGCGCAACGCGCTGGAGCAGGCGCAGGGTTACCTCGACGTGACGCACTCGGTGATGGTGGTCATCGACGGCGATCTAATCATCCGCATGATCAACCGCGCGGGCTGTGCGCTGCTCGGCCTGAGCGAAGCGGAAATCGTCGGCAGTAACTGGTTCGATCGCTTCGTTCCGGAAGCGCAACGCGAAGATCTGAGCAACAGTTTCCGGCAATGGCTGGCCGGCACGCCGACCGGCGTCATCGCCGCGCATAATCAGAACGACATCCTGACGGCCGACGGCCAAATCCGGCGTGTCGCCTGGAGCAACGCGCTGCTTGTCGATGCTTCCGGCGCCATCACCGCCGCCCTGAGTTCCGGCGTTGACGTCACCGATCAGCATGCCGCCGAACTGCAGCTGCACGCCACCATCGAGCGCCTGACCGAACTCAACCGCAAGCTCGCGGAAGCGCAGAACCAGTTGCTGCAATCGGAGAAGCTGGCTTCGGTCGGCCAACTCGCCGCCGGGGTGGCGCACGAGATCAACAATCCGGTCGGTTTTGTCAATTCCAACCTGGGCAGCCTGAAGGACCAGGTCCAGGGTTTGCTGCAGGTGATCGACGCCTACGCGGCGGCCGACCCGATCCTTGCCGAGCACCCGGCGGTAATGCGCGCGATTGCCGAAGCCCGGGAGGCCGCCGACCTCGACTACGTGCGCGGCGACGTGGGAACACTGATCGACGAGTCGCTCGAAGGCCTGCGACGGGTGCGCGGGATCGTTCAGGATCTCAAGGACTTCTCGCGCGTGGACACCGCCGAGTGGCAGTTCACCAACCTCGAACAGGGGCTGGAGAGCACGCTGAACATTGTCTGGAACGAGATCAAATACAAGGCCGAGGTGCACAAGGAATACGGCGGCGTTCCCGAAGTCGAGTGTATTGCGGCGCAGGTCAACCAGGTCTTGCTCAACCTGCTGGTCAATGCCGCGCATGCCATTGAGGGCCGCGGCACAATCACCCTGCGCACCGGCTTCGACGACGACGAGGTGTGGATCGAGGTCGCGGACAGCGGCAAGGGCATCCCGCCGGAAAACCTCAAACGTATCTTCGAGCCCTTCTTCACCACCAAGCCGGTCGGCCAGGGGACCGGGCTCGGCCTGTCGCTGGCGTACGGCATCGCCAAGCGACATGGTGGGCGAATCGAGGCCCACAGCGAGGTCGGCGTCGGCTCGAGGTTCCGGCTGGTGTTGCCGGCAAAGCGGCCGCCCGCCGTGGAGCCCGAAGGCGGTGCTTCGTTAGAGCGCGCTCACCAAGCGTAGCCGATCCACGCTCATGCCGGCTGCCGTCAAGCGCGAAGCGATCGAAGTTGTCCAGGTAGCGAATGGCCGGCCGATCAAGATGTGGACCGACGGCGTGCCGGTCGAGGCCGAGGCGCGCCAGCAACTGCTCAACACCGCCCGCCTGCCCTTCATTTTCCACCACCTGGCGGTGATGCCCGACGTGCATCTGGGCAAGGGTTCGACGATCGGCAGCGTCATTCCGACCCGTGGCGCGATCATTCCCGCCGCCGTCGGCGTCGATATCGGCTGCGGCATGATCGCCACGCGCAGCACGCTGAACGCCTCGGACCTGCCGGACACCTTGCACGGGCTACGCTCGGCCATCGAACGCGCGGTGCCGCACGGCCGCACGGTCGGCCGCGGCAAACGCGACCAGGGCAGTTGGCACAACCCGCCGCAGGCGGTCAACGCACTGTGGGCGGGTCTGCTCCCGGGTTTCAAACGCATCGTCGAGAAGTACCCGCGCCTGCGAGACAGCAACCACCACCAGCACCTGGGCACCCTGGGAACCGGCAACCATTTCATCGAGGTCTGTCTCGATGAGGCGGAGCGCGTCTGGTTCATGCTGCACTCGGGTTCACGCGGCGTCGGCAACGCCATCGGCCGCAGCTTCATCGCCCTGGCCCAGGCGGACATGCGGCAACACCTCGCCAATCTGCCGGATCGCGACCTGGCCTATCTGAAGGAAGGCAGCGCGCATTTCGACGATTACGTCGAAGCCGTTGGCTGGGCGCAGGAATATGCGCGCAGCAATCGCAGCCTGATGATGGCCAACGTGATCGACGCCGCGCGCCGGGTGATCGGCAAGCCCTTCAGCGTGGACGCCGAAGCCGTGAACTGCCACCACAACTACGTACAGAAGGAAACGCACTTCGGCAGCGAGGTCTTCGTCACCCGCAAGGGCGCCGTTTCGGCGCGCCAGGGCGAACTGGGGATCATCCCCGGATCGATGGGTGCCAAATCCTTCATCGTCCGTGGCAAGGGTAATACCGACTCGTTCAACTCGTGCAGCCACGGCGCCGGTCGCGTCATGAGCCGCAACGAAGCGCGGCGCCGGTTCACCGTCGCCGACCAGGAACGCGCCACCGCCCACGTCGAGTGCCGCAAGGACCAGGAGGTGATCGACGAAATCCCGATGGCCTACAAGGACATCGACGCAGTGATGCACGCCCAGCGTTCGCTGGTGGAAGTCGTGCACAGCTTGCGGCAGGTGGTCTGCGTCAAAGGCTGAAGGGCTGAGCACCGGCGAAGAAAGCCGCCGGCTGCCGAAGAGACGCGGCGGGTCAGCTCTGCTCGGTCGGTGGCGCCACCTTGAAGATCTCGGCCAGGGTGGTCACCCCGGCGGCAACCTTCATCGCCCCCGAAATGCGCAGGGGCTTCATGCCTTCGCGGTAGGCGAGATCGCGAATCTTCGCAATCTCCTTGTTTTCACTGATCGCCTGTTTGAGCTCCGGCGACAGCAGCAGGATTTCGTACAGCCCGACCCGCCCGAGGTAGCCGGTCATGCGGCAATCGATGCAACCGACCGGCCGGTAGAAGCGCGCCGGACGATTGGCTTTCCAGGGCGCGACCAGCTGATCCCACATGGTGTTCTCGACCGCGCTCGCCTGGTGCTCCTGCTTGCAATGCGGACAGAGGATGCGCACCAGCCGCTGCGCCATGATGCCGATCACCGTCGCCGCCAGAAGATACGGCGCAACGCCGAGATCGAGCATGCGGGTGACCGCTGCCGGCGCGTCGTTGGTATGCAGGGTGGACAGCACGAGGTGGCCGGTGAGCGCCGCCTGAATCGCCACCTCGGCAGTTTCGAGGTCGCGGATTTCACCGATCATGATGATGTCCGGGTCCTGCCGCATCAGTGCGCGCACCCCCTGGGCAAAGCCGAGGTCGATGGCGTTATGCACCTGCATCTGGTTGAACGCGCCCTCGACCATCTCGATCGGGTCTTCGATGGTGCACACGTTGACCGCCGGCGTGGCCAGCTGCTTGAGTGTCGAATAGAGCGTCGTCGTCTTTCCCGAACCGGTCGGGCCGGTGACCAGGATGATGCCGTTCGGTTTCTCCGACATCGCCTTCCAGCGCGCCTGATCGTCGTCACTGAAGCCGAGTTCGATGAAACTGCGGACCAGCACTTCCGGGTCGAAGATGCGCATCACCAGTTTTTCGCCGAAAGCGGTCGGCAAGGTCGACAAGCGCAGTTCGGCTTCCTGGCCGTCGGCCGTCCGGGTCTTGATCCGGCCGTCCTGCGGCCGGCGCTTCTCGACCACGTCCATCCGGCCGAGAATCTTGACCCGGCTGATCATCGCCGCCAGGACGCTCATCGGCAGCTGGTAGACCTGATGCAGGACACCGTCGATGCGGAAACGCACGATACCGATTTCGCGCCTCGGCTCAATGTGAATGTCGCTGGCGCGCTGGTCGAAAGCGTACTGCCAGAGCCAGTCAACGATATTGACGATGTGCTGGTCGTTGGCGTCGAACTGGCGATTGCTCCGGCCGAGTTCGACCAGTTGCTCGAATGACGACAGGTTGCCGCCCTGCCCGCCGGCCTGTGCCGCCTTCTTGACCGAGCGCGCGAGATTGTAGAACTCGATCAGATAGCGCGCCACATCGACCGGATTGGCCAGTACCCGACGAATGTCCTTCTTGAGAATCGCCCGCAGCTCCTTTTCCCAGTCGCGCAGAAAGGGCTGCGAAGTCGCCACCACGATCTCGCGCGTCGTCACCTGGATCGGCAGAATGCCGAAGCGGGTGGCGTAGGCACTCGACATGACGTCGGTCACGGCGGTGAAATCGACCTTCAGGGGGTCGATGTGGTGGTAGTCGAGCCCCACCCTTCGCGCCAGCCACTCGCCCAGTTCTTCGAGGGTCAGCGGTCGTGGCGGCTCGTCGTGCGACTTCCATTTCTGGTCAGCAATGATCACC
The DNA here is from genome assembly GCF_032229525.1 of Accumulibacter sp. Classification (GTDB taxonomy): domain Bacteria; phylum Pseudomonadota; class Gammaproteobacteria; order Burkholderiales; family Rhodocyclaceae; genus Accumulibacter. The sequence goes on along the minus strand of NZ_JAVTWB010000171.1, from coordinate 2,684 downwards.
AGCGGATGCGCCGTCAGGCGCTTCAGGCGGCTCTCCTGCTGCAGCGCGTCGGCGTCCGGCTTGGCGACCCGGCCGTCTTCGACCAGCCAGCCGAGCGTTTCTGCGAGCGTCAGGCGGTGTTCGTGTACGGGATTGACCGCTGCTGCTTTCGACATTTGCGCTCTTCCAGTGGGCTGACGGGCAACTATACCGGACAAGCGCCGCGCGGCTCAATGCCGACGGCAAGAAGGTGTAAGATGGCTCGGCGCCGGTGAGAAGCCGTCGTTCCTCCTTTGCAAGCCACCTCGGCAAGCGATCTTTTCAACCGACCAGGAGACACCCATGCGCAAGAGTTCACTATTCGTCACTTTCCTCGCCGCCGCGCTGTTGGCCATGCCGGCAATGGCTCAACCAGCTTCCGGCATGGGGGGCGTGGGAGCGGGCATGCAGGGCGGCATGGGGCCGGGAATGCAGGGCGGCGGACCCGGCCAGGGGATGCGCGGCCAGGCCAACTGCAGCAAGACAGGCAACCCGGAACAATGCGCCGCGCGCCAGCAAGCGCACCGCAAGGTATTCGAGGCCTGCAAGGACAAGGTCGGCCCGGAGCGCAGACAATGCATGCACCAGCAGGCGCAAATGACCGACTGCAGCCAGGCGCGCAACCCGCAGCAATGCGCGAGTCGCAAACAGGCCTACGCCGCCTGCCAGGGTCGTAACGGAGCGCAATTCAAGCGTTGCGTGCAGCAGCAGGCGCCGTCAAGCACCTGCGCCCAATCCTCGGACCCGGCCCTTTGCGCCCAACACGAGAAGGCACGGACGGCGTGTGCGCCGGTGACCGGGCCCGAACATCTCCAGTGCCTGCGCGATATCCTGGCGCCGGCGAAATAGCGATCTGGCGACGACGGCTGCTGTGAGCGTAGCGCACTGTACGGCAAGCTGCGCTCAGCGATCGACCGTCGCCCCCAGCCCTGCCGCCCGCCACTTTTCAAGCTTGCTGGCAAAGGCCAGGGTGTAGGCTGGGCTGCTCGACGGCAAGACGCACGTTTCGTAGCCGCGCAGGGTAAACCAGCGGGCGAGTTTGCCGGCGGTCTGGCCATTGAAGCAGACGCGCCGCAGGTGCGGTGCGTCCATCTGCAGGCGGGAAAAATCGTTGACCTCGGGCGCCTGAATCGCCGCATCGAGAGCGCCCTGGCGCTGACACTGGCGAAAGACATCCCAGACGCCGATGCCATGCCGCAGCAGGCTGCGCTGCCGCTCGACGTAGTCGGACTCGGCGAGCGGCTCGCCGAGCAAGGCGCCGAGCAGGCGCCAGAACTGGTTCTGGCGGTGCCCGTAGTACTGCTGCGCCGCCAGTGATGCCGGCGACGGGAAACTGCCGAGAATCAGGGTTCTGACCTCGGCGTCAAGGATCGGTGGCAGCCCGTGCAGAAGCGCTGCCACCGGCCCGCCGCCCGTCACCTAGCGACCGCTACCCAGCGAAAGCGCCAGCATCAGATCGTTGATCCGCTTGACGAAACCTGCCGGATCATCGAGCGAGCCGCCTTCGGCCAGCGTCGCCTGCTCGAGCAGCAGGTTGGCCCAGTCGTCGAAGCGGGTTTCCTCGGACTTGAGCCGCTGCACCGCCGGATGATTGGGGTTGATCTCGAGGATCGGCTTGCTCGCCGGGGCGTTCTGCCCGGCCGCCTTGAGGATACGCTGCAGGTTGCCACCGAGGTCGTGTTCGTCGGCCACCAGGCAGGACGGCGAATCGGTCAGGCGATGCGTCACACGAACGTCCTTGACCTTGTCGCCAAGCGTCGTCTTGACCTTTTCGAGCAGATCCTTGTACTCGTCGGCCGCTTTCTCGGCTTCTTCCTTCTCGGCGGCGTCCTCGAGCTGGCCGAGGTCGAGCCCGCCCTTGGCCACCGACTGCAACTGCTTGCCGTCGAACTCGGTGAGATGGCTGGTCACCCACTCGTCGACGCGGTCGGAGAGAATCAGCACTTCGATGCCCTTCTTGCGGAAGATCTCGAGGTGCGGGCTGTTCTTGGCGGCGATGAAGGTTTCTGCGGTAACGTAGTAGATCTTCTCCTGCCCCTCTTTCATCCGCGACACGTAATCGGCCAGCGAGACGCTTTCTTCTGTGGTGTCGGCTTGTGTCGAGGCGAAGCGTAGCAGCTTGCCGATACGCTCCTTGTTGGCGAAGTCCTCGCCGACGCCTTCCTTGAGCACCTTTCCGAATTCCTGCCAGAAGGTCTTGTACTTCTCCTTTTCGGCGTCGTCCTCGCTATCCGCCAGGCCTTCGAGCAGGCCAAGAATGCGCTTCACGCAACCGCCGCGGATGGCTTCGATATCGCGCGACTGCTGCAGGATCTCGCGCGAAACGTTGAGCGGCAGATCGTTGGAATCGACCACCCCGCGCACGAAGCGCAGGTAGAGCGGCATCAGTTGCTCGGCGTCGTCCATGATGAAGACGCGGCGAACGTAGAGTTTGATGCCGTGGCGGGCGCCGCGGTCGAGCATATCGAAAGGCGCTTTCGACGGAATGTAGAGCAGTTGCGTGTATTCCTGCTTGCCCTCGACACGCGCATGGACATGCGCCAGCGGGTCCTCGAAGTCGTGCGCGACGTGCTTGTAGAATTCGTTGTACTGCTCGTCGGAGATCTCCGACTTGGGACGCGACCACAGTGCCGACGCCTGGTTGACCGTCTCGTCCTCGTCGGTGA
>NZ_JAVTWB010000170.1:0-45511 GCF_032229525.1 Accumulibacter sp. | reverse complement strand
CATTATCCTGTGCCAAGGCGTTGCCCAATGCCAATGGCAAAACCGCGGCAAGCAACAATCCTGTTCCACGCCATCCACGATACTCACTCATCTTCTGGATCCTCCCGTTGGGTCAGTCAGCCAGCGGAACGCCGACTTGCGCTGACGGTTTACGCCTCATCGACACGGGAATAGTTGACCCAAGTCAACGGTTTTTCATTTTGCCAACCGTTGTTGCGGATATACATCGCTTTCATCCCGCCGACGGTGGACTATGAGGAGCTTCCTCGCCAACGGGCGCGGTCCGCCAACTGACGACAAGCACGCGGCCACTGATCATTCCCAATGCATTTTCACCACGCCATGGCGCGCTCGGCGCTCGAACAGACTTGAGCCCTTGGACGACCTGTAGGGCGACGTCGGGTCTGGTTTGGAAAGCTGCTCTCGGAGCACCACCGGCGCGGCAACTCGCGCACAAAGCGGTCGGGTACGCGCTGCGCTGCGCGACCGGCAGTGCGGCTATGCCGCCGTGAGTTCGGCGCTGGCGCTCATCGCTATTGCGCCATTCGGCGCCTGCGCTTCAAGAGACACCTGGCCGTCGTGGCAGCTGCAGACCAGGCGAAAAGGCGCCAGATCGAAGAGCGGCGCCAAGCCGCGGAAGCTGAAGCTGTGGACGGGCTGTGCCGCGTGCTGTCGCAGCAATTCCATCAGCAACACGGCGGTCAGGGGTCCGTGCACCACCAGGCCCGGATAGCCCTCGTCCTCGATGGCGTACGGCCGATCGTAATGGATGCGATGGGCATTGAAGGTCAGCGCCGAAAAGCGGAACAGCAATTTTGGGTCCGGCGACACGATGCGTGACCAGACACCTTCGGCCAGAGCCGGCCAGTCAACCAACTCCGGCCTGGCGACGGCTGGGCCCGGCTCACGATAGACGATGTCCTGCTCCTCCTCGAGGCACAACACGCCATCCTGATAGAAGCTGCACAACACGGAAACGAATGCCAGCGAGCCGGACCGGCCTGACTTCTGCCGAATGTCGCGAATCACCGCCTCGCGGCGGGCCGGCTGCCCAATCAGCAGCGGTCGGTAAAAGCGCATGCGCGCGCCGGCAAACATCCGCCGCGGGTAGGGAATCGGCGGCATGAAGCCGCCGCGCTGTGGATGCCCATCGACGTCGAGCAGAGACTGCGCTGCCCGTGGCAGGAAATAGAACCAGTGCCACAGCGGCGGCAGTGCGCTGCCGATCGCGAAGCGGGTAACGGTGTCGTCCAGTGTCGCCGCCGCAGCGAGCGCAGGTGCCAGGCCCAGCTCATCTTCGGTAACCTCGCGGCGCCCGATCCAGGGCGAAAAGTCTGTTGTCGCGTCGTTCATCGAGCGGATCCTTTCTGCGTTTTCGGGAGACTTCCCGGCAAGTACAGCACAGGCGCCAGGCAAACTCAAGCTGGCGCACGAATATGGCATCAGACTGCCGATTTGCTCGGCAGGCTGCGCCGGAAGGCCCCGTTTGGCCATATACTGTGCGAGATGCGTCGGCACAGGAACCGATGCGTAATGCGGGAGTTGGGTCGGTTTCTGGCTCTGCTGTCGGGAGAAACGACCATGAAACAGGGAGAAGACTCGACCACGGCGACCGCGCTGAAGTCTGGAGCCCAGTGCACCAGCAGCGAAACGTCGGCAGACGATGCACACGCTGACGTCCGCTCAAAACACGACGCAAGCGATCGCCAGCGGGAGCAGAATCAGGAAGGCGGGAGCGAGAACGAACGCCTGCCGATGGACGGTCTGCGTGTCATCGACGTTGGCACCTTTCTCGCTGGCCCGTACGCAGCGTCAATGCTCGGTGAATTCGGCGCCGAGGTTCTCAAGGTCGAGCATCCGATCGCCGGTGACCCGATGCGACGCTTCGGGACGGCATCGAAGCGCCACGACGCGACGCTGGCGTGGCTCAGCGAAGGCCGTAACCGGAAATCGGTCACCCTGGACCTGCGCCAGAAGGAAGGCGTCGAGCTGTTCCTGAAACTGGTCGCCAAGTCCGACGTGCTGATCGAGAACTTCCGCCCTGGCATCATGGAGGAATGGGGACTTGGCTGGGAGATCCTGAAAGAGGCCAATCCGGCGCTGGTCATGCTGCGCGTCTCGGGCTACGGACAGACCGGCCCCTATCGCCGGCGCTCGGGTTTTGCACACATCGCCCATGGCTTCGCAGGGCTGTCGTACCTGGCCGGATTTCCCCACGAAACGCCGGTTCTCCCCGGCACCTCGCCGCTCGGCGATTACCTCTCCAGCCTCTATGGAGCGATTGGCATCCTGGTTGCCCTGCGCCACAGCGAAGCTACCGGCGAAGGACAGGTCGTCGACATCGGTATCTACGAAGCAGTTTTCCGCCAGATGGACGAGATCGCCGCCGCCTACGGGCTGTTTGGCAAGGTTCGCCAGCGCGAAGGTGCCGGCAGCTTCGTCGCCGTCCCGCATGGGCACTTCCGCACGATTGACGACAAATGGGTCGCCATCGCCTGCACCACCGACAAGATGTTCGAACGGTTTGCGGCGGTGATGGAAAAGCCGGAACTGGCGGCGGCCGACCACTACGGTAATCAGCGCAAGCGCCTGGCAGCGCGCGACGAAGTCAACCGGATCGTCATCGCATGGGTCGAATCGCTGACTCGCGACGAGGTGATGGCGCGCTGCATTGATGGCGAAGTGCCGATCGGCAAGCTGAACAGCATTGCCGACATCTTCGAGGACGAGCACTTCATCGCCCGCGGCAACCTGGCACATCTGACCGAGGAAGGCCTCGGTGAGGTGGTGATTCCGGGGGTCGTGCCGACGCTTTCTGCAACGCCAGGCCGAATCTCCAACCTCGGGCCACCATTGGGTAACGCCACCTACGAAGTCCTGCGCGAATTGCTCGGGATTTCGGCCCAGGAAATCAAACGTTTGCGGCAACGCAAGATCATCTGAGCAGGCCATTGCGAGAACTTTCATGAGCACTGATCAAGCCGAGACCAGGCTGCCGCTCGAAGGCATTCGTGTCATCGACGCCGCGACGATCATCGCCGCACCCTACAGCGCCAGCATTCTGGGCGAGTTCGGCGCCGACGTGATAAAAGTCGAGAACCCGAAAGGAGGCGACCCGATGCGGGCTTTCGGCACGCCGACCGCGCGCAAGGACACGCTGGCCTGGCTCAGTGAAGCACGCAACAAGAAATCGGTGACCCTCGACCTGCACTTGCCCGAAGGCGTCGAGCTGTTCAAGAAGCTGATCGAGAAATCGGATGTGTTGTGCGAAAACTTCCGCCCAGGAACCCTCGAGAAATGGGGCCTGGGCTGGGAGGTGCTGCACGCCATCAACCCGCGCCTGATCATGCTCCGCGTCACCGGCTACGGACAGACCGGCCCCTACCGCGACCGACCGGGTTTCGCCCGCGTCGCACACGCTGTCGGTGGCATCGCCTTCCTCTCGGGAATGCCGCGGGGAACGCCGGTGACGCCGGGGTCGACCACGCTCGGCGACTATCTCACCGGGCTGTATGGCTGCATCGGCATCCTGATGGCCTTGCGTCACCGCGATCGCACCGGCGAGGGACAGTACATCGACGCCGCGCTGTACGAATCCGTCTTTCGCTGTACCGACGAGTTGGCGCCCGCCTACGCCATGTTTGGCCGTATCCGCGAGCGGCATGGCCCAACGCACAACGACTTCGCTTGCCCACACGGCCATTTTCCGACCAAAGAAGACGGCAAGTGGGTAGCCATATCCTGCGTCACGGACAAGCTCTTCGAGCGTCTGGCGATTGCCATGAAGCGACCCGAGCTGGCCGCGCCGCACGTCTACGGTGACCAGAAGACGCGGCTGGAGAACCGCCACGACGTGAACGAGATCGTCAGGGACTGGTGCGGTTCGCTGCGTCGCGAAGAGATCCTCGACCGCTGTTTCGCGGCGGGCGCGCCTGCGGGACCCTTGAACAGCATTGCCGACATCTTCGGCGACCGGCAGTTTCATTCCCGGCGCAATCTGGTGGCCATCGACGAGGAAGACATCGGCGAGACGGTGATCGTCCCGTCGGTCCTGCCACGCCTTTCGGTGACGCCGGGCCGTATCAAGCACCTCGGCCCGAGGCTCGGGCAACATACCGAAGACGTGCTCTCCGATCTGCTGGGCGTAGACGCGGCGGAAATCAAAGAACTGCGCCGGAAGCGCGTAATCTGAACACCGGCGGTCCAACTGCCGGTCGTGCAAGTGTCGCCAGCGCGCGACTTGCCGGCAGCTGTACGACGACACATCTCTATTGGATACTGGATAAGTGAGCAGACTGCGAGTGAGTACGGGAGCCAGTTGGTCGAGCTACCGCTTCGCTGATGCCTGTTTCGACTGCAGGAAGGATTGGTGACCACCATGGAAGGCATTCTCAAAGGATTGCGCGTTGTCGAAGGCTCGGCCTTCGTCGCCGCACCGCTCGGCGGCATGACCCTGGCCCAGCTCGGCGCCGAGGTCATTCGCTTCGACCCGATCGGCGGCGGCCTCGATTACGGTCGCTGGCCGCTGACCAGGGATGGGCGGCACAGCCTTTTCTGGGCCGGACTGAACAAAGGTAAGCGATCGATCGCCGTCGACTTTCGCCAGCCGCGCGGACAGGAGTTGCTGACGCAACTGATCTGCGCCCCGGGCGAGAACGCCGGGCTGTTCTCCACCAACTTCCCGGCCAAGGGCTGGCTCAGCTACGAAGCCCTGCAAGCACACCGCCAGGACCTGATCATGATCAACCTGACCGGTCGCCGTGACGGCGGCTCGGAAGTGGACTACACGGTTAACCCACAGGTTGGCCTGCCCTACATGACCGGGCCAACCAGTTCGCCGGAGGTGGTGAACCACGTTTTTCCGGCATGGGATTTCATCAGCGGCCAGATGATTGCTCTCGGCATGCTCGCCGCCGAACGGCACCGGCGCCTGACCGGCGAAGGACAGCTCGTGCACCTGGCGCTGAAGGATGTAGCACTGGCGATGGTGGCCAATATCGGGATGATCGCCGAAGTGATGGTCAATGACGCCGACCGGCCGAAACAGGGCAACTACCTCTACGGCGCCTTTGGCCGCGACTTCGAAACGCTGGACGGCAAGCGCCTGATGATTGTCGGACTGACCGACATGCAGTGGCGCTGCCTGAGAAAAGCCACCGGCCTGAGAGAGGCAATCGACGCTCTCGGCGTGCGGCTTGCCCTCGACCTCGACGATGAAGGCAATCGCTTCCGCGCTCGCCAGCAGATTGCCGCGCTGATCGAACCGTGGTGCCACGCCCGCACCCTGGCCGAAGTGGCAGAGGTGCTCAACGCGCACCGCGTCACCTGGGGTCCCTATCGCTCGGTGCGCGAAGCGATTGAGGACGATCCCGATTGCTCGACCGACAATCCGCTGTTCACCATGACCGAGCAGCCGGGTATTGGCTCCTACCTGATGCCCGGGTCGCCACTCGACTTCGCCAGCAGTCCACGTCTGCCGGCGCTGCCGGCACCCGTCCTGGGCCAACACACCGACCAGATTCTGCTCGAACTCCTCGGCCTCAGCGAAGCGGAAGTCGGTCGCCTGCATGACGCCGGCGTGGTCGCTGGGCCGGCTTGAAAGCGTCGTAAAAAGCCCTGTTCGCCAGCAAGCGAACCCATCCCCTTCTTTTCACCAGGGAAAATGCCATGAAGCTACCCATTCATTTCTACAAGCCGCTCGCCATTGGTGCGCCACAACCCCTGCGCGAACTGCCGGTGCGGCCGGAGAGGATGATCCATTTCTTTCCTCCCCACATCGACAAGATCCGCGCCAAGGCGCCCGAAACAGCCACCCGGTGCGATGTAATGTGCGGCAACCTGGAGGACGCCATTCCGATCGACGCCAAGGACGCCGCGCGCGCTGGCTTCATTGACTTGCTGAGCAAACATGACTTCGGTGATACCGGCATGTGGGTGCGCATCAACGCCCTGAACAGCCCGTGGGTCCTCGACGACCTGAGCGAGATCATCAAGCACGTCGGCAACAAACTTGACGTGATCATGATTCCCAAGGTCGAAGGCCCCTGGGACATCCACTTCGTTGACCAGTACGTCTCCCTGCTCGAAGCGAAGTACGCCATCCGCAAGCCGATTTTGCTGCACGCCCTGCTCGAAACGGCGCAGGGGGTGACCAACGTCGAGGCGATCTGTGGCGCCAGTCCACGGATGCACGGCCTCAGCCTCGGCCCCGCCGATCTGGCCGCTTCACGCGGCATGAAGACGACGCGGGTGGGTGGCGGACATCCTGGCTACGGCGTCCTCGCCGATCCCGAAGAAGGCAAGGATCAACGCGCCTTCTTCCAGCAGGACCTGTGGCACTACACCGTGGCGCGGATGGTCGATGCGGCCGTTGCGCATGGCCTGCGCTCCTTCTACGGCCCGTTTGGCGATCTCAAGGACGAAGCCGCCTGCGAATCACAATTCCGCAACGCCTTCCTGATGGGCTGCTCCGGTGCCTGGTCGCTGGCACCGAACCAGATCGCCATCGCCAAGCGTGTCTTCAGCCCGGACGTCAAGGAAGTCCTGTTTGCCAAACGCATCCTGGAAGCGATGCCGGATGGCAGCGGCGTGGCGACCATCGACGGCAAGATGCAGGATGACGCAACCTGGAAGCAGGCTCGCGTGATCGTCGACCTGGCGCAGTTGGTCGCCAGACGTGACCCCGATCTGGCGGCCGCTTATGGGCTCTGAGCCAAGCACCCAGCACTGCGAGGAGAAACACAGATGAGCGAAAAGACCACATTGGGCAATTTTTTCGAGGATTTCCGCGTCGGGCAAAGCATTGCCCATGCGACACCGAGAACCATTACCGAGGGCGATGTCGCCTTGTACACGGCGCTAACCGCTTCACGCTTTCCTATCACTTCGGCAGACACTTTCGCCCACACCCTGGGCTTCCTGCGCGCCCCGGTGTCGGACATGCTGGCGTTCAACATGGTTTTCGGCAAGACGGTACCTGACATCTCCCTTAACGCCGTGGCCAACCTGGGCTACGCTGCGGGCCGTTTCGGACAACCGGTCTACCCGGGCGATACGCTCACTGCCGACTCCACGGTAATTGGAGTGAAGGAAAACAGTGACCGCAAGACCGGCATCGTCTATGTACGCTCGCGCGGAATCAATCAGCGTGGACAACTCGCGCTCGAGTACTGCCGCTGGGTGATGGTGCGCAAACGCGACCCTGCATCGGCAGCCCCGGAGCCGGTGGTGCCAGAGCTTCCCGATGCGGTGGCGACGACCGATCTGCTTCTCCCGGTGGGGCTCCGGGCCGAACAGTACGACTGCGCGCTGGCAGGCTCGGTCGACCTGTGGGACGACTATCAGGTCGGCGAGCGGATCGATCACGTGGACGGTATGACCATCGAGGAAAGCGAGCACATGATGGCCACTCGCCTGTACCAGAACACCGCCCGCGTGCACTTCAACCAGCACGCCGAAAAAACCGGGCGCTTCGGCCGCAGGATCATTTACGGAGGCCATGTCATCAGCCTCGCGCGCGCGATCTCCTTCAACGGCCTGGGCAATGCCTTCAGCATCGCGGCGATCAACGGCGGCCGGCATGTTTCTCCAGCCTTCGCCGGTGATACGGTCTATGCCTGGTCTGAAGTGCTCGACAAACTGTCCCTGCCTGGACGCAATGATCTCGGCGCCTTGCGTCTGCGCACGATAGCGGCCAAGGACCACCGCTGCACCGACTTCCCCTACCGGCTTGCCGACGGCCACTACGATCCGAGCGTGCTCCTCGACTTCGACTATACCGTCCTGATGCCTAAAAGACTGGAGGGGACGCCATCGCCTTGAGCGGTGGCGTCGCTCCCCGAGCACACTGGTGGCCTGCTCACCGCCAGTATCGGCAAGGTCGCAACCGGGCTTGGGCCGCACGCCGCAGGCCGACAACCCGCAGCAGAAATGCCGGACGACCCGGCGCTGAGTCGACCAACGCAACGGATGTCCAGCCGGTGTGGCACACCGCCTGCTGCCGCCAGCGGGCCAGAAAACCGGCAGCAGCGGCGATTAGGGGCCGTCACGTTGTTTTCAATGAACTCGAACTGAGCTATGCTGCGCGAACCCAAAAAGACACCGATCTACAACCGAAGTACAACTCTGGAGAAAACATGTTCCAAGTCCGAATACATGGTCGCGGTGGCCAGGGCGTGGTTACCGCTGCCGAGATGTTGTCGATTGCCGCATTCGAAGAAGGCCGGCATGCACAGGCTTTCCCAAGCTTCGGATCGGAGCGCACCGGCGCCCCGGTCGTCGCCTTCTGCCGTATTGCTGACCAGGAGATCCGACTGCGTGAGCCAATCATGGAGCCCGATGCCCTGATCATTCAGGATCCGACCCTGCTTTTCCAGGTGGACGTCTTCTCCGGCCTGAAGAAAGGTGGTTACATCCTGATCAACACCAGCCGCAGCTTCACCGAGTTGGGCCTTGCTGATTTCGTCCGTGACTGGCCGAAAGAGCGGCTGTGCACGGTTCCCGCCACTGACATCAGCCGCAAGCACGTCGGCCGGCCAATGCCCAACGTCCCGTTGCTGGCCGGCTTTGCCGCCGCGTCCGGGATCATCCGCCTGGAGTCAGTGATCAAGGCGATCAACGCCAAGTTTTCCGACAAGGTAGCCAGCAACAACATCGCTGCTGCTACCGAGGCTTATCAGTTCGTCACTGACGAGATCGCCGGGGCAAGTCACCAGGAGGCCGCACATGCTTAAACAGACTGAAGGTTCCCACGCCGTTGCCGAAGCGGTCGGCCTTTGCCGACCCGAGGTCATCTGTGCCTACCCGATTTCACCCCAGACACACATCGTTGAAGGCCTTGGCGAAATGGTCAAGTCTGGGGAAGTCAAGGACTGCGAGTTCATCAACGTCGAATCCGAATTCGCGGCAATGAGCGTCGCCATCGGTTCGTCGGCAACCGGTGCCCGCACCTATACCGCCACCGCTTCGCAGGGCATTCTGTTCATGTGCGAAGCGGTCTACAACGCGTCCGGCCTCGGTCTGCCGATCGTCATGACGGTCGCCAACCGTGCCATCGGCGCGCCGATCAACATCTGGAACGACCATACCGATGCGCTGTCGCAACGCGACAGCGGCTGGATCCAGCTGTTCGCCGAGACCAATCAGGAAGCGCTCGATCTGCACATTCTGGCTTTCAAGCTGGCGGAGGAAGTGAGCCTGCCGGTAATGGTCTGCATGGACGGCTTCATTCTCACGCACGCTTACGAGCGCGTGGACGTGCCAAGCCAGGAACAGGTCGACTCGTTTCTGCCCCCTTACGAGCCCCGCCAGGTACTCGACCCCACGGATCCGGTATCGATCGGCGCCATGGTCGGGCCGGAAGCTTTCTCCGAAGTCCGCTACCTCGCGCACGCCAAGCAGATGCAGGCGCTCGAACTGATCCCGAAGCTGGCCGCGGAGTTCAAGGCGGTTTTTGGTCGCGATTCGGGTGGTCTGACGCATTCCTATCGCACCGACGATGCGGAAACCATTGTCGTCGCGATGGGTTCGATCCTGGGAACGATCAAGGACGTGGTCGACGAGATGCGCCAGGCTGGCGAAAAAATCGGCGTGCTGGGGATCATATCCTACCGTCCGTTCCCGCTTGACGAGGTCCGTGCCGCGCTGCAGAACGCGAAGCGGGTCGTGGTCCTCGAGAAAAGCCTGGCGGTCGGCATCGGCGGCGTCGTGTCCACCGATGTGCGGATGGCAATGTCCGGGCTCCAGCTGGAAGGACACACCGTCGTCGCCGGACTCGGCGGGCGGGCAATCACCATGAAGTCACTGCACGCGCTGTTTGCCAAGGCTATCCGCGGCGAGCTCGAACGCCTCACGTTTCTCGATCTCGACTGGGACGTGGTCAACAAGCAACTCGAACGCGAGCGTAAGACGCGCCGTTCGGGTCCTGCAGCGGAAAGCATGCTGCGCGACATCGGCGTCGTTGCCGCCGGCATTGGTTGAGGAGAACCACGATGAGCTTTCAACCCGTCCATTTCTATCAGACCGGCACCTTCACCGTCGGCAATCGCCTGCTGGCTGCCGAAGAACGCAGCGTCCAGGCCAACATCCAGCGTACCAACTCGCTCAATTCCGGGCACCGCGCGTGCCAGGGCTGCGGTGAAGCACTCGGCGCACGTTACGCCATCGATGCGGCGATGAACGCCGCCCGTGGTCGCCTGATTGCGGCCAATGCCACCGGTTGCCTCGAGGTCTTCTCGACGCCATACCCGGAAACTTCGTGGCAGATTCCGTGGATTCACTCGCTGTTCGGCAATACCGCCGCAGTGGCCACCGGCATCGCCGCCGCAATCAAGGTGAAGAAACACAAAGGCCAGATGGGCGACGTGCGCGTCGTTGCCCAAGGCGGCGACGGCGGCACGACCGACATCGGTTTCGGCTGCCTGTCGGGGATGTTCGAGCGCAATGACGACGTCCTCTACATCTGCTACGACAACGGCGGCTACATGAACACGGGCGTACAGCGCAGTTCGGCCACGCCACCCGCCGCCCGCACGGCGACCACCATGCCGGTCGGCCCCGAACCGGGCAACCAGTTCGGCCAGGGTAAGTTCCTCCCGGCAATCGCCATGGCGCACGAGATCCCTTACGTCGCAACGGCCACCGTCGCCGACCTCCGCGATCTCGAATACAAGGTCACCAAGGCCATGGGCATGCGCGGCGCGCGCTATATCCACATCCTGGTCCCCTGCCCTCTCGGCTGGGGCGCGGCTTCGGAAAACACCATCCTGCTCGCACGTCTGGCGAAGGAAACCGGCATCTTCCCGGTTTTCGAAGCGGAGAACGGCGAGGTCACCGACGTACTGAAGATTCGCCGGAAGCAACCAGTCGAGGAATACCTTCGACTGCAGAAGCGCTACGCGCACCTGTTCGGCAAGAAGCCGGCAGTCGAAACAATCGCCCGCCTGCAAGCGGCGGCAGACAAGAACATTCGCAAATACGGACTGCTCGACCAGGAGGCGAACTGATGGACAAACCCTTTGCCATAACCCTAGACCCCGGCTCCTCACTGGCCAACCATACCGGCTCGTGGCGCACTTCGCGGCCGGTCTATATCGACCGCCTGCCCCCCTGCAACAAGCAATGCCCCGCTGGTGAGGACATCCAGGGCTGGCTGTTCCATGCCGAATCGGGCGACTACGAAAGTGCCTGGCGGCACCTGACCCGGGATAACCCCTTTCCGGCGATCATGGGCCGGGTCTGTTACCACAGCTGCGAGAGCGTCTGTAACCGCGCTCAGATCGACGCACCGGTGGGCATCAATTCGGTCGAACGCTTTCTTGGCGACGAGGCACTCAAGCTCGGCTGGAAGCTGACGCCACCGGCAACCGAATCTGGCAAGCATGTCCTGGTGGTCGGCGCCGGACCTTCCGGAATGTCGGCCGCCTACCACCTGCGTCGGCAGGGTCACCAGGTCACGGTGTACGAGGCAGGGCCACTACTCGGCGGCATGATGCGCTTTGGCATCCCCAAGTACCGCCTGCCACGCGACGTGCTCGAAGCAGAAATGCAGCGGGTCGTTGAACTCGGCGTCACGGTGAAGCTGAACAGCAAGGTCGACAACATCCTGACGACCATGCAGGATGGCAAGTTCGACGCAGCCTTCCTGGCCGTCGGTGCGCACATCGGCAAACGGGCGAGAATCCCGGCCGGTGACGCGGCGAAAATCATCGACGCCATTTCGCTGCTGCGCAGCATGGAGGGTGAAGAAAAACCCATGCTCGGCCGCCGCGTCGTCGTCTATGGCGGCGGCAACACGGCCATCGATGTCGCCCGTACCGCCAAGCGTATGGGCGCCGAGCCGCTGATCGTCTATCGCCGGACGCGCGAAAAAATGCCGGCGCATGACTTCGAGATGGAAGAAGCGATTCAGGAAGGGATCATGGTCAAGTGGCTGTCGACCATCACCCAGGCCGAAGAATCGTCATTGACCATTGAAAAGATGGCTCTTGACGACAAGGGCTTCCCGCAACCGACCGGCGAATTCGAGACCATCGAAGCCGACTCGCTGGTGCTGGCTCTGGGACAGGACGTCGATCTCGGACTGCTGCAGGGAGTTCCCGGCCTGGAGGTCAGCGACGGTGTGGTGCAGGTCGCAGCGAACATGATGACCGGTCATCCGGGCATTTTCGCGGGTGGCGACATGGTTCCCGCCGAGCGCAACGTCACCGTCGGCATTGGCCATGGCAAGCAGGCAGCACGGCATATCGACGCCTGGCTGCGTGGCGAACAACACGTTCCGAAGCCACAACACGAGGTAGCAGTCTTCGAGAAGCTAAACACCTGGTACTACGCCGATGCGCCGAAAACGGTGCGGCCGATGCTCGACATCATTCGTCGTCAGTCGACCTTCGATGAAGTTCAGGGTGGGCTCGATGAGAGTACCGCGCTGTTCGAAGCTCGGCGTTGCCTGTCCTGTGGCAACTGCTTCGAATGCGACAACTGCTACGGCGTCTGCCCGGACAATGCGGTGATCAAGCTCGGCCCCGGCAAACGTTTTGCGTTCAATTACGACTATTGCAAGGGCTGTGGCATGTGCGTCGCCGAATGCCCCTGCGGCGCGATCAAGATGGAGGCCGAAGAGATCTGACGGCCGCGCAGCACCCACCTCGCCGCTCCTGACCAGCGCTACGGTCGGGAGCGCCGAAACTCCGTGACGCGCGGCAAGCTGCCCGAGTCACCCACTCTGGAGGTATTTCGAGCGTACCGCTCGAAATGCCTTTCCTTGTTCCATTACCCGCGAGGTATTTATGTCAAATCAAACAAAGAATGTCTACGTATTTGGTGCCAGCAGAACAGACGGCGATGCCACGATGAAGAATCTGCTGGGTGGCAAGGGTGCCAACCTGGCGGAAATGTGCCGCCTGGGAATCGTCGTACCGCCCGGTCTGACGATCAGCACCGAAGTCTGCACCGTCTACACCAAGCAGGGCCAGGATGCCGTATTCAAGCTGATCGAGGCGGAAGTCCGTGAAAGCGTCGCTTTCATCGAAAAGGAAATGGGTAAGAAATTCGGCGATTCGTCGGATCCGCTGTTGCTGTCCGTACGCTCCGGCTCGCGCGCGTCGATGCCGGGCATGATGGACACCATCCTCAACCTCGGCCTCAACGACGAGGCGGTTGCTGGGCTGGCGAGCAAGGCCAAAAATGAGCGTTTTGCCTGGGACTCGTACCGCCGCTTCATTCAGATGTACGGCGACGTGGTGATGGGGCTCAAGCCGGTATCGAAGGAGGAGCACGATCCCTTCGAAGTGGTCATCGACATGCTCAAGGAGAAAAAAGGGGTCGAACTCGACACCGATCTCGACACCGACGACCTGAAGGAACTGGTGCAACGCTTCAAGGGGCTGATTCGTGCCCGCGTCGGTCGCGAGTTCCCGACCGATCCGTGGGAACAACTCTGGGGTTCGGTGATGGCGGTTTTTCAGAGCTGGAACAACGACCGCGCCCAGGTGTACCGCGAACTGAACGACATCCCGGACGAGTGGGGCACGGCGGTCAACGTCCAGGCCATGGTCTTCGGCAACCTTGGCGACAACAGTGGCACCGGCGTCGCCTTCACGCGCGATGCGGGTACCGGTGAAGACCTGTTCAACGGCGAATTCCTGATCAATGCGCAGGGTGAAGACGTCG
Source organism: Accumulibacter sp. (assembly GCF_032229525.1). Lineage (GTDB taxonomy): Bacteria > Pseudomonadota > Gammaproteobacteria > Burkholderiales > Rhodocyclaceae > Accumulibacter. Next base: position 31,843 of record NZ_JAVTWB010000170.1, on the reverse strand, counting down.
TTGCCGGCACCCGCACGCCGCAACAGATCACTCTCGAAGGTTCGCGCCGCTGGGCGCAACTGGCGCTGGTCAGCGAAGAGGATCGCCGTTCCCGCTTCCCGTCGCTCGAAGAGCTGATGCCCGATATCTACAAGCAGCTGCTGCAAGCCGAAACGAAGCTCGAGAACCACTACAAGGATATGCAGGACGTCGAGTTCACCATCCAGGAAGGGCGCCTGTGGATGCTGCAGACCCGCAATGGCAAGCGCACCGGCGCGGCGATGGTGCGCATCTCGATGGAAATGCTGCGCCAGGGCATGATCGACGAAAAAGAAGCTTTGCGGCGCGTCAGTCCGGACCGCCTCAACGAACTCCTGCACCCGGTCTTCGACCCGGCGGCGATCAAGAAGGCGCGCTCGATCGCCCACGGCCTGCCCGCTTCACCGGGCGCCGCGACCGGCCAGATCGTGTTCTTCGCCGACGAGGCTGAAGATTGGGTGAGAAAAGGAAAGTCCGTGATCCTGGTTCGTCAGGAGACGTCGCCCGAGGATCTGCGCGGCATGAGCGTCGCCACAGGCATTCTCACCGCCCGCGGCGGCATGACCTCGCACGCGGCCGTGGTCGCACGAGGCATGGGTAAGTGCTGCATTTCGGGTGCCGGTGCGGTACGTGTCGATTACCACGGACGGACCATGTCGGTCGGTGGCGAAAAATACAAGGAAGGCGACTGGATCTCGCTCGACGGCTCGACCGGCGAGGTATACGAGGGTCAAGTGCCAACCAAGGAAGCCGAACTGACCGGCGACTTCGGTGCCCTGATGGCGCTGACCGACAAATACAAGCGACTTCTCATTCGGGCCAACGCCGACACCCCGGATGATGCCAAGGTTGCACGCAATTTTGGCGCTCAGGGCATTGGCCTGTGCCGTACCGAGCACATGTTCTTCGAAGGTGACCGCATCAAGGCGGTGCGTGAAATGATCCTCGCCGAAGACGAAGCCGGCCGCCGCAAGGCCCTGGCCAAGCTGCTGCCGATGCAGCGTGGCGACTTCGAGGGTCTGTTCCGCGAAATGAACGGGCTGTCGGTCACCATTCGCCTGCTCGACCCACCGCTGCACGAGTTCGTCCCCCACGACGAAGCCAACCAGAAGATCATGGCGCACGAGATGAATGTTCCGCTGGGGGTGATCAAGATGCGCGTCGATGACCTGCACGAGTTCAACCCGATGATGGGCCATCGTGGCTGCCGCCTCGGCATTACCTATCCCGAAATCACCGAGATGCAGACCCGCGCGATCATCGAAGCCGGCCTGAACATGAAGGCCAAGGGGATCGACGTCAAGGCCGAAATCATGGTGCCGCTGGTCGGGACGGTGCGTGAATTCAACGCCCAGGCCCGGGTCATCCGCAAGACCGCTGACGCCGTCTTCGCAGAACGCGGTGAAAAGCTTGACTACCTGCTCGGAACGATGATCGAAACGCCGCGCGCCGCGTTGATCGCCGACAGCATCGGCCAGCAAGCGGAGTTCTTCTCCTTCGGTACCAACGACCTGACGCAGATGGCGATGGGCTTCTCACGCGACGACGCCGGCAAGTTCCTGCCCAGCTATCTCAAAGACGGCATGTACGAGCGCGATCCGTTCGAGTCGATCGACCAGAAGGGCGTCGGCCTGCTGGTCGAGATGGCCGTCGAGAAAGGCCGTTCTGCACGTCCGGGCATCAAGCTGGGGGTGTGCGGCGAGCACGGCGGTGACCCCGCCTCGATCGAGTTCTTCCATCGTACCGGCCTCAACTACGTCAGCTGCTCGCCCTTCCGGGTGCCGATTGCCCGTCTGGCGGCCGCACAAGCGGCCCTCGATAGCTAAGCAGACCTCGAGCTGCCAGCTGAAGGCGCCACCACCTTCGTTCCCGGTTCCATCCTGCGCAGCGCAGCGGCAGGATTCCGGGGGCGTCGCGCGTCGGCTCCGTCGACTTGACCAGACACCAGGGCCGTGGCTCTGACGTCTGGTGAGCAACAACGCGATACACCGCCGGGGTTCCCCGGCGGTGTTCTTTTTTCCCGCGGACGAACCAATAAGTGCAATAAACGTCTAGGGAAGCACGCTTCCCGGATGCCCCGCGGTTCACCGGCAAGCTTGCCGCTCTCCATACCTCCGAGTCGGCGCATGGCGCCCACTCCTTCCCGCTGATCTCCATCGACCAATGAACTTCAAACTTCTCGCCAGCGACGGCGCAGCCCGTCGGGGCCGCATTCAGCTCACACACGGCAGCATCGAAACACCGACCTTCATGCCGGTAGGCACGTATGGAACGGTCAAGGCGATGACGCCGCGCGACCTGACCGAAAGCGGGGCGCAGATCTGCCTCGGAAACACCTTCCACCTCTGGCTACGACCGGGTCTGGAGGTGATTGCGGCGCATCGCGGATTGCACCGTTTCATGTCCTGGAACGGCCCGATCCTGACCGATTCTGGTGGCTTTCAGGTGTTTTCGCTCGGCGCCTTGCGCAAGATCAGCGAAGAAGGTGTCACCTTTCGCTCGCCAATCAACGGCGATCGCCTCTTTCTCTCACCAGAGGAGTCGATGCGCATCCAGCGGGTACTCGACTCGGATATCGTGATGATTCTTGACGAATGCACGCCCTACCCCGCGAGCCACCCCGAGGCCGCAACATCGATGCGCATGTCGCTGCGCTGGGCGCAACGTTCGCGCGCGATGCACGATCAGCTCGCCAACGGCAACGCCCTGTTCGGCATCGTCCAGGGCGGTATGTACGAGAACCTGCGTGACGAGTCGCTGGCCGGTCTGGTAGACATCGGCTTCGACGGCTTCGCCATCGGCGGTTTGTCGGTCGGGGAGCCAAAGGACGATATGGCGAGAATCCTCGCCCACACCGCGCCGCGTCTGCCGCAAGACAAGCCACGCTACCTGATGGGTGTTGGCACGCCAGAGGATCTGGTCGCCGCCGTAAGCGCTGGTATCGACATGTTCGACTGCGTACTACCGACGCGCAATGCACGCAACGGGCATTTTTTTACCCGGCACGGTGATATCCGGATCAAAAACGCGAGGCACAAGACCGACCCGCTGCCGCTCGACGCGAGCTGCGCCTGCTACACCTGTCGCAATTTCTCGCGTGCCTACCTTCACCATCTGCACCGCGTTGGCGAGATCCTCGGCGCCCAACTCGGTACGCTCCATAACCTGCATTACTATCACGAACTGATGCGCGACCTGCAAACGGCGATTGCCACCGGCACACTGGCCGACACGGCAAGGCGCTTCCACAGCGCACGTCAGCAGCTGGAGCGATAGTGCTATAATTTTGGGTTGAATTCTAACCTTCCATTCTAGGAGACTGATGTGCTGATCAGCACCGCCCACGCCCAAACGGCCGCAGCCGCCGACCCGACCGGTGGTTTCATGCAGTTACTGCCAATCATTCTGATGTTCGTGGTTCTCTATTTCCTGATGATCCGGCCGCAGATGAAGCGAACCAAGGAACACAAGGCGCTGATCGAAGCCCTTGCCAAAGGGGATGAGGTCGTTACCGGCGGCGGCATTGCCGGCCGCATTACCAAGGTCAGCGAGAACTTCATCGCCCTCGAAATTGCCGATACCGTCGAAATTCAGGTGCAAAAGCAGGCCGTCACGCTGCTTCTGCCAAAAGGCACGCTGAAGGCACTCTAACCCCTGCCGGGCGCTTCCATCCAGGTTGCGCCCGCGTCTTCCGATCGCCCATTCCTCCATGAATCGCTATCCGCTCTGGAAATACATTCTCGTCGCCGCCGCCGTGCTGTTCGGCCTGATCTACACCTTGCCGAATTTCTTCGGCGAATCGCCTGCAGTGCAGATTTCCAGCGCCAAGGCCACGCTCAAGGTCGACGCCCGAACCCGTGAACGCGTCGCCAGTACGCTGCAAACAGCGGGGATCGAGAACAGCGGAATCTTTCTCGACGCCAACGGCGTCAAAGTTCGCCTACTGAGCACGGATACCCAGTTAAAGACAAAGGATATCCTCGAGAAGCAGTTCAACCCGGAGGCCAGCGACCCGCAGTACGTGGTCGCACTCAATCTTCTTTCCAGCTCGCCACAGTGGCTGACCAACCTGCATGCACTCCCGATGTACCTTGGACTGGATCTGCGTGGCGGCGTGCACTTCCTGCTTCAGGTCGACATGCCTGGCGCCTTGACCAAACGCCTGGACTCGATCGGCGCCGACCTGCGCAGTCTGTTGCGCGACAAGAACATCCGCCACACCGGCATCACCCGTGAAGGCGACCGGATCCTGATTCGCTTCCGTGACGAAGATGCACGCGTCAAGGGTCGACTGATACTTGAGGAGAACCAGGCCGATCTGCTATTGGCCGATCAGGGCGAAGGCAACGACCTCAAGCTGGTCGCCACGCTGAAACCGGCGGCGATCAAGCGCATCCAGGAATTCGCGATCAAGCAGAACATCACGACCTTGAACAATCGGATCAACGAACTCGGCGTTGCCGAGCCGGTGATCGCGCAGCAGGGCGCCGATCGCATTGTCGTGCAATTGCCGGGCGTGCAGGACACTGCAAAGGCCAAGGACATCCTCGGCCGCACGGCGACGCTGGAAATCCGCATGGTCGACGACACCCCCGGCGCCGTCGAAGCGGCGCTGGCCGGCCAGATCCCTTTCGGTAGCGAGCTCTATGTCGAACGCGGCGGCGCGCCTCTGCTGGTCAAGAAGCAGGTCGTACTGACCGGTGACCGACTGACCGACGCCCAGCCGGGTTTCGACAACCAGACCAGCGAACCAGCCGTACACCTCACGCTCGATTCACCCGGCGCCCGCATCTTCAAGGACATTACCCGCGACAACGTCGGCAAGCGTATGGCTATAGTACTGGTCGAAAAAGGCAAGGGCGAAGTGGTTACAGCGCCGGTCATCCGGGCCGAGATCGGTGGCGGGCGCGTCCAGATTTCCGGTCGCATGAGCACCGTGGAAGCCAACGATACCGCGCTCCTGTTACGCGCTGGGTCGCTGGCAGCACCCATGGAGATCATCGAGGAACGCACCATCGGCCCCAGCCTCGGTGCCGAAAATATCACCAAGGGCTTCCAGTCGACGATGTGGGGTTTTGCGGCCATCGCCGCCTTCATGATCGCCTACTACATGCTCTTCGGTCTGGTCTCGGTCGTTGCCCTGGCCTTCAACCTCCTTTTCCTGATCGCCTTGCTCTCCTTGTTGCAGGCGACACTGACCCTGCCGGGCATCGCTGCCATCGCGCTGACGCTGGGCATGGCGATCGACGCCAACGTCCTGATCAACGAGCGAATCCGCGAGGAACTGCGCAACGGATCGACGCCGCAAGCGGCTATCCATACCGGTTACGAGCGAGCCTTCGGCACCATTCTCGACTCCAACATAACTACCTTGATTGCCGGCGTCGCACTGCTGATCTTCGGCTCGGGTCCGGTGCGCGGCTTTGCCGTAGTGCACTGCCTGGGAATCATGACTTCCCTGTTCTCGGCGGTGGTCGTTTCGCGCGCCCTGATCAACCTGATCTATGGCCGTCGCCGCAAGGTCGAATCGCTGGCCATCGGCCAGGTCTGGAAACCGGCCAATACCGCCGGCAATGCGGCAGTCAAATAGGGAAGCACCACGATGGAATTCTTTCGCATCCGAAAAGACATCCCGTTCATGCGCCATGCGCTCGTGTTCAATGTCATCTCGCTGATCACCTTCCTGCTGGCGGTGCTCTTTCTTTTCAGCCGCGGCCTGCACTTGTCAGTCGAGTTCATTGGCGGGACGCTGGTCGAGATCCACTATTCGCAGGCTGCCGATCTGGAAAAAGTTCGTGAGAGTCTCGGCAAAGCCGGTTATGCCGACACATCGGTACAGCATTTTGGGTCCAGCCAGGACGTACTGGTCCGCCTGCCGATCAAGGCCGACCAGAATACGGCCCAGATCGGCAACGCCGTGATCCAGGCCCTTGATGCCGACGCGCCCGGCGCCACTCTGCGCCGGGTCGAGTTCGTCGGTCCACAGGTCGGCAGAGAGCTGGCCGAGAACGGGGCCATGGCGCTATTGGTGGTGGTCATGGGCATCGTCATCTACCTCGCCTTTCGTTTCGAGTGGCGCTTTGCGGTGTCGGCGATCATTGCCAACCTGCACGACGTGATCATCATTCTTGGTTTCTTTGCTTTCTTCCAGTGGGAGTTCTCGCTTTCCGTTCTGGCGGCGGTGCTCGCCGTGCTCGGCTACTCGGTGAACGAATCCGTGGTCGTCTTCGACCGCGTCCGCGAGACCTTCAAGAAAACACGCGGCCTGACCACCCCGCAGGTGCTTGATCACGCAATCACCAGCACCATTTCGCGGACCGTCATCACGCACGGGTCGACCCAGATGATGGTGCTGTCGATGCTCGTCTTTGGCGGCGAAACCTTGTATTACTTCGCTCTGGCGCTGACCATCGGCATCTGTTTCGGCATCTATTCCTCGGTGCTGGTCGCCAGCCCGCTGGTGATGTGGCTCGGCGTCTCGCGTGAGCAGTTCGTCAGGCCCAAGAAGCAGATCGAAGGCGCCAACGAGGATGGCGCCGTGGTCTAGACCTGCGACGCGCGTCGGCCTTGGTCGCTGAAGTTCGCCGGCCCGAGGCTCCCGGCGCGCCCGCCGTCAGAGTGCGAAAACGTGTTTCGTGCGCAGCGTCTTCCGCTCTTCGACCAGCATCTTCAAGCGATCGATATTGACATGTTTGCCTGGATTGGCGCGCGCGTCCTCAGCGTGCTCGGCAAACATCTCCAACCCTTTCCTGGCCGCCTCCGGCGTAATTGCACCGTAGGTCTGTGCCAGGTGGTTGTAGACGGCCAGCGAGCCTTGGCTACCAGACTTGTTCTCGATGGTCGCGATCACCTCGCCCGCCTCATCCAACAGCTTAATCGCGGCGACGTGTGATATTCCCGGCAGCTTCCTAAGATTCTCTGCGAACAGTGGCATTCTCAGTCCTTTCGACTCCGAATCACGCCGACCACCACACCAGTGGTGATGAAGGCAAGGAGGATTACCAGTACCATGTTCCACCCTGTTCGTTCGGGGCCCACGACCGAAGACCAGGCGGCCACTACCAGACTACCGCTCACCAAGCCGAACAGGGCGCCGAGAAAAGCACCTCGCCCCGTTTCTCCCCGCCGACCGTCTGCGCCACAGCAAAAGGGGCAGTACCGTGAATCGCCGGGAAGCAAGCGCTCGCAGCTTCCGCAAACGATCATCTCGGGCGCATCCCCCGGTGCCGGCTGCGCAGGCACCGCAGCAGCTTGTTCTTCTGGTCGCATCATATCCTCCGCGCGAGTTCGGCAGCCTTGCCGGTATAGTTCCATGGCGTCAGTTCGAGCAGCTCGGCCCGGGCCGCCGCCGGAATCTCCAGGGATTCGACGAATTCCAGCATCGCCTGGCGAGAAATGCGCTTGCCACGAGTCAGTTCCTTGAGCTTCTCGTAAGGATTGGCGATGCCGTAGCGGCGCATCACCGTTTGCACCGGCTCGGCGAGCAATTCCCAGTTCGCGTCAAGATCTGCATGCAGGCGAGCCGCATCGGCCTCGAGCTTGTTCAGTCCCCGCAGCAGCGAATCGTAAGCCAGCAGCGTATAGCCAAGAGCGACGCCCATGTTGCGCAGCACGGTCGAATCGGTCAGGTCACGTTGCCAACGCGAGATCGGCAACTTCTCGGCAAGGTGACGCAGCAGCGCATTGGCCAAGCCCAGGTTGCCCTCGGAGTTTTCGAAGTCGATCGGGTTGACCTTGTGCGGCATGGTCGAAGAGCCGATCTCTCCTTCCTTGAGCTTCTGCCTGAAGAAGCCGAGCGAGATGTAGCCCCAGACGTCACGGTTCAGGTCGATCAGGATCAGATTGGCTCGCGCAAAGGCATCAAATAGCTCCGCCATCGCATCGTGCGGCTCAATCTGGATAGTGTAGGGATTGAATTCCAGGCCCAGGGATTCGACAAAAGTTTGTGCAAATTGCTCCCAATCAAAGGTTCGGTAAGCGGCCAGATGCGCGTTGTAGTTACCGACTGCACCATTCATCTTGCCGAGCAACGTGACCCGAGCGATTGCCGAGCGGGCACGAGCAAGACGATAGGCGACATTGGCCATTTCCTTGCCGAGCGTTGTCGGTGTTGCCGGCTGCCCGTGCGTACGCGACATCATCGGTAGTTCGGCAAATTCGTGTGCCAGTTCTCGGAGACGGGCGAGAACACCATCAAGCATCGGCAGCATGGTTTCGTCGCGCGCCGCCTGCAGCATCAGGGCATGCGAAAGGTTGTTGATATCCTCGGAGGTGCACGCGAAGTGAATGAACTCGGCAACGCGCGTCACTTCCGCGTTGTCCGCCAAACGCTTCTTGATCCAGTACTCAAGTGCTTTGACGTCGTGATTGGTCACGGCTTCTATGTCTTTCACCTGGCCGGCCTGCAACGGCCCGAAATCGGCCACCAGAGCATCAAGCTCGGCCAGGGTTGCCGGCGAAAAAGCGGGAATCTCGGCGAAATGTGGCTCTGCGGCCAGCGCCTTGAGCCATTCGATCTCGACCTGCAAGCGGCGACGAATCAGTCCGTACTCGGAAAAGTGAGGACGCAGCGCATCAAGCTTGCCGGCGTAGCGGCCGTCGAGCGGCGAGAGGGAAACGAGGGAAGAAATCGTCATGCCGGTCATCCTTGAGGCGTTTACAGGGTAGCCCGCTATTTTACCTGTGCACGCGGTGCACCCGTAAGCCGCGTGCGGCAGCGATGATATAATTGTGGGCAAATATTTGTCATCGGGACACAAATGAAGCTCATTGGATCATTGACCAGCCCCTACGCCCGCAAGGTGCGCGTCGTTCTGGCCGAGAAGAAGATCGACTACGAGTTCGAAGTCGACTCGCCATGGACTCCGGACGCGCAGGTGGCCAATGTCAATCCCCTGGGCAAGATTCCGGTGCTTGTCCTTGATGACAATACCGCTCTCTTTGATTCACGCGTCATTGTCGAATACCTCGACAATGTTGCCCCGAACAACAAGCTGATGCCCGGCCAGAATCGCGAGCGCACCGAAGTCAAGCGCTGGGAAGCGCTGGCTGATGGCGTGTGCGACGCGGCGGCACTGATTTTCCTCGAGAGAAAGCGCCCTGCCGCACAGCAGAGCGCCGACTGGATCGTCCGTCAGGAGGAGAAAATCGGCCGCAGCCTCGCGTTCATGGCCGAGGAATTGGGCGAGACCACCTGGTGCATGGGCACGCATTTTTCTCTCGCCGATGTCACGGTCGGCTGCGCGCTCGGCTACCTTGCCTTCCGTTTTCCCGAAATTGCCTGGCAGGAACAGCACCCCAACCTCGCCCAGCTTTACGGCAAGCTGATGGGCCGCTCCGCCTTCGCCGAGACCGTCCCACAAGGCTGAAGGCGGCTGGTCGACAACTGCAAGAATCCGTCCGAAACGAGCGCCTCTGTGTTGCTCACCAGGATGTCGATATCGCGCCCAAGCCAGTAACGAGCCAAAATAGGCCGCTTACCCGGTTATCAGTGACGGAGGGTGTCAGCATGATCGCACAGGACCTTGGTTCAGCACAGCCAACCGTTCGCCAAGGCGAAGCCAGCAGTCGCCTCGCAGCAAACCGCTCAACCGCGCCTTACCCGGGGCCGGACGGCGGCGCAATCATCTTTCCGTCGACTCCTCCCTGACCGCCGACTTCAACCGCGTCAGCCTTGCCATCTTCCTGCAACAGCGACTCCTCCGCTTTTTTGTTGAGGACGATGATGCTGATCCGGCGATTGATCGAGCTCAGCGGGTCGTTCTTGTCGAACAACACCGTCGACGCAAGCCCGACGACGCGCAACACCTTGTTTTCGTCCATCCCGCCGGAAATCAGTTCGCGGCGGGAAGCGTTCGCGCGGTTGGCCGACAACTCCCAGTTCGAGAAGCCCTTCTCACCGCCGCTGAAGCGCGCTGCGTCGGTATGGCCCGACAGGCTCAACTTGTTCGGTACCGCATTCAATGCCTTGCCTATCTCGTGCAGAATGACCCGCGTATACGGTTTGAGGTCGGCGCTACTGGTATCGAACATCGGGCGGTTCTGCTCATCGACGATCTGGATCCGCAAGCCCTCGCTGGTAACGTCGATCAACAGTTGCCTTTTGAACTGACTGAGCGCCGGATTGCTGTCGATCAGTTGCTCGATGTTCTTTTTGAGTTCGCCTAGTACCACCTTCTCGCGCTCTTCAAAGGCCTTGCGCGCCTGCTCGGCATTGGTTTCCTTGAGGTTTACGGCGCTGCTCTTGGCATCGGTGTCACCCCTCTTGACCTGACCGGCGGAGCGCGTCAGGTCCTTGCCGCCGCCCTTCAGGACACTCGAACTATCGCCCGTACCCGAGCCACCTTGCGCGGCGATTTTGAGCGGGTTCTGAAAGTAATCGGCGATCCCTTGCAGGTCGCCACTGGCGGTCGAGCCAAGCAACCACATGAGCAGGAAAAAGGCCATCATCGCGGTAACGAAGTCGGCATAGGCTATCTTCCACGCCCCGCCATGGTGACCGCCGGCTACCTTCTTGATGCGCTTGATGACTATCGGGCGTACGTCTTCACTCATTCAGCGTCTCCCGTCGACCTCATCGGCATGGACTATTTGCCTTTGCGACTCTTGAGTTCTTCCTCAAGCTCAACAAAAGTCGGACGAACGCCCGAGGCAAGCGTCTTGCGCCCAAACTCGACGGCTACCTGCGGCGCATAGCCGGACATTGACGCCAGCAAGACAACCTTGATCACCTGGTAGATCTTGGTACCTTCGTTCGCCTTCTGCTCCAGCAGACTGGCCACCGGGGAGACGAAACCGTAGGCGATGAGAATCCCGAGGAAGGTCCCGACCAACGCCCCGCCGATCATCTTGCCGAGAATCGCCGGCGGCTCGCCGACCGAGCCCATGACGTTGACCACGCCCATCACCGCCACGATGATACCGAACGCCGGGACGGCATCAGCGACCTTGGAGACGACGTGGCCAGGCGTTTCAACCTCGTGATGGTGCGTTTCCATTTCAATATCCATCAGGTTCTCGATCTCGATGGCGTTGAGGTTGCCGCCGACCATCATGCGCAGATAATCGGTGATGAATTCCATCACATGATGGTCCTCCGCGAGGACCGGATACTTGGCGAATATCGGGCTCTCCTGCGGGTTCTCAACGTCGTTCTCAATCGACATCAGCCCTTCCTTGCGCACCTTTGCCAGGACTTCGAAGAGCATCGCCAGCAGATCAACATAGAGTACCTTGGTAAATTTCGAGCCTTTGAAGATTCCCGGCAACGCTCCGATGGTCGCCTTGATGATCTTCAGGTCGTTGCTCGCAACAAAACCACCAATGGTCAGACCAACGATCGCAATGTACTCGAGCGGCACCCACAGCGCCGCCAGGCTACCGTGAACCGCGTAGGTCCCCAGTGCCGACACCAGAATGACCACGTATCCAACAATCAGAAACATCCGGCTCCCCTTGTCATTGCGCGCTCTGCGAGCACTGCTGCCCGAACATTGGCATTGTCGCGCATTGTAGCCAGATTGCGCGCAGCAGACACCGTGCAGGAGCCAAAGACGAGCATCGGCACAACACTTTTTCACTTTCGACCACCGATATCATTAGCACCCTGCTCAAGGCGCTTCCCTGCAAATCCTGTAACGATGACCGCGGGGCCATGCTGGGCAACACCGGTAAGCCGGCGGCCATCGCGCAAGCCAATGCCAATTCAAGCGGAATCAGCTAAACTTGGCGGGTCTTCAAGAAGTCGTCCAGGGTCTTCAAGAAATGAATTTCTGCAGTCAATGCGGTGGCGAGGTCAGCCTGTTGATTCCGCAAGGCGACAACCTGCCGCGGCACGTGTGCACGCGCTGCGGCACGATTCATTACGTCAATCCCAAGCTGGTGGTTGGCTGTATTGCCGAGTGGGAGGGTCAGATCCTGCTCTGTCGTCGTTCGATCGCCCCACGCTATGGGTTGTGGACGCTGCCCGCCGGGTTCATGGAAAACGGCGAAACCACCAGTCAGGCCGCCGCGCGCGAAACGCTTGAAGAAGCCTGTGCACGCATCGAACTCGGCGCGCTTTTCTCGCTGGTGAACATCCCGCACATCAACCAGGTACACCTTTTTTACCGTGCTCGCCTGCTTGATACCGGTTTCGCAGCCGGCCTTGAAACACTCGAAACAGCCCTCTTTGCCGAGCAGGCGATCCCTTGGCGAGAGCTCGCCTTTCAGAGCGTCACCCTCTGCTTGCGGGCCTACTTTGCTGACCGCAAGGCGGGTCGCTTCGTGCTGCACGAAGACGACCTTCGGCCCGCGGCGGTAAACCCCTGACCCGCCCCAAGAGTGTGCGTCTTCAGCCGCTCGCGGCGTTTGTCCTGCCACGAATGCGACCGGCGTCCTTGGTCTCGGCGCCGCCGGCAACGGCGATCACCTTCCGCGATCTACTTCCCGTTCCGTTGTTCGCCCTCGCGCATCTTCTTGCGGAAGAAATACGGGAACCAGACCGCCATACCGATTAAGAAGACAATCACAAACACGCTGAACAGACCGTACTCGCTCGAAAACAGCAGATTCCACGCCATCGCTTACCTCTCTTTGTTAGCTGAATCCTTTTTCTTGGCAGGCGCCGCCCGGGGAGAGGGCGTCAAGCTCAACGCCAGCTGCTTTTCGCTCTCCCAGTCGCCCGCCAGCAACCATTCCTGCCGCTCATCTTCAAGAACAACACGCCAGCGGCCGTGTATCGGAACCAGCTGGGCGCCATAGACGCCCCCACCTTCGGAGAGCAGCGAAACGCTCTGGTCAAATCCGGGCCGCGTCGGGTGCGTAATGCGCAGAGTGAGCTTAGCCGGCAGTGGCGTCCCCGCGTTGGCGCGCAGCAGAACGCGAATGCGATCGTTGTTCCCGCCCAGAATCAGCTCTGCCTCCAGTCCCCACTCGGCAGCGCGCTGGTCACGCTCGGTGCGTTGATTGATCGCCAGTCCCTGCTTGTAGTAATCGTCGGCCACCAGGCCGTCATTACTGATCACCGCCAGATAAGCCGTCGCCAATCCGGCGATGATGACCACCAGCGGGCCAAGCATGATCAGCCAGGGCCAGGGCTCGCGGTACCATGGCCCGCTGTCGGTCGCGTGGGTGCTCTTCATGGCATGAAGAAACTCGCTTTTTCGCGAACCGAGATCTGATCATCCTTCTCCGAGCGGACTTCGAAGAAGATCTGATGGGAACCCGGTTTCGCAGCCCCGGGCTCGACCCGAGCCGACAGAGCAACGGTGTCCGATGAGGCTGCCGGAAGATCCACGAAGCGCTCGCCGACGATATCGATGCCATCGATGCCGCTAACGTTGATCACATAGCGGTGCGGCGCTTCATCGGTATTCGAAATACGCAGCGTAAACACGTTCTCGATACGTCCGTCGGTGGCCTCACGTGACAAGGTCGAGCGATCACGCAGCACGTCCAGCTTCAGCGGCACGCGCTGGCTGAGACTCCACGCCGCGGCCGCGATAATGGCCAGCAGGATGAAGGTGTACAGGAGCGTTCTGAAACGCCACAGGTGCGCGAGGATCTCGCGCGCCGTGTAGTGTTGGGCCAGAGCATTCTCGGTCGAGTAGCGAATCAGACCCCGCGGCGAACCGACCTTGTCCATCACCTGATCGCAGGCGTCGATACAGGCCGCACAGGCAATACACTCGAGTTGCAGGCCATTGCGAATATCGATACCGGTCGGGCAGACCTGAACACAGATACTGCAATCGACACAGTCACCAAGTGGCGGCGCATCCCCAGCACCCTTCTTCTTGCGTAGTCCGCGCGGCTCACCACGCTCGGGGTCATAACTGATGATCAAGGTATCGGGATCGAACATGACGCCCTGAAAGCGTGCGTAGGGGCACATGTACTTGCAGACCTGTTCACGGAGGAAGCCGGCCATCATGTAGAGGAAAAATGCGTAGAAGAAGACCCAGAAGGCTTCCCACTGCCCGATCCGGAACGCTGCCATTTCGGCGAGCAGCTCCTTGACCGGCGTGAAATAGCCGACAAAGGTAATCCCCGTCCATAGCGCAACCAGCAGCCAGAGAGAATGCTTGATTAATTTAAGCCGAAACTTGCGCGGATTCATCGCCTGTGCGTCGAGCTTGATTCGCGCGGGACGTTCGCCCTCGACCTTGCGTTCGATCCAGGTCAGGAGTTCGGTGTACACGGTCTGCGGACACGCATAGCCACAGAACAGGCGCCCCCCGACGGCGGTGACGAGGAACAGTCCATAGGCCGAGATCACCAGCAGAATCGCCAGATAGATGACGTCCTGCGGCCAGAAAACCATACCAAAAATGTAGAATTTGCGTTCAACGATGTGAAAAAGAACCGCCTGCCGGCCATTCCATTCGAACCAACACAGACCATAGAACAAAGCCTGGGTAAAGAAAACCATCGCCCAGCGCCAATTATTGAAGGTGCCGCTTACGGTACGAGCATGAACGGTCTTGTGCTTCTCGTACAAGCCATCAACGTTGATGGGAATTTCCTTGGCCTTCCTGCTGGCCGCCTCATTCATGATCCAAGCTCCGCTCAATTTCAGAATTACACCAAACTCTAATATTACAGATCGGCATCAGAACAGGGTTTGATATGCATCAGCGACGCGAGCGATTCGGGCACCCGGCCGTATGCAGGCCTTTGGCAGCGCTCGCTCAGACGTCTTGACCCGAAGTCCAGCGTACGTTTCCAAAAAAAGCGCGCCCAACCCTGCCGCCAGGCATGGCGGGACAGCGGAAGCACAGCACACCCGGCAACCACTGCCCGCTTGCCAACGCCGTACCCGAGCGGCACCTGCCCGGAGCGATTGCTGCCTGCGCCGTCAAAGCCGCATTCGGCTCCGCAACACGCACCTGCGGACAACGCGCCAGCGCTGGGCGCGCGCCCGGCGAAGGGGATAGCTGCCGCCATTCACCCGCTCCGCCACAGCACGCTGGCTCGGTTACTGCCTGACGCCGCGTAGTTCACCGAGACGCTTGGCAACCAGCAGTGACCATTTGTCGAAGGCGTTCTTGGCGTAAGACCAGGCCTGAAAGGAATTCAGGTAGCCGCTGGCCCAGGTTTGCGCTGCGCCGACGGTACTTCCATCGACGTCTGCCGCGTACTTGCGCCCGATCTCGGTGTCCCTGCACTCACCGAGGATGACACCCGATCCGCCATCGCGGAACTGCATCTCCATACCCGTCTCACCCATGTAGGGGGTTGAACCGGCCGGCCGGCCGGTTGCCGCACCGGAGCCCGCTTCGACGACGAAGCCGTAAGGAATCAGTGTCCCGGCAAGGCTGTCGCTCACCTTCGTCGGTACCAGATCGGTAAGCGCGATGCGCATCACCAACACCCCGGGCCCGGCCTGGTCGACCACCTGCATCTGCGGCTTCAAGGCCTTGACCAGCGAATCATGAAAATAGTCGGTAAGCGTTTTCAGATCACTTGGGTCGATGGTCTGCGGCTCACTTTTATCCCGGGGTGGCACCAGCGACACCACGATGCGCGAGATCAGAACCTTGTCGTACTTTCTGGCGTCCAGTTTCGGATCCCGCCAGCACTCGGCCCCCTCCCCCCCCGGGGCTGGCTTCAAGCGCGCGTAGTCGGACAAGAAACCGCTGTCGGTCATGCGCGTCTTGTCGCTGGCAGTGACCGTTGCCCCGCTGCCCATGACAGAACTTTCGCTCGCGCAGCCCGCGAGCAGGAGGACGGCAGCAAGCGTGGCAAGGGCCATGCTGCGCTGACGAAATAACGGTGTACCAGTAGCGGAATTTTTCATCGTTGTCCTTAAGAAAGGCGTGAGTATGACTGATTGGTTTGGGTACCGCGCATCAATCACGACACTGGTGTCGCTCTCCCGGGCACCACAAGAGCCAGGGTACCGGCTGGCAACGGGTCGGACAGCAAGAAAAAAGAGCGACCGACCGGCCGCTCTCGCTCAAGCAGCACTCCCGCTACTTGCTTTCGTTACCTTTGCTCAGGCTGAGTACGTAGGCCGACAGGACGTGCACCTTGGCATCCCCCAGAAACGCCTGCCAAGCAGGCATCTGATTATTACGACCTTTGGTGATGGTTTCGGTGATTACTGCTTCCGAACCGCCGTATAGCCAGGTCGAGTCGGTGAGATTGGGAGCCCCCAGTGCGTGCATGCCCTTCGCATCCGGACCGTGGCAGCCCGAACAGCCGACGCTGTTGAAAGCCTCCTGGCCTTTGGCAGCACGCAGCGAGTCGACCGGCAGGCCTGACAGCGAGCGCACGTAGTTGGCCAGATCCCTGATTGTCTCGGCGCCAAGTTGAGCGTGTGCGGGCATGACCCCCATCCGACCATTGCTGATCGTTTCAACGATCTCCGCCGGTTCACCACCCCACTGCCAATCGTTGTCGGCGAGATTCGGGAAACCCTTGCCACCGCGCGCGTCGGCACCGTGACACTGCATGCAGTAGGTCAGGAACAAACGCTTGCCGGTTTCGACGCCTTCCTTGTCAGCTGCCAGAGCCGGCAGCTCCATCGCCAGGTACTTGTCGTACATCGGCTTGGTCTCGGCATCGGCCTTGGCCACTTCCTTCGTGTACTGCCCAGCGGATGACCACCCCAGGACGCCCTGAAAACTGCCAAGCGTCGGATAGAGAACGCAGTAAATCAAAGAGAACACGACCGTGATGTGGAACAGCCACATCCACCACTTCGGCAACGGGTTGTTGTACTCCTCGAGGGTCTCGTCCCAGACGTGACCGGTGGTAGCCGCCTTGCCGCTGACAGGCGAGATGTTCTGCGACCAGAGCACGACGCTACAGGCAACGATGCTGACCGCCGTCAGGACGATGACGTACCAGTTCCAGAACTGATTGACAAAATCGCTCATGATGCTTTCCTTTTTCCGTTGCGATCCAGGCCAAGTTCGGCCCAATCCGCTTCCTCATCGCTGAACGGCAGCATGGCCGCTTCCTCGAAGCGCTTCTTGTTACTTTTCACGCCGTACGCCCACCACACGATTCCCAAAAAGGTCAGCAGCGAAACGACCGTGACGATGGCTCGTAGATCATTGATATCCATGAGCTTACTTCGCGTTCTTCAGTTCGAGGCCCATTCCCTGCAGATAGGCGATGAGGGCGTCGAGCTCGCTCTTGCCTTCAAGTTGCGCCTTGGCACCGGCGATTTCTTCATCGCTGTAGGGAACCCCCACCTTGCGCAGCGCGCGCATCTTGGTCTCGATCAGCGCAGCATCGGCCGGTGCGCTCTCGAGGAAAGCGAAAGCGGGCATGTTGGATTCTGGGACCACGTCGCGCGGATTGTGCAGGTGTGCGCGGTGCCACTCGTCCGAATAGCGGCCGCCGACCCGATGTAGATCCGGGCCGGTACGCTTCGATCCCCACTGGAACGGATGATCATAGACAAACTCCCCGGCGACCGAATAATGGCCATAGCGCTCGGTCTCCGCCCGGAACGGACGAATCATCTGCGAGTGACAGAGGTAGCAGCCCTCGCGGATGTAGACGTCACGCCCGGTCAAGCGCAGCGGATCATAGGGTTTCAGCCCGGTCACCGGCTCGGTGGTCGACTTCTGGAAGAACAGCGGCACGATTTCGACCAAGCCACCGACGCTGACCACCAGAATGGTCAGCACCACCATCAGCCAGACGTTGCGTTCAATTGCGTCATGCGTAAATTTCATTTCATTCCTCTCAGGCGTGGTGTGCAGCCGGTAGCAGGACCAGCGCATCGTCCACGCTTCGCCCACCGGCGATCGTCTTGACCATGTTGTAGGCCATGATCAGCATGCCGGAAAAGAAGAGAACGCCACCGACGAAACGAATCGCCCAGAACGGATACGAGGCCTTGACCGATTCAACAAAGCTGTAGGCCAGCGTACCGTCCGCGTTGACCGCGCGCCACATCAAGCCCTGCATTACGCCGGCAATCCACATTGACGCGATGTAAAGCACAACGCCGATCGTTGCCACCCAAAAATGCACGGTGATCAGTTTGACGCTGAACATTTCTGGCTTGCCATACAGGCGCGGGATCAGATAGTAGATCGAACCGATGGAAATCATCGCCACCCAGCCAAGCGCACCAGAGTGCACGTGCCCGATCGTCCAGTCGGTGTAATGCGATAGCGCATTGACTGTCTTGATGGCCATCATCGGGCCTTCAAAAGTCGACATGCCGTAGAACGACAGCGAGGTGATCATGAACTTGAGAATCGGATCGTCGCGCAGTTTGTGCCAGGCACCGGAGAGGGTCATCACGCCATTGATCATGCCGCCCCAGGAGGGTGCGAGCAGAATCAGCGAGAAGACCATGCCCACCGACTGCGTCCAGTCGGGCAGCGCCGTGTAGTGCAGGTGGTGCGGACCGGCCCACATGTAGGTGAAGATCAGCGCCCAGAAGTGCACCACCGACAGACGATACGAATACACCGGGCGACCGGCCTGCTTGGGCACGAAGTAGTACATCATCCCGAGGAAGCCGGCGGTGAGGAAAAAGCCCACCGCGTTATGGCCGTACCACCACTGCACCATGGCGTCCTGAACACCAGCGTAAGCCGAGTAGGACTTGGTCAGCGAAACCGGGATGGCAGCGCTATTGACAATGTGCAGCAGCGCGACGGCCAGAATGAAGCCCCCGTAGAACCAGTTGGCGACGTAGATATGGCTGACCTTGCGCTTGGCGATGGTGCCAAAGAACACCACCGCGTAGGCCACCCAGACCACCGCGATCAGGATATCGATCGGCCACTCGAGTTCGGCATACTCCTTGCCTTGGGTCATTCCCAATGGCAGCGTAATTGCCGCCAGAACGATCACCGCCTGCCAACCCCAGAACGTAAAGGCAGCCAGGCGATCCGAAAAGATCCGCGCATGGCAAGTGCGTTGAACGACGTAATACGAGGTGGCGAAAAGTGCGCTACCGCCGAAGGCAAAAATGACCGCATTGGTATGCAACGGACGCAGGCGACCAAAATGCAGAAACCCCAGATTCAGCTCGGGCCAGACCAGTTGGGCGGCGATGATCACCCCGACCAGCATCCCGACAATGCCCCAAATGACGGACATCACGGCAAACTGCCGCACCACCTTGTAGTTGTATGTTGACTGAGTTTCCGACATGGACCCACCTCGTTTATGACTGAAAACCGGTTCTCACCGCCCTGAATGCCCTTGTTTGCGGCACTGATTTTGCGGGTGCTATTTTAACCTGCCGGAAAGAAACTTGACATGGCTGAAGCGCTGCCGAGTGAATAATTGAATCCTTATGGGCAAAAAAAGGGGTGCGCCGAAGCGCACCCGAACCCCAACAGAGAAGAAGCATCACACCACTCCCAGCGCCCAATGCCCAATGCCGGTGCATTTGCGCCATCAACGGAAGAATTATCACCAGACCGCGCAGCAATCATTTTGACCTGGGTCAAGTGCGACGCACATCGACCACCGAGAATCTCGCTCAGTCTTGCCCGGACTTCTCGTCGGATGGCGATGGCGCGGGAACGCTCTCCGACGCCGGTGGCGACGCGCTATCGTCATCCATCAGGATGCGGTAGGCGGGTCCTTCAAGGTCATCGAACTGACCGCTGCGCAGCGACCACCAGAAGGCAATGGCGATCAGGAACACCAGCACGACGGAGATCGGAATCAGCAGGTAGAGTGTTTCCATCAGCGATCAGCTCGCGGCGGCTCTCTGCAGCCGCAGGGAATTCAAGACCACCAGCAGGGAACTTCCGGACATCCCGATACCGGCCATCCACGGCGTCACGAAGCCGGTCATTGCCAGCGGCAGCGCCAGCAAATTGTAGGCGAAAGACCATAGCAAATTCTGCCGAATCACGCGCAGCGAGCTGCGTGCAACGTCAACGCCACGCAGCAGGTGATCCAGGTTCTCCGAGAGGAGCACCAGGTCGGCTTGCGTACGCGCCAGTTGCGAGCCACCGCCCATGGCTACCGAGACCTGTGCCTGTGCCAATACTGGCGCATCATTGACGCCGTCTCCGATCATCGCCACCACCGCCCCGCTCGCCTGCAACTGGCGTACGTAGTCGTGCTTGGCCTGTGGCGAGGCGCCCGCAATTACCTCCTCTATCCCCAGAGCCTGCGCAACGCGGTGGACGGCCGGTAGCGCGTCACCGCTCAACAGCACCACCTGCTTCCCCTTCGCCTTCAAGGCGGCAACCATTGCCGCGGCCTCTGGCCGCGGATCGTCGCCGATGCGAAACAAGGCGAGCCATCCGGCCTCGTCACCAAGCGCAACCACCGTATCGCCGCCGGCAATCAGGGCTTGTGCCGATTCCGGCAGGGGCTGGTCGTGCAAGGCCAGGACGTAGTCGACCCGTCCAAGGCGCACGCTGCGTCCGCCATGGCGGGCGCCGATGCCGCAGCCTGGCGTATTGCTCAACGAGTCCACGGCCGGCAGCTGCCGGTCAGCGGCCGCATTACGCAGGGCGGCGCCGATCGGGTGCTCCGACGCCCCTTCCAGAGCAGCCGCCAGCGCCAGGCTGCGGGCCCGATCGAGTTCGCCCAGCGGTAGCACTTCCAGCAGCTGCATGCGGCCGGTGGTCAGCGTACCGGTCTTGTCAAAAACGAAATGAGTTGCCTGAGCGAGGGTCTCCACGGCATGGCTGCGGGTCACCAGCAATCCGGCCCGCGCCATTGCTCCGCTGGCGATGGTCAGCGCCACCGGCGTTGCCAATGACAGTGCGCAGGGGCAAGTGACCACCAGAACGGAAACCGTAATCCACAGCGCCTTCGCGGGATCAAGGTAGAGCCAGGTGATACCCACCGCCACTGCCAGAAACAACAGCGCGATGATGAAGCGGCTGGCAATCCGGTCGGCCAGCTCGACAATTCGCGGCTTTTCCGCTGCAGCACGCTCCATCAGGCGGACGATCGCCGACAGCCGTGTCGCCTCACCAACCTGCTTGACCTCGACCAGCAAGGGGCTTTCGATGTTGACCGCGCCGCCGGTAACCACCGCTCCCGGGCACTTGCTCACCGGCACACTCTCGCCGGTGAGCACTGCCTCATCCGTACTGCTCTCACCCTCGATCACCAGGCCGTCAGCTGGAACCGTCTCGCCCGGCCTGACCAGCACCACATCGCCGGGCTGCAGATCCGCCGCCAGCACCTGTTCGACCTCGCGGTTGTCAGGATAGGCACGAACACGGCGAGCGGCTACCGGCATCAGTTTGGCCAAGGCCTCGGTGACACTGACCGCGCGCTGACGTGCGGTCATTTCCAGGAAACGCCCACTGAGCAAGAAGAAAACGAACATCGTCACCGAGTCGAAGTACACCTCGCCGCTCGCCGTCAACGTCGCCCAGACGCTGGCCGTAAAGGCGGCGCCTATCCCCAGCGCGACCGGCACGTCCATGCCGACCCGACGAAGTCGCAGATCACGCCAGGAATTACGAAAGAAGGGAGCCGCCGAGTAGACCACCACCGGCGTCGTCAGTACCAGGCTGGCCCAGCGCAGCAGTTGCGCGATCTCCGGCGTCATCTCACCGTCACCGGCCAGATACAGCGGCACCGCGTACATCATCACCTGCATCATGCCGAAGCCGGCGACGAACAGCCGCCACAGCGCGCGGCGCCGCTCCTTACGCGCCAGTTCTTCGCTTTTCGCCGGGTCGTACGGATGCGCGCGATAGCCGATCGCCGCGATCGCCGCCAGGATGTCCGACAGCTTGATCAGCCGCTCGTCCCAGCGCACCCGGGCACGTCTAGTTGCGTAATTGATATCGACCGAGGTGACCCCGCCGAGTCGTGCCAGGTGCTGCTCGTTCAGCCAGATACAGGCAGAACAGGTAATCCCTTCGAGAATCAGCGACGCCTCACGTTCGCTGCGGTCGCCAGCGTCCCCGAGAACCCGCACGAAGCTCTTCTGGAAGTCCGCGTGATCAAAGAGCTGCAAGCCACCGGCGATCTCTGGCAGCGCCTCGCGTGGCGAGTTCGGCAGGGCATCACGATTGCGGTAGTAGTCAGCCAGCCCATTGGCGACGATGGCCTGCGCGACGGCCTGACAGCCGCCGCAACACATGGCGCGCGCCTGGCCGTCGATCGCAACTGCGAGATCGACACCGGTCGGCACTGACTGGCCGCAATGGTAGCAATTGCCGTGACTCATGACAGGGACACTGGGCGAAAATGGCTAGCGGCCAGCGGCCGCCGACCGGGGTTGAAAGCCCGGCGGATCAGTCGCGGTGACCTGGATCGCACGCGCCGAAGCAGTCTTTAGCGCACTTCTTGGCAGGTCGCAGCGGATCGACCGAGCACGCCCGACACACAGAAGCTGCGCATCTTACTGCGAATCACCGACAGCCACCGCCAAGTCAGGCCAAATCACGCCGATCGACGCCAGCGGAAGCGCGAAGACGGCACCCTGGCTGTCAGCCCACTCCTTTCCTGACCGCTTCAGTCATCGCCACGAGACCTCCGAGCCACCGTCGATAGCCGCAGGCGCCTCACTAAACTGGTTATAATTGCACGTTTTTTCGAGCCCTGGTTCCCGATGCTCGTTTATCGCGGTTTTTCACAGCCGGCACACAACGCCACGGTATTGACCATCGGTAACTTCGATGGCGTTCATCTTGGCCATCGCCAGCTGCTCGCCCGCCTGACGGCTGCTGCGACAGAGGCTGGCTTGCCGGCGGCAGTGCTCACCTTCGAGCCGCATCCACGCGAGTTCTTTGCGCCGGAATCGGCACCGTCGCGCCTGTCCACGCTGCGCGAGAAACTCGAACTGATCGCCGACGACGGCGTCGACCTGGCTTACGTCGGTCACTTCAACGCCCGCTTTGCCGCCTTGAGTGCCGACGAATTCATCGAGCGCGTGCTGGTTCGCGCGCTGCGAGTACGGCATCTGATCGTCGGCGACGATTTTCGTTTTGGCGCCAGGCGCACTGGCGACTTCAGTTTGTTGCGCGATGCCGGCGCCAGGCTCGGCTTTCAGGTCGACGCGATGGACAGTGTCACCGTCGATGGCGAGCGCGCTTCCAGTTCGGCGGTTCGTGACGCCCTCCAGGGCGGCAGGCTGGAACACGCCGCCCGTCTGCTCGGCCGCCCCTACTCGATCGACGGACGGGTCGTGCGTGGCGACCAGTTGGGCCGGCAACTGGGCTTCGCCACGGCCAACATCCGTATCAAACATGAGCGACCGCCCCTGCAGGGTGTGTTCGCAGTCGAAGTCAAGGGACTCCCCGGCGGCCCGCACCAAGGCGCCGCCAATCTTGGCTACCGCCCGACTGCCAACCAGGTGACCCGACCGTTACTCGAAGTCCACCTGTTCGATTTCTCTGCCGACATCTACGGTGCTCATCTGAACGTCCGTTTCCTGCACAAGTTGCGCGACGAAATGAAATTCGCCGACCTGAACGCCCTCAAGGCACAGATCGCCAGCGACGTCAAAACCGCGCAAGCCTACTTTCAGTTGTGAGAACGACACGATGGCTGACTACAAGAAAACCCTGAACCTCACCGACACGCCGTTTCCGATGCGTGGCGACCTCGCCCGACGCGAACCGCTATGGGTCGCCGCCTGGCAGGAGAGCAAGCTCTACGAACGCATACGCGAAGCCTCGCAGGGCAGGCCGCGCTTCGTTCTGCACGATGGCCCTCCCTACGCCAACGGCGACATTCACATCGGCCACGCGGTCAACAAGATCCTCAAGGACATCATCGTTCGCGCCAGGACCCTGGCCGGTTTCGACGCCCCCTACGTGCCGGGCTGGGATTGCCATGGCCTGCCGATCGAGCATCAGATCGAGAAACTGCACGGCAAGCATATTGCCGGCGACAAAGTACGCGCGTTATGCCGCGCCTTTGCCGGCGAGCAGGTCGAACGCCAGAAAAAGGACTTCATACGCCTTGGCATCCTCGGCGAATGGGATAACCCCTACCTGACTCTGGACTTCAAGACCGAGGCCGACGAAATCCGGGCGCTTGGCAAGATCCTCGAAAAAGGTTACCTCTACCAGGGTCTCAAGCCGGTCAACTGGTGTCTCGACTGTGGCTCCGCGCTGGCGGAAGCGGAAGTCGAATACGAAGACAAGACCTCGGCGGCCATCGATGTCGCCTTCGAGGTGCATCCCAATCACGCCGACAAGGTGGCCAGGGCGTTCGGCCTGACCCATCTTCGTGGTCCGGCCTTTGCGGTGATCTGGACCACCACCCCCTGGACCCTGCCGGCCAACGAGGCGGTCAGCGCCCACCCGGACTTCGACTATGACTTGATCGATACGCCCAAAGGCGCCTTGATCCTGGTGCGCGACCTCGCCGACACTTGCCTGCAGCGTTACGGGCTGAGCGGCACCGTGCTCGGCTCCGCCAAAGGCGCAGCACTCGAACAGGTTCTGCTCAGGCACCCCTTCCAGGCGCGCGACGTGGCCATCATTTGCGGCCGGCACGTTACCGTCGAAGCCGGTACCGGGCTGGTGCACACGGCCCCGGCGCACGGCACCGACGACTACCTGATCGGCAAGGTCTACGGCCTGCCGGTGAACAATCCGGTCGGTGACGACGGCCGATTCCTCGCCGGTACGCCGGCCCTGAGCGTCGGCGAACTGGCCGGAAGAAGCGTCTGGGAAGCCAACCCGCTGGTCCTGCAGGAACTTGCAGCCAGCGGCCACCTGCTCAAATCGGCGAAGATCGAACACAGCTATCCGCACTGCTGGCGGCACAAGACACCGATTATTTTCCGCGCCACCACGCAATGGTTTATCGGCATGGAGCAACGCGCGACACCGTCAGACGATTCGCCTACCCATAACAGCGAAGAGGAACCGACCTTGCGCTGGTCCGCGGAACGCGCTGTCGACGAGACACAGTTCTTCCCCAGCTGGGGCCGTGCCCGTCTCGAGGCGATGATCAAAACGCGCCCTGACTGGTGCGTTTCCCGGCAGCGTAACTGGGGAGTGCCGATCCCCTTCTTCCTCCATCGTGAGACCGGCGCGCTGCACCCGCGCACGCCAGAACTGATCGAGGCCGTTGCCCAGCGGGTCGAGAAAGCGGGCATCGAAGCCTGGTTCGCGCTGGACGCCAGTGAGCTGCTCGGCGCCGAAACCGCCCAGTATCGCAAGATGAGCGACACTCTGGACGTCTGGTTCGACTCCGGCACGACGCACTCGAGCGTCCTGCGCGGCTCGCATCAAAGACAACTGGCCTACCCTGCCGATCTCTACCTCGAAGGCTCCGATCAGCACCGCGGCTGGTTCCAGAGTTCGCTGCTGACCGGCTGCGCGATGGACGGCCGTGCTCCCTACAACGCCTTGCTGACGCACGGCTTCGTGGTGGACGGCAAGGGCCTGAAAATGTCGAAATCCAGGGGCAACGTGATCGCGCCCCAGAAGATCGCCGACACCCTGGGCGCCGAAGTCCTGCGCCTGTGGGTTGCCGCCACCGACTACTCGGGTGAACTGACGATTTCGGACGAGATCCTCAAGCGCGTCGTCGAGTCCTACCGCCGCATCCGCAATACGCTGCGCTTCCTGCTCGCCAACACCGCCGACTTCGACGTCACGCGCGACATGCTGGAAGTCGAACAGTGGCTGGAAATCGACCGCTACGCGCTGGCCATGACCCGCCAGCTGCAGGCGCAATGCGAAGCCGATTACAACCGCTTCGAGTTCCACCGTGTCGTCCAGTCGCTGCAGACCTTCTGCTCCGAGGACCTCGGCGGCTTCTACCTCGATATCCTCAAGGACCGCCTGTACACCACCGCTGCCGGGTCGACCGCTCGGCGCTCGGCGCAAGGCGCCCTGTGGCACATTCTGCAGTGCTTCGTGAAGCTGATGGCACCGATTCTCTCCTTCACTGCCGACGAGATCTGGCGCATCCAGAGCGGCGACGAGAACGAGTCGGTGATGCTGCACACCTGGCAGCCACTACCGACACCGGCATCGGAGGGTGAACTGCTCGACAAATGGGGCAAGATCCGTGGCTATCGCGCCGACGTCATGCGCGCCCTCGAAGAGCTGCGCATCGCAGGCAAGATCGGCTCCTCCCTGCAGGCCGAGGTACGCCTGCACTGCACTGGCGAGAAATACGACATCCTCACTTCACTGGGCGATGACCTGCGCTTCGTGCTCATCTGCTCGCAGACCGCCGTCGTTCACGACGCTGCCGAGAAACTGCTCTGCGCGCCGCTGGCGTCGGCCAAGTGCGAACGCTGCTGGCACGTCCGCGAAGATGTCGGCAGCGACGCCGACCAGCCCGGTCTCTGCGGCCGCTGCATCAGCAACCTGTACGGCGGGGGTGAAACACGTGCCTTCGCGTAACATTGAGCGCTGGCTGTGGCTGGCCGGCGTCGTCGTGGTGATCGACCAGCTCAGTAAATGGCTGGTCCTCGCCTGGCTACAGCCGGGCGATTCGATCTATGTCGCCCCCTTCTTCAACTGGGTGCTGACCTTCAACGCCGGCGCCGCATTCAGCTTCCTCTCCGATGCCAGCGGCTGGCAGCGCTGGTTCTTCTCCGCCCTGGCGCTGGGCATATCGGCCTGGATCATCAGTATCCTGCCCCGCCATAGCGGTGAATTCCGCCTGTCGCTGGCGCTCACCCTGATCCTCGGCGGTGCTGTGGGCAACGTCATCGACCGCCTGCGCTTCGGCGCCGTCGTCGACTTCATTCAATGGCACGCCGCCGGCTTCTACTGGCCGGCTTTCAACGTCGCCGACGCGGCCATCAGCATCGGGGCGACGCTGATGATCTGGGACCAGCTGGCCGGCAAACCGCACGATCGGCCTGATACCGCCCAACGACGCCAGGGGGAACGATTCTGACTCTCAAACCTTGCCCGGGCGACCATCCAACGGTCGACCGTGACAGCTACCTGACGCTGCACTACCGCCTCGCCGACCTCGAAGCCACGGACTACGTCAGCACCTTCGACCTGTCACCGGCGACCCTGCAGATGGGCAGCGGGCAACTGGCTGAAACGCTCGAACACTGCCTGATCGGGCTGTCGGCGGGTGAACGCCGTGTCTTCCAGCTGACGGCCGAAGAAGCTTTCGGGCCGCACAACCCGCGCCTGATTGAGCGCATCGCGCGCAGCGCCCTACCACCAGAGCTTGAACTCCGGGAGAACTCGCTGATCGAATTCAACTCCCCGGATGGGGCCGGCAGCTTTGCCGGATTCCTGCGCGAGTTGACCGAGACCAGCGCCCTCTTCGACTTCAACCACCCGCTCGCCGGTAAGGCGATCCGCTTCGAAGTTCACGTCATCGCCATCATGTGAGGGCCCCCATGCAAATCATCCTCGCCAATCCCCGCGGCTTCTGCGCCGGTGTGGACCGCGCCATCGCCATCGTCGAGCGCGCCCTGGAAAAATACGGAGCGCCGATCTACGTTCGCCATGAAGTAGTGCACAACCAGTTCGTTTGTAACGATCTGCGCGCCAAGGGAGCCGTTTTCGTTGACCACCTGGCCGACGTGCCGGCCGGCAATACCGTCATCTTTAGTGCCCACGGCGTCTCGAAGGCCGTTCGCGACGAGGCCGAAAGCCGTGGACTGAAGGTTTTCGATGCCACCTGCCCACTGGTCACCAAGGTACACCTGGAAGTCGCCCGCATGCGCAAGGACGGCTGCGAGATCGTCATGATCGGCCACAAGGGGCACCCCGAGGTCGAGGGAACCATGGGACAGAGCAGCGACGGGATGTATCTCGTCGAAACCGTCGCCGACGCGCTGCAACTGGAAGTCAGGACACCTGCCCGGCTCGCCTACGTCACGCAAACCACCCTGTCGGTCGACGACGCTGCACAGGTCGTCGCCGCCTTGAAGGACCGTTTTCCGGCGATCATCGGTCCGAAAAAGGACGACATCTGCTACGCGACACAGAACCGCCAGGATGCCGTCAAGCAGTTGGCCGGCGTAAGCGAAGTCGTACTGGTCGTTGGCAGCCCATCGAGTTCCAACTCCAATCGCTTGCGTGAAGTCGCCGAACTGCGCGGCAGCCGTGCCTACCTGGTCGACCAGGCCGAGCACATCGACCCCGCCTGGCTCGATGGCGCCAGCCGGGTCGGCGTCACCGCCGGCGCATCGGCACCGGAAGTGCTGGTCCAGAACGTTGTCGACCGACTCTCCGCTGGCCGACCGAGGAAGCTTGAGCAACTCGACGGTGTCGAGGAGAACGTCACCTTCGCCTTACCGCGCGAACTGCAGTCGTAAAGAGCCAAGGCAGTACTCACCGGCTACCTGCCTGGGCGCTGCCCAGGCACAGCAGAGGACACCAGCAGATCATCCTGGCTCGCCTCCGCCGCTGCCCGAGAAGACTGCTGCAAAACGTGACGACCGACCGGCAGCTCGCCGCCGGCGAGCATGCCTGGACCATTGCTGGCGCCGCTTTCGCCGTCCTCGAAGGCAATCTCGAAACGAAGCTCGCTGCCCACCGCCACACCGGCTATTTCCCCCGGACGAAATCTTGCGCGCGAAAATCCGGCGACCGCCGCGGCGTCATAGGCCAATGGCAGATTGCTGCTGGCAACTTCAATGCGGTCAACCGAACCGTCGGCGCCAACGAAAACCCGC
Organism: Accumulibacter sp.; assembly: GCF_032229525.1. Classification (GTDB taxonomy): domain Bacteria; phylum Pseudomonadota; class Gammaproteobacteria; order Burkholderiales; family Rhodocyclaceae; genus Accumulibacter. The sequence continues at coordinate 3,312 of NZ_JAVTWB010000170.1, read as the reverse complement.
AACACCGTCTTGCCAGTCGATGAGGCATCGCCAGCACGCTCCTCCGGCGCGAGAATCACCGGTTCGTCCTCTAGTGCAGGGGGAACGGTCAGCTCGGAACGCGCGAAGTACCATGAGTGCAGCGGCAAGTTCAGGGAAAGAACCGGCGACTCGACTGCCGGTAAAGACGGCGCCAGTCGGTGAGCAGCACGTGGAACACCAGACGCCACCGGCTCGATCGAGTCCACAGGGCGGTCCGGCGCAGCGACCGTTTCCACAACTTCCCGGGAAGCAGAACCAGCCAGCGTCACCACCACGGCCGACGTCGCGGGCCTGGACAAACCGTGACCTGCCGATCCAGGAGTAGCGTGAAAAATGGCCAACACCAACAGATGCAAGGACAACGACGCCGCCAGCGCCAACAACGGCCCAGGCCACTGTTTCTGCGCCGACCTGCTGTCCGAGACGAGCGATGTCAAGAAGTAGTGCACTGTGCCCAAGAACGATGCCGGAGTCGGTGGAAACTTGATTCTACTGCCGGCCGTGACAGCCGCCATGCCGCTCGTCCGCCACCATGCGCCGGTGGTCACCCCGGGTCCGGCGAGATCTTGGCGGCAGGCATTACCCTGAGCGTCGCGTCCGCCACTCACCAGTCTCCGCTCTCCCCCTGCGCGGAAAGGGGCTCGGGGGTGTTTCGACAGCGCATGCCCGCTTGGGCAAGAAGATCGCCCGCGGAGCCAGGCATGTTCATGATGGCCGCATGGTCCGATGTGTCCAGACCTGAAGCACACAGCCGGCCAGTGAGCCACTTCCGCAATCGAGGCAGCCAAACCGCCAACTTCCGTCGATGCTGTCCCGGAGGTAATAATGCGTAGGAATCGTCGACACGGCTTGGCGTTGCTCACCGCGGGCGGCGTGGTCGCCGGGATCGGCGGCGTGGCGACAGTGGCCACACCTGCGTACCTGGATTGCTCCGATGTCGGGAAGCGAAGCGTTCACACGGTCACGTCTGTACGACCTGCTGGCCCCCTCCGACGAAACGTCCGGCGCGCTGGACCTGGGCGTGACCGATCTTGTCTTGGTAAACGCAAAGAAGGGCGGATGCTTTGCGCCCGCCCTTCTCCGACCCACACTCTCTCGAGTGGCGGCTTACTTCCGCCGCTTGTGGGCAACCAGCCCGACCACCGCGGCCAAACCCAGCAGGGCCAGGGTGCCCGGCTCCGGAACGTTGTTTCCGGGGATGGTGTCAATGGCGTGTGCAGAGAACGCCGCGAGGGAAAGCATGAGTGTCGTCAGAATGCGCATTGCCATCTCCTTGAGAGGTTGAAGTGGAATTTCAAAACTGCTACCGGCTGACTATCACCAGTTAATTTCTTTAAAGCAATAACGATGCCAGATAATACAATAGACTGCTTTAATTGATATGTCTCGCTATTTCCGGGGTTCGGCCGCTCCTTACGTCCGGAAAGTGTAAAATTTTTCGACACTTTTCGACCCTCGCTGTGCCCATCTGCGCCGTGCCCAAACGATACCACCTGTCGACAGCACCAAGCGCTCGCCGCCTCACAAAGTATGGATGAAGGCACCGCTCGTCGCGGTAAATCGACCTTCGATCAGTGTTTTCAGCAATTGGCCGCCCCCGGTGCTAGCCTGAGAACCAGTCGCATTCTTCCGGAGCGCTCCCGTGAAATTGAAGCCAGCTGGTTTTACCCTCATCGAACTGATGATTGTCGTGGTGGTCATCGGCATCCTCGCGTCGATCGCCATCCCGAACTACACCGAGTATATCCGACGCTCCAAGCTCACCGAAGTTCAGACCAGCCTCAGTGAGCAACGGGTCAGGATGGAGCAGTTCTACCAGGACAACCGCAATTATGGTGCCGCCGACCCGACCTGCGGGGTTGCGATGCCGACCACCAAATATTTCTTGCTGGCCTGTGCCACGGCCAACACCCAGCAGACCTACACCCTCACCGCCACCAATCTGGCCGGTGCCGGTCTGGGGTCGGCAGCCGATTACACCTACACCCTCAACCAGAGCAACGCCAGGGCCAGCACAAAATTCAAGGGGGTCGTCCCTTCGCCGGCCAAAGCCTGCTGGCTGGTGGCCGGGAGTGAATGCTGATGAGTCGGCCGCAATCGGGCTGTCCGGGGACAGGAGGGGAATCCGGCATGACCCTGATCGAGCTGATCATCGCCGTCGCCATCGCCGGCATTCTCCTTGGCGTCGGAGTGAACAGTTACGGACCCTGGGTCGCCAATTCGCGGGTGCGTTCGAGCGCCGACTCAATCCAGGGTGGCTTGATGCTCGCCAAAACCGAAGCGATTCGCCTCAACCGCCGGGTGCAGTTCGTACTGACCGACACCGATCCAATCGTGGCTAACGTCAATTCGATCGTCGCTGCGACGGCTGGCAGGAACTGGGTGGTTCGGCTATTTCAGTCCGGCGGCACCTATACAGCCGCCGATTTCGTGCAGGGCAGAAGCAGGAATGAAGCCGCATGTACGGTAGTCAACGCCAACGCGGACAACCTGATTTTCAGTGGACTCGGTCTGCTCAACCCGGTGCCCGCGAACGTCGTCAACATCAATGTCTCATGCGCCGGATCGAACCGCCCCCTGCGGGTCACCATCGGACAGGGCGGCGCGCTACGACTGTGCGACCCGGCGCTCCTGATCGCCAACTCGCCGCTGGGGTGCTGATATGAAAAAACAAGGCGGCATGATGCTGATCGAAGTGCTGGTGTCGATGCTTCTCCTCGCTTTCGCGCTGCTCGCGCTGGTCAGCAGCAAAGCCAACGCCATCAAGAACGCGGGTGATGCGCAACTGCGCACCGAAGCGAGCTACCTCGCCAACCAAATCATCGGTCAGATGTGGGTCGATCGGGCAAACCTGGCCAACTATGCGCACAATCCCGTCACGGTGGGGACCTGCAATTTCACCGTCTCTGCATCGGCCCTGGCCGCGGTAACCAACTGGATCGGCAACAGCAGCAGCAAAGGCACCGTGCTGGGCACCCTGCCGAATGGCGTCGCGCAGATCCTGGCCAATGGCGGCACCGGCGAAGTGACGGTTACGGTCTGCTGGCGAGCGCCGCAGGAAACACAGGTGCACAGTTTTTCCACCTCCACCATGATTTCGGGATAGACCATGCGCCCTTCAATCCCACCCGCCGTTGCCAGATTCGCCGGCTTCGGACTGATCGAAATCCTGGTGTCGATGGTCATCGGCCTGGTGACCTTCCTGGTCATCGCGCAGGTGTTCGCCGGCTTTGAGTCGAGCAAGCGCACCACCATGTTCGGTGTCGATGCCCAGGTCGGCGGCCTGCTGGC
>NZ_JAVTWB010000169.1:0-7293 GCF_032229525.1 Accumulibacter sp. | reverse complement strand
CCGGAAGCAGCTGCGGCAGCCCCCCCTCCCCCCTCCCCCCTCCCCCCTCCCCCCTGGCCCCCTCGCCCACCTCACCGGCCGGCCCGACGGTTGTCGGCATTGGCGCCTCCGCCGGCGGACTGGAGGCCTACGAGGCATTTTTTCGCCATTTGCCAGGGGACAGCGGTCTCGCCTTCGTGCTCGTGCAACACCTTGACCCCAGCCACGCGAGCCTGCTCTCCGAGATCCTGCAACGCTGCACGGCGATGCCGGTGCTGGAGGCTGAAGACCAGATGGCCACGGCCGCGAATACGGTTTACGTCATTCCGCCCAACCACGACATGACCCTCTGCAACGGCCGCCTGCGGCTGTCCACACCCGAATTGCCGCGTGGTCAGCGGATGCCGATCGACACCTTCTTCCGCTCGCTGGCTGACGAACGACGCTTTAACGCGGTCGGCATCATCCTTTCCGGCACCGGCACCGACGGCACCCTGGGGCTACGCGCCATCTACGGCGCCGGTGGCATCACCTTTGCCCAGGAGCCGGCCTCGGCGAAGTTCGCCGGCATGCCGGAGAGCGTCACCCGGGCCGGCTATGCCAGCCATGTCCTGCCGGTCGAAGACATACCGACCATGCTACTGGCCAGCCTACGTCAGCTCGCTACCGGCGACGAATCACAAACAACGGCGGACGCCACGACCACCCCCGCAGCCACTGCAGACGATACCAGCGCCGTGCTGGCGCTGCTCCTGGCAGCCACCGGCCACGATTTCTCGCTCTACAAGAAAGGCACTATCGGCCGCCGTATCGCGCGGCGGATGGTGCAGCATCAGCTGACCGGGATGGACGCCTACGTCAGCTATATCAGGGAACATCCTGCCGAGAGTCAGGCGCTGTTCAAGGACTTGCTGGTCAACGTCACCAGCTTCTTTCGCGACCCGGAAGCCTTCGAGGTTCTGGGACAGGAAATCATTCCGAATCTGCTGGCCGGGAAACCAGCCGACTACGTGCTGCGCGTTTGGGTGGCGGGCTGCGCGACCGGCGAGGAAACCTACTCGATTGCCATGCTGATACGCGAGAGCATGGAGCAGGCGCCGAAAGCCCTCAAGGTCCAGATCTACAGCACCGACCTCGACGAGGAAGCGATCACCGTCGCCCGCGCTGGATTCTACCCACTCAACGTCACTGCCGATCTCACAGCGGAACGGCTGCAACGCTTCTTCCAGAAGGAGGATGGCGGCTACCGGATCAAGAAGGAAGTGCGCGAAATGATCGTATTCGCCGCCCAGAACGTGATCAAGGATCCGCCGTTCACCCGGCTGGACCTGATCAGTTGCCGTAACGTGATGATCTACCTGGAGCCGGCACTGCAAAACCGGCTGATACCGGCACTTCACTACGCGCTGAAACTCGGCGGCGTGCTGTTTCTGTCGCCAGCCGAGAGTATCGGCGAGCATGGCGCACTGTTCACCCCGCTGAACCGCAAGTGGCAGATCTACCGTGCGATCAACAGCACTGCCTCAAGCCGCGCATTCATCGCTGGCCAGCTCTCGTGGCCGATTGCGGGCGGTGCCAGACCGCCCGAGGAGGTGGCAACGAAAGCCGGGCAGACCAATCTCGCGGAACTCACCCGGCGCGCCCTGCTGCAATCGTTCGCACCAGCCTCCGTGGTCACCGACGCCAAGGGCGCGATCCTGTTCGTGCACGGCGACACCGGCAGGTTCCTGCGCCCGGCGCCAGGAAGGGCGACCCTCAACGTGGTCGAAATGGCCCTCGATGATCTGCAACTCGAACTGCGTGCCGCGCTGCTCGGCGCTGCCGAGCAAGGCACAGCAACCACAGGGCGAGAGCTGTCGGCGAGGATTGACGGCAAGCTGCAGCGGGTCAGCCTGAGTGTGCGCCCACTACCCAGCCGAGACAGCAGTCAACAGTTGCTGCTGGTGAGCTTCCAGGACGTCTTGCCCGCAGTACCGGGCCCATCGAGCGACCACACCCCCGGCCACGGAGCAGCGGACGAGCAGCGCGTCGCGGAACTCGAGCGCGACCTCGCGCATACCTGGGAGAACCTGCAGGCGACGATCGAAAGCCAGCAGGCCTCGAACGAGGAACTGATGTCGACCAACGAGGAGCTGCAATCGACCAACGAAGAACTGCAATCGACCAATGAGGAGCTGGAGACTTCCAAGGAGGAGCTACAGTCGATCAATGAAGAGCTGGTGACGGTCAATGCCGAGTTGCAGGCCACCGTCGACCAATTGGCCAAGGCGCAGAACGACCTGAAGAACCTGATCGACAACGTCAGCGGCGGCATTGTCTTCCTCGACCAGCATTTGCATATCCGCTGCTTCACGCACGAAATGAAGTTGCTCTTTCGGCTGACGGCCAACGACGTCGGCCGGCCACTGGCCGACATCAAGTGCGATATCGTCGGAGCCGACCTGCTGGGCAACGCGCAAGCGGTGATCGATACCCAGCAGCATTGCGAGCGGGAGGTGCATACGGTGCATGGCACCTCGTATCAGGCCCGCCTGAAACCCTACCGCACGCGCGACGAGACGATTGACGGCGTGGTGATCACCTTTGCTGACATCAGCGACCGTGTCGAGGCGGAAGCGAGGGTCTCGGCGGCGCGGCTGTTTTCCGAAAGTGTCGTTGATACGGTGCGAGAACCCCTGCTGGTACTCGCTGGCGATCTCTCGGTCGTCGCCGCCAGCCGCTCGTTCTACAAGCGCTTCCGGGTCTCCGCGCAGGAGACGATCGGCCGTCGGCTGTACGATCTTGGCGAGAGGCAGTGGGACATCCCGGCCTTGCGCGATTTGCTGACCAACATCCTGCCGCGCGACCAGGCGATCGAGGACTTCACGGTGGAACATGACTTCGCTGGCGTCGGCCACCTCAAAATGGTGCTCAACGCCCGCCGCATCACTGGCGAGCAGCCATTGATCCTGCTCGCCATGGAGGAAGTCACGAGCGCTTGAAGCGTATCCGGCGCGATGGCCGACGCGCTTGTCGCGCCCTACGCGGCGCCGTCTTTGCCGAAGCGCTCTTTCCAGGTGCGGAACGCGTCGCGGACCTCACTTTTGAGGTGCTCGTCGTCCCATGGCTTGCTCAGATAGCGGTGGATCGACCCCTTGTTGATCGCGTCGGTGACCGCGGTGATCTCCGAGTAACCCGAAAGCACCATGCGCACCGTCCTCGGATAGAGCGTCTTGACGCGAGAAAGCAGTTCGGTTCCGGTCATCAAGGGCATCCGCTGGTCGGAGAGGATCACTTCGACCGGCTCGCGCGCCAGGACGGCGAAGGCGGCATCGGCGCTGTCGGCAATGAGAATCCGATAGCCTTCGCGCCGCAGCAGGCGGTTGAGCGCGGAAAGTATGCTCGGCTCGTCGTCGACCAGCAGCACGGTCGACTGGCTAGCGTCCGTTCCGGTGCCGAAATCGAGCCGCTTGCCAGTGCCGAGCAGTACGGCCAGTTGCTCAGCGGGAAGCGGCCGCGAGAAGAAATAGCCCTGCATCTCGTCGCAATCGTTGCGCCGCAGGTAGTGCATCTGCTCCTCGGTCTCGACCCCTTCGGCGAGGACGACCTTGCCGAGCTTGTGCGACATGGCGATGATCGCCTGGGCGATGGCGGCGTTGCCGGGATCGCTGGTGATCTCCCGAACGAAGGACTGGTCAATCTTGACGACGTCGATCGGGAAGCGTGAGAGGTAGGCGAGCGACGAATAACCGGTGCCGAAATCGTCGAGCGAGAGCCGTACGCCGATTTCCTTGAGACGCTGGATGGCCCTCGCGGCGATGCCGACATCGTCCATCATCGCCCCCTCGGTAATCTCGAGCTCCAGCGTTCGCGGATCAATCTGGTGGACGGCGAGAGCGTCACTGACGCTCCGGCAAAGATTGTCGGAGCGAAAATGTCGCGCCGACAGGTTGACCGCGACCTTGATCGGCGGCACGCCGGCATCGAGCCATTCGCGCATCTGCCGGCAGGCTTCGGCGACCACCCATTCGCCTATCGAGACGATCAGCCCGCTGTCCTCGGCCATGGGGATGAATCGACCGGGTGGGATCAAACCCTGCGCCGGATGCTGCCAGCGCAGCAGCGCTTCGACGCCGATCACCGCACCAGTCAGCAGGCTGAGCTGCGGCTGATAATGCAGCAGCAGCTCGCTCTTCTCGACGGCATGACGCAACTCGGCGAGCCATTCGCGGCGTTCGGAATTTTCGCTGCTCAGCGCGCGATCGAATCGGGCGGCGGTATCACCTCCTTCGCGCTTGGCCCTTTGCGTCGCACTGGCGGCGCACACCAGAAGTTCGCCGGGTTCCGTACCATCGTCAGGAAAACAGGCGAAGCCAATCGACGGTGTCACCTCGATCGCTTGCTCGCCGGCGACCAGCGCCGGACGAAGAGCGGCCAGTAAACGCTCCGCAATCTCGTCCCAACTGCCGGCCGACGGTGACCCCGGGATAGTCAGCAAGACGCCAAATTCGTCGCCACCGAGGCGGGCGAGCACATCGCCCTCGCGCAGAATATCGCCAAGCCGGTTCCCGATCTCGACCAGCACGCGGTCGCCATACTCGTGCCCGAGCACGCGGTTGATACTCTCGAAGTCGTCGATGTCGATATGAACGACGGCGACGCCTGCCTTGTCTCCCTCGGCGTGCTGGAGAAGTCGCGTCAGCTCGCTGAGAAAGCCGGATCGATTGCGCAAGCCGGTCAGCGCATCGGTGCTCATCAGATCCTGCAGCCGCCCTTCGAACTCCTGCTGTTTCGAACGATCCTCGCCGATAGCGAAGTAGAAGGCTAACTGCCCGTCCTGGCCGGCGATCGGCAAAATGGTCTTCTTCTCCGTATAGATGCCGCCATCCTTGCGCCGGTTGACGAACTCGCCGCTCCAGCTTGAACCGGCATTGAGTGCCTCGTGCATGTCGCGGTAGGTCGCGTCGGGTGTCAGGCCGGAGCGAAACTTCGCCGGCTTGCGACCCAGGACCTCCTCGGCGGCATAGCCGCTCATCGCCAATGCCGCGGGGTTGGCGAAGAGAATCGCCAGATTGGCGTCGGTGATCATGATCGATAGCGGGCAGTTGTGCGCGACATCGCGAAACAGCAACGCCGACTGCAGGCTTTCGTGCACGCGCGTGACGTCGCTGCCGACGAGGAAGATTGGCGCGAGAATGGTGTCTGCACCGGCGCGCCATTCGATCGACCACGAAATCCATAGTTTCCGGCCGTCGCTCGTCGTCAGCGGCGTTTCCGCCTGGCGAACGCCAGCGTGGCCAGCGCTATCGCGAACCTCGGCAAGAAACTCGGGGGATGCTTGCGCACCCGCACCGAGCACCTCGACCAGCGGACGTCTGAAAACCTGCCCAAGCCGGTTGAAGCCGAGCAGGCGCAGGCCGAAGGTATTGACATACCAGACCTTGAGCTGAGCATCGACGCGGATGACCATCAGGCCCAGCGCATCGTAGATCGACTGGTACGGGGTCGCGGGGGTCGCGGGAGTCGCGGGACTGCTCACGGCGAAGCCTCCTCGACCTGATCAGGTCCGGCGATCGGCAACCGGATGCGAAAGCGCGTGCCCTGCCCCAGCTGGCTGTCGACGGCAATGCTGCCGTTGTGGCGCTGGACGATTTCCCAGGAGATCGCCAGGCCCAGCCCGGTGCCCGTGCCGACCGGCTTGGTGGTGAAGAAGTGCTCGAAAATCCGCTTCTGCACTTCGGGCGGCATGCCACCACCGGTGTCCTCGACTTCGACCCAGACGTGGCGACCTTCGTGGCCACTGCGCAGGGTGATCGTGCCGGACGTTTCGATGGCCTGCCCGGCGTTGACCAGCAGGTTCATGAATACCTGGTTGAGCTGCGCCGGAATACAGCGCACCGCCGGCAGCTCGCCGAGGTCGCGGACCACTTGTGCCTTGTACTTGAGTTCGTTCCAGACCACGTTCAGGGTACTCTCCAGCCCGCGGTTGAGGTCGGCCTCCTGCCACTCGGCTTCCTCGACATGCGAAAAATCCTTGAGGTCGGCAACGATCTTGCGCACCCTCGCCAGCCCATCGGCCGACTCACCGATCAGATCCGGAATATCCTCGCGCAGAAAATCGAGTTCGGCTTCCTGCAAGGCCTGCTCGGCGGCCAGCCGTGCCGGGTGAGCGGCGGCCAGCGCGGCCACCGCCGGCGCGGCCGCGTCGATGACGCCGAGCAGGCGCTCGACGTAGCGCTTGAGCGACGCCAGATTGGAACTGACGAAACCGATCGGGTTGTTGATCTCGTGGGCGACACCGGCCGCGAGCTGTCCCACGGCCGCCATCTTCTCGGATTGCAGCAGGCGGCCCTGGGTCCGTTCGACGGCTTCCATCGCCCGCTGCAACTCTGCCTGCTCGCGCAGCAATTCCTCATTGGTCGCCTGTAACTCGCCGCCACGCTGCTCCACTTGCCGTTCGAGACTGGCGTTGAGTTCAGCCAGCTTTTCCTGCGTCGCCTGCAGTTGTTCATTGGTACTGCGCAGCACCCGGTTGCGCCGCGAGACCACGGCAAACAGTTCGACCAATGCGTCAGTGAGCACTGCCTGCGCCGAATCCTCCTTTTCTTCGCGCGCCAGGGTCGCGGCTTCGACCGCGCCATGTCCGGCAGCGACCAGGCGCAGTTGCCGCGCCATCAACTGGTCTTCGATCAGGATGTGGAAGGTCAGCCAGCTGGCCAGAAAGCGCAGCAGATCCCGGCCGTTGTACATACCGACGTCGTCGAGTTGGCCCTGCATCAGCGCCACCTCCTCAACGAAACCCTGATGACTGCGAATGTGATGGGCGAAGTCATCCTCATCGATGTTCCCTTCGCGCATGATGGCTTCCTCATCGCGAAAATGTGTCACCGCGTATTCCGAGAGTCGATCGAGCAAGCTGCGGGCCTCGTTGCCGGCCATCCCCTCGTCGCCACTGAGCAGCGGTGCGACCTGGTTGATCAGATCGACCAGCCCGCGATGCTGGGCATCGACGAGCTCGATGCCGGTGACGAAGTGCCTACTCCAGTTCATGAAGCTCATGAGGTTTGTCCTTGTTGGTGACCCGCCACGAATACTCGGGACGCGGTGCCGTGCTCACCAGTCATGCCAACGTCACGCTGCTCTGGCTGCCATCGATCGGCAGGGTGATATGGAAAGTGGTGCCACGGCCAGGCTGCGAGCGGACATCGATGCGCCCGTGATGTCTTTCGATGATGCCGAAGGAAATCGAAAGACCGAGACCGGTGCCCTGGCCAACCTGTTTGGTGGTGAAGAAGGGCTCGAACACGCGCTTCTGGACCTCCGGCGACATTCCCC
>NZ_JAVTWB010000168.1:0-7294 GCF_032229525.1 Accumulibacter sp. | reverse complement strand
CTAGGCGTTCTGCGATGAAGGTTGGATCCCAGCCGGGATTGAAAGTGTCGACGTGGGTGAATCCGAGCCGCTCGTATAGGCCACGCAGGTTCGGGTGGCAGTCGAGCCGCAGCTTGGCGCACCCCTGCGTTCGCGCGGCATGGCGGCAAGCCTCGATCAGCGCGGAGCTGACACCCCGGCCCGCATGTGTCCGTCGCACCGCGAGCTTGTGCAGATATGCGGCCTCCCCCTTGAGGGCGTCGGGCCAGAACTCGGGATCCTCGGCCGACAAGGTGCAACAGCCGACGATGCCGTCGCTGCAACTCGCGACTAGGAGCTCGGATCTCAGGACGAAGGTCTCCGCGAATGTCCGGTCGATCCGCGCGACGTCCCAGGCGGGCGTTCCCTTGGCGGACATCCACGCCGCAGCGTCGTGCATCAGCCGCACAACCTCGTCGATATCACCCGAGCAGGCGACCCGAACGTTCGGAGGCTCCTCGCTGTCCATTCGCTCCCCTGGCGCGGTATGAACCGCCGCCTCATAGTGCAGTTTGATCCTGACGAGCCCAGCATGTCTGCGCCCACCTTCGCGGAACCTGACCAGGGTCCGCTAGCGGGCGGCCGGAAGGTGAATGCTAGGCATGATCTAACCCTCGGTCTCTGGCGTCGCGACTGCGAAATTTCGCGAGGGTTTCCGAGAAGGTGATTGCGCTTCGCAGATCTCCAGGCGCGTGGGTGCGGACGTAGTCAGCGCCATTGCCGATCGCGTGAAGTTCCGCCGCAAGGCTCGCTGGACCCAGATCCTTTACAGGAAGGCCAACGGTGGCGCCCAAGAAGGATTTCCGCGACACCGAGACCAATAGCGGAAGCCCCAACGCCGACTTCAGCTTTTGAAGGTTCGACAGCACGTGCAGCGATGTTTCCGGTGCGGGGCTCAAGAAAAATCCCATCCCCGGATCGAGGATGAGCCGGTCGGCAGCGACCCCGCTCCGTCGCAAGGCGGAAACCCGCGCCTCGAAGAACCGCACAATCTCGTCGAGCGCGTCTTCGGGTCGAAGGTGACCGGTGCGGGTGGCGATGCCATCCCGCTGCGCTGAGTGCATAACCACCAGCCTGCAGTCCGCCTCAGCAATATCGGGATAGAGCGCAGGGTCAGGAAATCCTTGGATATCGTTCAGGTAGCCCACGCCGCGCTTGAGCGCATAGCGCTGGGTTTCCGGTTGGAAGCTGTCGATTGAAACACGGTGCATCTGATCGGACAGGGCGTCTAAGAGCGGCGCAATACGTCTGATCTCATCGGCCGGCGATACAGGCCTCGCGTCCGGATGGCTGGCGGCCGGTCCGACATCCACGACGTCTGATCCGACTCGCAGCATTTCGATCGCCGCGGTGACAGCGCCGGCGGGGTCTAGCCGCCGGCTCTCATCGAAGAAGGAGTCCTCGGTGAGATTCAGAATGCCGAACACCGTCACCATGGCGTCGGCCTCCGCAGCGACTTCCACGATGGGGATCGGGCGAGCAAAAAGGCAGCAATTATGAGCCCCATACCTACAAAGCCCCACGCATCAAGCTTTTGCCCATGAAGCAACCAGGCAATGGCTGTAATTATGACGACGCCGAGTCCCGACCAGACTGCATAAGCAACACCGACAGGGATGGATTTCAGAACCAGAGAAAGAAAATAAAATGCGATGCCATAACCGATTATGACAACGGCGGAAGGGGCAAGCTTAGTAAAGCCCTCGCTAGATTTTAATGCGGATGTTGCGATTACTTCGCCAACTATTGCGATAACAAGAAAAAGCCAGCCTTTCATGATATATCTCCCAATTTGTGTAGGGCTTATTATGCACGCTTAAAAATAATAAAAGCAGACTTGACCTGATAGTTTGGCTGTGAGCAATTATGTGCTTAGTGCATCTAACTTTGTTTTAGGGCGACTGCCCTGCTGCGTAACATCGTTGCTGCTCCATAACATCAAACATCGACCCACGGCGTAACGCGCTTGCTGCTTGGATGCCCGAGGCATAGACTGTACAAAAAAACAGTCATAACAAGCCATGAAAACCGCCACTGCGCCGTTACCACCGCTGCGTTCGGTCAAGGTTCTGGACCAGTTGCGTGAGCGCATACGCTACTTGCATTACAGCTTACGAACCGAACAGGCTTATGTCCACTGGGTTCGTGCCTTCATCCGTTTCCACGGTGTGCGTCACCCGGCAACCTTGGGCAGCAGCGAAGTCGAGGCATTTCTGTCCTGGCTGGCGAACGAGCGCAAGGTTTCGGTCTCCACGCATCGTCAGGCATTGGCGGCCTTGCTGTTCTTCTACGGCAAGGTGCTGTGCACGGATCTGCCCTGGCTTCAGGAGATCGGAAGACCTCGGCCGTCGCGGCGCTTGCCGGTGGTGCTGACCCCGGATGAAGTGGTTCGCATCCTCGGTTTTCTGGAAGGCGAGCATCGTTTGTTCGCCCAGCTTCTGTATGGAACGGGCATGCGGATCAGTGAGGGTTTGCAACTGCGGGTCAAGGATCTGGATTTCGATCACGGCACGATCATCGTGCGGGAGGGCAAGGGCTCCAAGGATCGGGCCTTGATGTTACCCGAGAGCTTGGCACCCAGCCTGCGCGAGCAGCTGTCGCGTGCACGGGCATGGTGGCTGAAGGACCAGGCCGAGGGCCGCAGCGGCGTTGCGCTTCCCGACGCCCTTGAGCGGAAGTATCCGCGCGCCGGGCATTCCTGGCCGTGGTTCTGGGTTTTTGCGCAGCACACGCATTCGACCGATCCACGGAGCGGTGTCGTGCGTCGCCATCACATGTATGACCAGACCTTTCAGCGCGCCTTCAAACGTGCCGTAGAACAAGCAGGCATCACGAAGCCCGCCACACCGCACACCCTCCGCCACTCGTTCGCGACGGCCTTGCTCCGCAGCGGTTACGACATTCGAACCGTGCAGGATCTGCTCGGCCATTCCGACGTCTCTACGACGATGATTTACACGCATGTGCTGAAAGTTGGCGGTGCCGGAGTGCGCTCACCGCTTGATGCGCTGCCGCCCCTCACTAGTGAGAGGTAGGGCAGCGCAAGTCAATCCTGGCGGATTCACTACCCCTGCGCGAAGGCCATCGGTGCCGCATCGAACGGCCGGTTGCGGAAAGTCCTCCCTGCGTCCGCTGATGGCCGGCAGCAGCCCGTCGTTGCCTGATGGATCCAACCCCTCCGCTGCTATAGTGCAGTCGGCTTCTGACGTTCAGTGCAGCCGTCTTCTGAAAACGACAATGGAGGTGGTAGCCGAGGGTGTGGAAACACCCGACTGCCTTGCGTGGTTGCGGCAGGCGGGTTGCGACACGGTGCAGGGTTTCCTGTTCGCCAGGCCGATGCCGGCGGCGGCCTTCGTCGGCTTCGTCAACCAATGGAGGAACACCACCATGAACGCCAATGAACCGAGCACCAGTTGCTGCGTGTGCTGCAAGGAAATCCCGCTCGATGCCGCCTTCACGCCGGAAGGGGCCGAGTACGTGGAGCATTTCTGCGGGCTGGAGTGCTATCAGCGCTTCCAGGCGCGGGCCAGCACTGCGACCGAAACCAGCGTCAAACCGGACGCTTGTGATTCGCCGCCGTCAGGTTGAGGCATACCCTAACCTGATGTCAGATGCCATGTGTAAATTGCGTCAGGATAGGATTGAATTTTGAATTTATTGACATATCTCGTTGAAGGTCATAGAGTCTTCCCTGACATTTTGCAGGGAATTCCATGACTGGACAGCGCATTGGGTATATCAGGGTCAGCACCTTCGACCAGAACCCGGAACGGCAACTGGAAGGCGTCAAGGTTGATCGCGCTTTTAGCGACAAGGCATCCGGCAAGGATGTCAAGCGTCCGCAACTGGAAGCGCTGATAAGCTTCGCCCGCACCGGCGACACCGTGGTGGTGCATAGCATGGATCGCCTGGCGCGCAATCTCGATGATTTGCGCCGGATCGTGCAAACGCTGACACAACGCGGCGTGCATATCGAATTCGTCAAGGAACACCTCAGTTTTACTGGCGAAGACTCTCCGATGGCGAACCTGATGCTCTCGGTGATGGGCGCGTTCGCCGAGTTCGAGCGCGCCCTGATCCGCGAGCGTCAGCGCGAGGGTATTGCGCTCGCCAAGCAACGCGGGGCTTACCGTGGCAGGAAGAAATCCCTGTCGTCTGAGCGTATTGCCGAACTGCGCCAACGTGTCGAGGCTGGCGAGCAAAAGACCAAGCTTGCTCGTGAATTCGGAATCAGTCGCGAAACCCTGTATCAATACTTGAGAACGGATCAGTAAATATGCCACGTCGTTCCATCCTGTCCGCCGCCGAGCGGGAAAGCCTGCTGGCGTTGCCGGACTCCAAGGACGACCTGATCCGACATTACACATTCAACGATACCGACCTCTCGATCATCCGACAGCGGCGCGGGCCAGCCAATCGGCTGGGCTTCGCGGTGCAGCTCTGTTACCTGCGCTTTCCCGGCGTCATCCTGGGCGTCGATGAACTACCGTTCCCGCCCTTGTTGAAGCTGGTCGCCGACCAGCTCAAGGTCGGCGTCGAAAGCTGGAACGAGTACGGCCAGCGGGAGCAGACCCGGCGCGAGCACCTGAGCGAGCTGCAAACCGTGTTCGGTTTCCGGCCCTTCACCATGAGCCATTACCGGCAGGCCGTCCAGATGCTGACCGAGCTGGCGATGCAAACCGACAAAGGCATCGTGCTGGCCAGCGCCTTGATCGGGCACCTGCGGCGGCAGTCGGTCATTCTGCCCGCCCTCAACGCCGTCGAGCGGGCGAGTGCCGAGGCGATCACCCGTGCTAACCGGCGCATCTACGACGCCTTGGCCGAACCACTGGCGGACGCGCATCGCCGCCGCCTCGACGATCTGCTCAAGCGCCGGGACAACGGCAAGACGACCTGGTTGGCTTGGTTGCGCCAGTCTCCGGCCAAGCCAAATTCGCGGCATATGCTGGAACACATCGAACGCCTCAAGGCATGGCAGGCACTCGATCTGCCTACCGGCATCGAGCGGCTGGTTCACCAGAACCGCCTGCTCAAGATTGCCCGCGAGGGCGGCCAGATGACACCCGCCGACCTGGCCAAATTCGAGCCGCAACGGCGCTACGCCACTCTCGTGGCGCTGGCCACCGAGGGCATGGCCACCGTCACCGACGAAATCATCGACCTGCACGACCGCATCCTGGGTAAGCTGTTTAACGCTGCCAAGAATAAGCATCAGCAGCAGTTCCAGGCGTCAGGCAAGGCCATCAACGCCAAGGTACGTCTGTACGGGCGCATCGGTCAGGCGCTGATCGACGCCAAGCAATCAGGCCGCGATGCGTTTGCCGCCATCGAGGCCGTCATGTCCTGGGATTCCTTTGCCGAGAGCGTCACCGAGGCGCAGAAGCTCGCGCAACCCGATGACTTCGATTTCCTGCATCGCATCGGCGAGAGCTACGCCACCCTGCGCCGCTATGCACCGGAATTCCTTGCCGTGCTCAAGCTGCGGGCCGCGCCTGCCGCCAAAAACGTGCTTGATGCCATTGAGGTGCTGCGCGGCATGAACACCGACAACGCCCGCAAGCTGCCAGCCGATGCACCGACCGGCTTCATCAAGCCGCGCTGGCAGAAACTGGTGATGACCGACGCCGGCATCGACCGGCGCTACTACGAACTGTGCGCGCTGTCCGAGTTGAAGAACTCCCTGCGCTCGGGCGACATCTGGGTGCAGGGTTCACGCCAGTTCAAGGACTTCGAGGACTACCTGGTACCGCCCGAGAAGTTCACCAGCCTCAAGCAGTCCAGCGAATTGCCGCTGGCCGTGGCCACCGACTGCGAACAATATCTGCATGAGCGGCTGACGCTGCTGGAAGCACAACTTGCCACCGTCAACCGCATGGCGGCAGCCAACGACCTGCCGGATGCCATCATCACCGAGTCGGGCTTGAAGATCACGCCGCTGGATGCGGCGGTGCCCGACACCGCGCAGGCGCTGATAGACCAGACAGCCATGGTCCTGCCGCACGTCAAGATCACCGAACTGCTGCTCGAAGTCGATGAGTGGACGGGCTTCACCCGGCACTTCACGCACTTGAAATCGGGCGATCTGGCCAAGGACAAGAACCTGTTGTTGACCACGATCCTGGCCGACGCGATCAACCTGGGCCTGACCAAGATGGCCGAGTCCTGCCCCGGCACGACCTACGCGAAGCTCGCTTGGCTGCAAGCCTGGCATACCCGCGACGAAACGTACTCGACAGCGTTGGCTGAACTGGTCAACGCTCAGTTTCGGCATCCCTTTGCCGGGCACTGGGGCGATGGCACCACATCATCATCGGACGGACAGAATTTCCGAACCGCTAGCAAGGCAAAGAGCACGGGGCACATCAACCCAAAATATGGCAGCAGCCCAGGACGGACTTTCTACACCCACATCTCCGACCAATACGCGCCATTCCACACCAAGGTGGTCAATGTCGGCCTGCGCGACTCAACCTACGTGCTCGACGGCCTGCTGTACCACGAATCCGACCTGCGGATCGAGGAGCACTACACCGACACGGCGGGCTTCACCGATCACGTCTTCGCCCTGATGCACCTCTTGGGCTTCCGCTTCGCGCCGCGCATCCGCGACCTGGGCGACACCAAGCTCTACATCCCGAAGGGCGATGCCGCCTATGACGCGCTCAAGCCGATGATCGGCGGCACGCTCAACATCAAGCACGTCCGCGCCCATTGGGACGAAATCCTGCGGCTGGCCACCTCGATCAAGCAGGGCACGGTGACGGCCTCGCTGATGCTCAGGAAACTCGGCAGCTACCCGCGCCAGAACGGCTTGGCCGTCGCGCTGCGCGAGTTGGGCCGCATCGAGCGCACGCTGTTCATCCTCGACTGGCTGCAAAGCGTCGAGCTACGCCGCCGCGTGCATGCCGGGCTGAACAAGGGCGAGGCGCGCAATGCGCTGGCCCGTGCCGTGTTCTTCAACCGCCTTGGTGAAATCCGTGACCGCAGTTTCGAGCAGCAGCGCTACCGGGCCAGCGGCCTCAACCTGGTGACGGCGGCCATCGTGCTGTGGAACACGGTCTACCTGGAGCGTGCGGCGCATGCGTTGCGCGGCAATGGTCATGCCGTCGATGACTCGCTATTGCAGTACCTGTCGCCACTCGGCTGGGAGCACATCAACCTGACCGGTGATTACCTATGGCGCAGCAGCGCCAAGATCGGCGCGGGGAAGTTCAGGCCGCTACGGCCTCTGCAACCGGCTTAGCGTGCTTTATTTTCCGTTTTCTGAGACGACCCC